>JBFHPA010000096.1:0-8713 GCA_041592955.1 Pontiella sp.
GTGACTCCCCGATGTGCTCGCTTCATCGGTCAGCAGCCAGACCGATGCCGCATAATCTGTGGCCGCATCAATCCGGTTGGTCAGATTCTGTACGATGGAGCCATCATCGAAATAAAAAGTGAATTTGGCCGATTGGCTTCCATCGTGCGCTTTATCGGTTCCCGTCACAAAGCTGCCGTTCTGACCCTCGCCGACCGTCAGCCACGGAGCAGTATTGTCGTTGGGTTCATTGCCCGTAATGGCTTCGAACCCGGGATCGAGCAACTGGTTGGGCGCCGGCGGATCGGATATTTTTTCGCCGAATTCCGCATCGTCGATATAGATTTTGTGCGTGGTGTTCGCATTGGGTTTGTTGAAGCGGATCTGCATATCCTGCCCCGCAAAAGCCGCCAGAGCAGCGCCGTCCACTGCAACCGAAAACTGCTCCCACACATTCGTGGTGCTGTTCAGCGCACCAGTGTAAAGCGTTTGCGCAAACTGGTACGACGCACCGCTGTTGGTGCTGGTGTAGAGGCCGATGTTCAGCGTGGGCGGATTGACGTGCACACCGTTTGCACTGGGCTCCGCCGTAAGCATCCAGAGCGATACTTCGTAGGTGATGCCGGCGTCCACCAGCGCATTCAGATCCTGCACAATCGCCCCGCTGTCGCCATACCAGTCGAATACAACGGACTGGCTTCCGCTGTTCGCTTCGTTCGTAGTCGCCTTGAAACTGCCATCGGCGTTTTCACCCGTCGTAAACCAGGGGGTGGTTCCGGCGTTGGGCTCATAGGACGGGAAACTGCCGTCAAGCGCCTCGAAGCCCGCATCCGCGAAACAGTTACTCACCACCGCGGCATGAGATGCGACCACGCCTCCCATCAGAAAAAACGCTATTCCAACCAAGCTGCTAAATATCATAATCCTCCCTCGGACAGCCCAACAGAGTAGACACTCCTGCTCAAAATAGCGTTCATTACGCCAGGGGCGCATACAGACCTTCAATAAAAGTGGTGTAGCCAATCGCCGGAATGTCAAAAAAAAGCCGGCCGCAACGACCGGCTGTTTAGAAAGTTGGCACGGTCTACTTCCTGAAGCGCCGCGCGGCAATCAAGCCTATGCCAGCCAAGCCCACCAGGCCGATGGTTGCCGGCTCCGGAATCACTGCACCAAAGGAGACATCATCGACGAAAATACGATGGGTTGTGTTGACATCGGTTTTCACAAAGCGAAGCTGCATGTATTCCCCTACCTTAGCGGAAAGAGCGCTAGCGCCGTACACATCATTATAGTTTTCGTATGTGCCGTCGAGAGCAGTAGCTGCAATACCGAATTTTCCTGCAGCATACGTGTAGGTTCCATCCACCGTGGCACTGGTCCAAATCGATACATTGAATGCCGTGGCATTGGTGTGAGCGGTATTCCCGCTCTGTTCTCCAAGCGCATGCCAGAAATCAATTTCATAATCCTTGCCGGCTTCCACCTGGACGCCAAGAGTCTGAATAAGAGAAGGGTCGTTAAAATAATACTGCCAGGCGACCGCATATGTCCCGCTATTGACAATAGTATCCTCGCGCTGTATCGAGAAATTATTGGATTCATCTTTGGTAAACCAGGGCGTCGTATCCAAATTGGGACTGTTTGCTGTGGAGAGCGCTTCAAACCCTCCATCAGTAACAAAATCAGCCACGATATCGGCCTGCACGACCGAAGTCCCCAATACGATCAGGGAAACCGCTATCATCATCTTTTTCATGCCTGCTCCTCCGCCTATGCTTAATAACCACTAAAACCGAAACCGGAAAAATATGTAGTATATTTTACCATCTGATGCAAGGCTATTATGTACAAATACTTATGCCAAAAGCGCAGATTATGGCTCGATATCCAATCGGTAAAATCCCGGAGTTTCAAGGTCAACGGGCACCGACATGTCGCCGGGGCGCCCCTTCATTGTGCTGGACGCGGAAGTCCAATCATTGGAAACCAGATTGCCGGTTTTCATCACCGTGTATTCCCGGCCGGTTTCGGCGCGCCATGAAACCAGCACGGATTCGACCGTATTGGGAACCGTGCCGCCGGAGACGGCCACATTGTCGAATGCGCCGTTTGCCCAGTCTGCCCCGGCATTGGATCCCGTCAGGCTGAAGTACACCTCTTCGCCATGATCCAGCACGCGGTCGGCCAGACCGGAAAGCGACCAGTCGAAGTCGGGATAATTACCGCTTTTCCCCGTGTTGGACAACCCGCTGACGGACTGCACGATGGTCCCGTTTGTGACTCCGGTTAAATCGCCGGACGCATAATACAGGGTGACATCCTTCGGTGAATTGACGAACCACGATGAATAATCAAAATGCACGGTATCGAGGCGGAGCGGCGCGCCGGACAGGTTGCGCACGGAAAAGATCAACGTGTCCTGTGAATTGGTTCCCCGAACCGAATAGGCGGTCAGTGCTGTTGCAGCTCCTCCAGCGGAGACGCCAAAGGTGCCGTCGGTCGAACCGGCACTGCTGTCCACATCAACCAGCTGCCCATCCAACAAGAAGCCGGAGATACCCGGCACGGTAAAGTCGGCCGAACCCGTCGAACCGTCCCATCCAATCAGCAGGCCATCTGCAATCGGTTCGACCTGCGGGGCCTTGATGACCGGGCGGGCGGGCATATCGGCTGCGGGATAGTTGAAGCCCACCATATTCAGCGAGTTGGCCCATAAGGTGGTTCGCTTTTTCCCGTTGGTTTCCCAGATACCGATCTTCATCAGCGCGCCTTTGCCGTTGCCCTCATCATGAAAGCGCCACGCTTCGCTGACCTCATTAACTGTGTAGCCGGTCAGATTAAATTCGATGTTGTGGTCGGTATCGGTCTTGTTCAGCAGATAGGTGATCAGCTCGCCACCGGCCCCTTTGACGGAGAGACTGTAAATGCCGGTGCCCGGCGAGGAGGATTGCACCACGGTCATACCGCTCGCCTTGGAAAAAAGCCACATCCACAGTGCCGTGGCATTCGCATCACCGTTGCGAATCACATGTTTATCTTCAGCGGGTGCAATCATCGTGCTTTCGAGCGTGAACAGCAGGCCGATATCAAGTCCGGCCTGCAGGAACTGCATCTGCATTTCAGTCTGCATCAGCGCCGTCTTGAAATTGGTGTGGTCGGGATCGCTGGTCCACGGTCCGGGTCCGGTGTTCCACTCCAGCACCGCCGCGCGCACATGCGGATAGCCTTCTGATGCAAACAGCGCATTGGCATACTCAATGGCGGCCTGATAGGTCTGCGATCCGTTGCGCGTCATCGGAGTCTGGCTTTTCCACAGGGACCACGACGCGCTGTTCCATTGCCAGTAATAATGAAGGTCCACGAAATCAATGTTGGCTCCGGCAATCGACAGCATGGTCTGCATGTCCGAGAGAAAAGCTCCGCCGGTCACGTTATTGCGGGCATTGGCAATCAGCTTGGCATTCGGAAACGTGGCTTTGACCGCGGCGGCATACAGGTTGAACTGCTGCGCGTAGAGCGCGGCATTCCATTCTTCGCCGTCCCCGTCGTCGTCGCGGTTATAGTTGTTGCCGTCCTGGAAGTTTTCGTTGTCGAAGTAGACATACTTCACGTCGCAGCCTTGCGACTGACAATAGACCATCAGATTGCTCGCTTCAGCAATACCCTCCGCCTCCCGGTTCCACTCGATGCCCGAGCTCATGTTGACGCCCAGCATGATCTCCGCACCGGTTTCATCGATCAGCGCGAGGTATTCATCCAGATCCATGTAATTTTCGGGAGGTTGGTCTTTGGCGGTGTCGTAGCCCGGGTTCCAGTGGTCCATCCACCCCTGCCCATTCAAATTGTCCCAGTGGTAATAGGTCACCACCGCCCCGCCCGGCCAGCGCAATGCTCCCAGCCCGATATCCTTGATGATGTGCGCCACTTCCCCATCGGCAAACATCGCGTCCGCATACCAGGAATAGACCAGCCCCGTACCCATCGCCATCTTTGTGACGGTATGCTGCTCTGCGCCGGCATCGATATCGACCACCTTCAACCCGGCTTCCGCACCCGCTGCGGCAAGGAGAGCAGCGACCAGGAGCCTAGCGATTCTTGTCTGCAGTATCTTCAAGTCTACTCCTCGATTTTAAGACGGATGAAGGTCCGGCTTCCATCGGTTGGAAGTTCGTTGGTGACGGCCTCGAAGTCGGCATTTATATTTCCCGTCAGTGGAAGTTCGGTATAGCCGCTGTTGCTCCAGTCATTGGAAAGCAGGTTGTCGCTGGTTTCCAGCCAATAATTCAATCCCGAAGCGCGCCGGCGCGGATAAACATAGCGGAAGGTGTTGGAGGCATTCGCATAGGTTGGCGTATGCCCGGTTGAACCGGGATTGGTCGGGTTGCCCCCCACGCCAAACTCGTACAGATTGACCAGACCATCCTCGTCGGGATCGTTGGTTCCGCCGGACACGCCATAGTTGATCAGCCACTGGGCAAACATGCCTTCGGAGTCCGTCGCGAGCAGCACATTGCCGATATAGTAGACATCGTTCCGCAGGGTTTGGTCGTCATCGTAAAGCGTGGCGCCGTCGTCGTGATGAATAAAGACGCCGATCCGGTTTCCATCCGTTATGCCGGCGACAGCCAGCTCCGCAGGAGTTATGGACACATTGAACGTCCCCGTTTCGCCAATCGAAGGCGCATTCGTGTTGCCGAACACCAGCGTGTCGGGCATCAGGCGCTGGACGAGCGCTCCGTCTGCGGCGCTGAATTCGGCGAGGCCGGCAATAAAGCCGCGCGGAACATCGAGGGTGTTGCCGACCTCCCAGTCACCGCTGAACGTATAGGTCCGGTTGGTATCAATCGTCGTGGTGGTTGAATAAAGCGTCACCACTTCGTCATAGCCCCACCCGATGCGCATTTCGTTTCCCGCAACGCCGTTGTAGTCTCCAATCTGGACGGAGGTATCAGCCGAAGAATCATCCTTTGCCCAGTTGTTGGTGCCCTGATGGTGCCACAAGCCGACCGGATACGGAGGAGCGGTAATATCACCGGCATCCACCGATGTTTCAAAGTCATCAAACAGAATGGCGTTGTTGGTTGAAGTGGTGGCCACAAACCCGGCGCTCACCGATCCGGTATGGCCGAGGGCATCGCGCATCTGGACGGTATAGGAATAGGTCAGCCCCGGGAGCAGGCTGCCGTCCACAAAGTTCGGCGAAAGCTGCCAGCCCGAGAACGAACCGCCTTCGTGGCCGCTCGTTTCGGTGAAGCGGTATTCCACCGGTCCGCTGGCATCAGCCCCCGTTTCGGCCGTCATCGTAATGGAAGAAGAGCCCTGTGCAGTTGGAACCACCGCGAAACCGGCCGGATTGGGCAGCGGCGGATGGACGTCCGGGGCTGTATAGGCCGGCGTGGAGCGTGGTTCATTCTGTTGATCGTGTTGTTTGAAGAGGGTTTCCATATCGGCGATGCGCACCTGTTCCGACGCTTCCGCAATCAGGTTGGTTTCCTGCGAAAAATCGGTGGAGAGATTGTAAAACTCGACCGGCGTGCGATTGTCATCCATCAGCAGGACATAATCGCCCTGGCGCATGATGTAGGAATTGTCGGACTTGCTCACATTGTGCCCCTGCAAAATCAGGAACTCGCGAAGCGGTTCGCTTTCCGGCTGTTCGCCCAGCAGGGTCGGCAGAATATTTACGCAGTCCATCGCCTGATCGGCCGCCATGCTGTTGGTGGTCAGCGCATACATCAGCCCCACCCAATCGGAACCACAGATCAGCTGATCGCTCACCGAATTGGTTTCAATCATTCCCGGCCACATGGCGACAAACGGCACGCGATGACCGCCCTCGTATGAACTGGCCTTGAAGCCGCGCAGGACGCCTGTTGAATCATAGCCGGGCAGACCCCGGTCTTTCGACAGCCCGCCGTTGTCGGAGGTAAACATCAGCAAGGTGTTGGTCAGGATACTGTCCTCAACATTTCCATCGCCGTTCGGATCTTCAAGCGCATTGATGATCCGTCCCACCTGCAGATCCAACTCATGGATCATGTCGGCAATTTCGGTTCCACCGGTAATCCCCTGTACCTGCACGAAGTCCGCATCGTTGGTCGCATGCGGGGTGCCATCCGCATTCGGATTAAAATCGATCGGCGGCGTGTGCGGCACATGAACCTGCGGCGTACAGTAGTACATCATGAACGGCTGGTCGGGATGGTTGGCCAGGTGGTCCCCGATAAACGCCGCGGCCTTCTTTGAGTTGATGATCCCGTTCTGGCTCGAGTTCCAGTTTACATCGCCGGTCCCCGCATGGCTGTTCTGAATATTTCCCGTGCCGTTCGCGATGGTGTAATTCCCCGATGCCCACTCCTTCAGATCGGCATTGAAGCCGGGAGCAGACGGATTCAGTGGAGATGCGGAATCAATCTTCACAAAACGGTCATTTTCAAAATAGAGGTAGGGCGGATCCTGAATGCCGCCGTGCGTCGAGAAGACATAATCAAAGCCGTAGGTCGTCGGAAAATTCGGCATCGTGTTTTCATAGTTCGTAACACCGCCGCCAAAATGCATCTTACCGAAAAAGGCGGTGCGGTAGCCCGCGGTCTTGGCAATCTCGCCCACCGTGATGTGGTTCCGGCCATTGGAAAAAGCGCTGGTTGCCGTAAAGCCCCAGGTGCCCCACTGCATGCCGTTGCGGTAGGGATTCGAACCGGTCATCATGGAAAAACGTGTGGGCGCGCAGAGCGCGGCCGGCGAATGCGCATCGGTAAACATCATGCCGCCCGCCACCATGCGATCAAGGTTCGGCGTCGGAATCGGATCGTTGAGTCCCTGCGCACGGCGATACGCCGCAATGTCCGACCAGCCCCAGTCGTCCGCCATGATCATAACCACATTCGGCAACTCCGCTGCAAAAGCGGAAACGCCAACGAGCGAAAGCGCAATGATCATCCCTTTGTGCTTCATGCTAAACTCCTTACATACGAGCAAACATGGTACCCTATTGACTCGTTTTCTGCGATATTAATTGCTCAGGGTTTTCTTCAGCGGATACACGGTTGGCGGCCGAGTCGAAATCGGTATCAATCGGAGCGCTTCCGGCATCGGCGCCGACTGGATGGCCACCCGAGGTATATTCCAGTTACTTTTTCATTTCATCAGATTCGAGGTCGGCTGAGCTCCAAACACTGGACGCGCAGAGTTCGAAATTTACGGCCTGGGCACAAAAGCCTGTGTGGCTGTAGGCTCCTTAACAGAGCGCTGAAGCGTTTTCAGCATCCGCTGTGCACGCTCGGCATATTCCGGGTTGCTCAGCAGATTTTTCGACTCATCCTCGATCGAATTGGTTTTGAGATTATAGAGCCGCGTCGGTTTCAGGTTTTTCAGATATTTTCCCTGAACGTGCAGCTTCCAATCACCCTGCCGCAAGGCGGCGCTTCCTGACTGGGAATAATGCACCAGCACCGCGTGCCCCTTCGCACCCTTTTCCTGTTTCAGCAAAGGCATCAGGTTCACCGAATCCATTACCTGATCGCGCGAAATTTCCTGCCCGGTAACCGCCGCAAGCGTGGCCACCACATCGAGCGCGGTGATGGTTTCATCGGACTGCGAGCCCGGCTCAATCACCCCGGGCCAGACGGCGACAAAAGGGATGCGATGCCCGCCCTCGCGGACGGCCCCCTTGAGGCCGTTCCATCCATTCGTCGGATCGTGCCCCAGCTCTTCGGCTTCGGGATCGGCCGCCAGTCCACCGTTGTCGGACGTGAAGATGAACAGGGTGTTATCATAGACTCCCGCTTTTTTAATCGATTTAATCAGCATGCCCACTTGCACGTCCAATTCCTTAATCATGTCGCCGTGTGGTCCGGTCGTGGTGCCCGCAATCTTCACCCCGTCGAGCTCCACGGGCGGCGTGTGCGGAATGTGCACCGCCTGCGTGCAGTAATAGAGAAAGAACGGTTGATCCGGCGACGCGGCGGTTTGTCGCTGAATATATGCCTGCGCTTTTTCAGCCAGCATCGGCCCGGCCAGGGTCGGGTCCCAGTTGGAATCGCCCATCCCGTTCAACTCATTGTGCTTCCGGGAGACATCATACGCATTCTGCTTCGGACCGATCAGTTTCCAGGTGGAATCCGGCTTCAGCGGCACCCACCGACCGTTTTCATAAAAGGCAAAAGGCATATTCTGGATCCCGGCCGGCAGTTCGAAGGAATAATCGAAACCCCATTGATTCGGTCCGTTGGTCCGGTCGGCCAGATCATATTTTTTATGCCGATCCTTCCACGAAAATTTGGTATCCGCATCCACGACCGTAAAATCGCCGCCCATGCCCGACTTTCCGAAAAAGGCGGTAGCGTAACCGGCCGCCTTCGCGATCCGCGCGCTGGTGGTAAATTTCGGATCCACCCCCGTTTTGTCCCAAGTGGCCCAGACCCCGTACGGCTGGTAATTGCGATAGGAATAGCTGCCGGTCAGCATGCCGAAGCGGCTCGGCGCACACAGCGGCGCCGCGGAATGCGCGTCTTCGAACCGCATCCCCTCCGAAATAAGGCGGTCAATATTCGGCGTAGGAAACAGTTCTTTTTTTCCGGTTCGTTCACGATGATAAAACCCGATATCGCCGGGGCCGACATCATCGGCCAGCACCACCACAATATTCGGTTGCGGCTTCGCGATCCCGGCTCCGAACGAACCCAACACAATCAAACTGCAAAGAGCCCACCTGCTTTTCAAATTCTTCATGCTA
>JBFHPA010000097.1:0-8657 GCA_041592955.1 Pontiella sp.
CGGAGCATGCATGCGCTTCAAATCAACATGACCATTTCAAGCGGTCTCAACGACACCGATCTTTCGCGCGACATCAATGTGATACGCACTTATCGCAACGATCCGCTGACCCATAAGCGGATTACGCCGAGCCTTGCGGTAAACATGCTGCGATACGGTGAATGGAACCTCAAACATGCGGCTGAATTTCCCGTGCCCCTGCTGCTGATGCACGGGGATGCCGACCGGATCACATCAGCCGAGGCCGCACGGGAATTTGCAGCCCACACCATCGCCGGCTGCACGCTGAAAATATGGGAAGGCCTCTATCACGAACTTCATAACGAGCCGGAAAAACAAGAGGTTCTGGCCCAAATCCTGAACTGGCTGGAAAATTGCTGCTAGGATTCCAAGGAATGGAACATTTATGAAAAAGCCTTGTTTCAGATCATTTACAGCGGTTGTCGCCTTGGGCCTTTTCTCCGGGTGCGCATCGTCATTCCATGCGGGCCAGCTAAAGCCGGTGGTCAGCTATCCCGTCACGCAGCATAAAAAAACCATTTTTGCCGACCTGGTTTTTTCCGGCAAGCTCAATGGCGAACGCTGGTCGAAAAACGATGCCCAAAACCGGATCTATCTCAAACAACAATGCCTTGATCATCTGGAATCCTGCGGCATGTTCTCGTTTGTCTCGGGCGATCTGAAGGCGACCGATCTGCAGCTCTACATCGCGGTCATTAACGAAAAGGAGACCCGCGATGCCAAACCAACCCTTTCCGCGCTGTCGCTTTTTCTTATTCCTTCCCGAACAACCGACACCTTCCGCATGCTGGCCGTCTTGAAGGATCCGGCGACCGGCAAGGAGGTTAAAATTGCGCTCCAGGATCGAGTGAACCACTCGAAACAGCTGTTCATGGTTTTTCTGGCTCCCTTCAAAACAACAGACCGTGAAATCGGAAAATGCATTGACCGGTTGTTTGAAAACCTGTGTCTGGAAATCCACCGGGCAGGCTTCGTTCAATAAGACTACTCGTAGCGCAGGGCTTCGATCGGATTAAGCAGCGCGGCCTTGCGCGCGGGCCAGATGCCGAAGACAACCCCGATCACAGCGGAAAAGACGAAAGCCAGCAGGATCGATTCCTGCGTGATCAAAACGCTCCAGCCGGAAACCTTGCTCATAATGATGCTCGCGCCGGCCCCAATACCCGCGCCGGCGCATCCGCCGAAGAAGCTGATGATCAGCGCCTCGATCAGGAACTGCAGCAGGATGTCTCTGCGCCGGGCGCCGAGGGCCTTGCGCAGGCCAATCTCGCGCGTGCGCTCGGTGACGGAGACCAGCATGATGTTCATGATTCCGATGCCGCCGACGATGAGTGCAATCGTGGCAATGCTCGAAAGCAATATCGCCATGGTATTACTGGTAGCCGACATGGTGTCCTGGATTTCGGCGAGATTACGGATCGTAAAGGGGTTTTCGCGGGTGCCCGTGCGGTGCCGTTTGGCCATCAGGGCGAGGATGTCGGTCTGGGCGCGCTCCATGTTGGATGCGGCGTCGATCTGAATGTCGATGCGCTCGACATACCTCTCCCCAAACAATCGGTACATGGCGGTTTGGAGCGGAATGATCACCGTATCGTCGTTGTCGCGGAAACCGCTGCTGCCCTTTTCCGGCAGAATCCCGATGACCGTAAAGCTCTGCCGATTGATTTTGATGTCCTTCCCGATCGGATTTTCCTCACCAAAAAGCTCTTTCAGCGTCGTACGGCCGATCAGCGCCACGCGCGCGCGGCGGCGGCACTCCTCTTCCGTAAAGAACCGGCCGATATCGGGCTGATAAAAACGCATCTGCTCATAGTCGGGATCAACACCGGACACGCGGCAACTCCAGTTTTTATTCCCCGCCTTCAACTGCGAAGTGTTATCGACCGTCGAGCTCACACGCTCGACGTGCGCGACTTCCTTTCGGATGGCGGCGGCATCCTGTTCCGAAAGACGCGAGGGGGAGCTTGCGCCCTGGCTAACGCCGCCTCGTGATCGGCGTTCCGGATAGAGGGTCAACAGGTTCGAGCCCAACCGCGACAGTTGTTTTTCCACCTGGGCCTTGGCGCCGTTGGCAATGGCAATGGTGGCGATCACGGCCGCGACACCAATCATGATACCGAGGGCCGAAAGCATCGTGCGCACCTTGTTGGCCAGCAGCGAGCGCACCGATTGCTTTACAAGAATCCACCCCTCATGAAGGGCATGCAGGGATGCGCGCTTAACCGCCGCCGGTGGCTCATCCTCCTGCTCCACGGCCGGAATTTCGGGCGCATCCGGATTCTTCAGATCGGCCAGAATCTTGCCGTCCTTGATCTCAATGATGCGTTGCGCATGGCTGGCCACATCGGCATCGTGTGTGACCAGCAAAATGGTAAGTCCCCGCGCGTGCAGTTCGCTCATGACCTCCATGATTTCCTTCGCGCTTCGCGAATCAAGATTACCGGTCGGTTCGTCGGCCAGGATGATAGAGGGATTGTTGACCAGCGCACGGGCGATCGCCACACGCTGCTGCTGCCCGCCGGAAAGTTCGTTCGGGTGGTGCGTGATCCGGTCCGAAAGCCCCACGAGATCCAGCATATTCCGCGCGGCGTCACTTTGTTTTCCGTTGCGCGCATAAATCAGCGGCAGAGCGACATTTTCAAGGGCGCTGGTGCGCCGCAGCAGATTGAACTGCTGAAAGACAAAGCCCATCACCCGGTTACGGAGGGCGGCCAGCTCGGTGTCGGAAAACTTCGTGACATCCGTTCCGTCAATCTCGAATGTGCCGGAGTCAGGAACATCCAGCAGGCCCAGAATATGCATCAGCGTCGACTTGCCGGATCCTGAAGCACCGATGATGGCCACATATTCGCCCTGCTCGATGGTAAGCGATACACCATCGAGCGCGCGCACCTCGACCGAACCCATCTGATAGGCCTTGCAGATATTTTCGACTTTGATCATTAACGGCGGCCTCCGCCGCCCATACGTGTCGGCATAAATGGATTGCTGCCTCCCGATGAGCCACTGTTACTGATCTTTATTTTCTGGATAAGGACTTCATCGCCTTCCGCGAGGCCTTCAAGGATTTCGGTGTAGGAACCGTCACTAATACCGGTTTTGACGGGTTTCCGGTCCGGATTTTCGGCATCCCCGGAATCGGTCAGGACATACGCTCCGGCCGCAGCCTTGCCGCCTTTGCCGCCGTCTTGGTTATCACCCCCGCGACGACCACCTCCGGCGGCAAAGCGGGCGAGCCGCTCCTGAATTTCCGACTCCGACATGCCGTTCTCGCGCATGCGGGCCAGCATTCTTTCGCGCCGCTCGGGATCCGGCGCACCCGAGCCACTTGCGCTGCTCTTGGATCCGCTCTTGGAGCCGGAGCCACCCTGTTGCACTGCCGAAGCAGGAATCACGAGCGCTCCCGTTTTTTCTTCGATCACAAATTCAAGGTTGGCGGTCATGCCGCTGCGGGCCACTCGCGGAAGGTTATCGGGACGAACATCTACTTCATACATGGTTACGTTCTGGACCGTGCGCGCATCGTAAGCAATTTTTTCGACCTCGCACCCGAACTCGCGGTCGGGATACGACTCCAGCCGAACGGTCACTTTCTGGCCGAGCTTCACAAGACCGATATCGGTTTCGTCGAGGCTGGCCACAACAATCAAATCATCCGCGATGACCACTACCGCATCGTTGGCATTGATCGACTGCCCCGGCTCAAAGTTGCGCGCGATGATTGTCCCCTTGATCGGAGAAATGAGCGGCGTGGGCTTGTAGAGTTCCTGCCAATATTCGAGTTCCGCTTCACTGGTGGCCAGCGCGGCATCGAGCAGCGTGGCGCGCTCGGTGGAACTCACCCAGCCCAGGATCTGCCCTTTTTCCACGGCAATTCCTTCATCAACCAGCAATTCCTCCAAACGTCCGGCAATGGGGGGTTTTACATCAAGCCGGTTGCGCGGCTGGATTTCACCGGTCGACTCGACGGTGGTGCGCACATCCCGAATCTCGACTTTCGCCCGATCATAGGCGGGTTTGGAGTCAGCCTTCTTTTTTACTTTAATGTGGTAGTAGCCATATCCCACCCCAGCCAACAGGGCCAGAATCACAATCCATTTCGTCTTTTTTTTCATATTACTCGCCCTTCTCCACATACCACTCGCTCCAGCCCAATGCGTTTTTCCAACTCGCCTGCGCGAGTTCGGCGGTTCGTCGCCGCTGCAGATAGGCCTTATCCTGATTGATTAAATTGCTCTCGATAATATCCCAATCCTCGAACGACAGAAGTCCCTGTTTATATTTGGCCGTCGAGATTTCGGCGCGCAGCTTTTCGGCCTCCAGCAGTTCCTGCTGGATGATTTCGTTATCGACCGCATCCATGTAGTTATTCCAACGCTGCTGCAGCGAAGCCATCAGGCCGTTGGCCCTGTTCATCAGATCCAATTCCGACTGCACAACACTTTCCTTTTCCGCAGCGACATCGGCTCGGTTCCGTCCGCCGGTAAAGAGAGGTATCGACGCCCTCACCCCGACACTCCAACTGCCGGTATCCAGATCGCGATCGCCCCCCAGTCCGGCCGAGGCATTCAGCGCAACGGAAGGAAACTGATCGCTACGCGTCACAACCAGCCCCTGTCGGGCGGCTTCAATCTGAGTGGCGGCAATTTCATAATCGGGCGTCTGCTTCATCAGGCTTTCGAGCTGAACCAGTTCCTCGGGCGAACCGGCGTTCAGTTCGCCGCTGGCACCCACGGCAGGCTCCATCTGCCCCATGGCCGCGGCCAGATTGCGCAGGGCGTAGATGAGCGATCGCTGCGCTTCGCGGACTTCGTATCGAGCCTGGGAAAGCTGCGCCTTGCTGCGTGCGAGCGACCCCGCATTTTCGCGGCCGCCGTCAAACCGCAACTGAATCAAACGGACATTGTTGGCGCGTCGGTCCGCTATTTTTTCCGTCAGCTCGATCAGATCCTGAGTATAGAGTACCTCGATGTAGGCCTGACGCACCCGCAGCTCGACATCCGAGAGGGTCTTGCGGTACTGCTCGTTACCCACCTGCAAACGGGCCAGTGCCCGCTTGCGCTGCGCACGGTTGCCGCCGCCCGAAAAAAGATCCTGACTCAGACTCAGCCCGGCCGTTGTGCGGTCGCTTTCAGTCCAATTAGAATCATTTTCACTGCCCGATTTCGTGAACCCGGCCGATGCGCTCAGGCTCGGCAGAAAGCCGGCGCTGGCCGAAGCCACGCTGTATTCAAGCGAGCGCACCGCAGACCGAGCCACGGCCAGCTCGGGGCTTTGCGCTTTGGTGCGCTCAAGACACTGCTCCCATGTGAGAAAATCATTGGTTGAGGCGATTGACAAACCGGCGGAAAAAAGGGCGGCGGTAAACAAGCTTTTCTTCATAGAGTCTCCGGTGAAATCAACAGAACTGATTGACACCAGAAATATTGCCCGCTTTTTTTAAAAAGTCGCCTGAATTTTGCGGGAAAAAAGACTTAGCGCAATGTTGCGCGGACGCGGTAGAAGCGATTGGAGGTCGAGGTCGCAACGGACTGCTCGGTTTGGGGGCTCAATCCATCAAACCAATCCGCTTCGGTCTGCCAGAGTTCGTTGGTATCCATAAAGTCGGTGCGGTACTGCACCTGATATTTCCGATTGGACGAGCTGCTGAATACGAGACTGTTCGCATTCGTATATTCCGTGATTTTAAGAAATGAGTTCCCGTCAGTTGGAATCGTATCCGCCAGCCACTCTTCATAGTTGGCAAAGCCATCGCTGTCTAAATGGTCATCGGGCTCCATCGAGGTCGCATCCCCGCCATACAGCGTCTCCCACCAGTCCGGCAGACCGTCCATATCGCTGTCATAGTCAACAATCACCGACTTGATCCAAGTGATGTAGTCATAAATCATCGCTGAATAGTTTCCGGTCCAGATGGGGTCTGTGCCGTTGCGATAGAGGATTATTCCCGTTAGCTTCCATTCGGAACCATCTTCAATAAATACAGGTCCGCCAGAATCACGGGTATTTGCTCCGGCCTCAAAAGGGGTATCACTAATCGTGAAGTCAGTTCTAAAACACTGTGTGAATTTAACAACACCGTCGATATCGGCATTAGCAAGAGTCTCACTTACACCGCGATTGGTTCCCCACCTTTTAGTTCCGGAATTGCCGCTTTGTGAGAATGTTGCAGCGGTTACGCTCCCTGGGTATCCATACCCAGCCATAATTAACGGGTAGTAAACGCGCGCGGCTGGTTTTTTCCCATTATGTATCTCGCCATCATGCAGTGGATAGTAACCGGGAAACGGTTTATCATACCTCACAAGTGCCAGATCTGCGGTTGGATGAAAGACGATCTCCTGCTGGTTATAAACTTCACCGTTAATCGTTAAACTGCCGGAACCGCCATCGTCAGCTACATGGAAAGCAGTCAATATCCAATAATGGTCAACCGCAACTGATGAAGAATTTTTATACTTATAGACATAATCCCAATTCAGGCTGTAGCCATGATTGGTGGGGTTCTGAGCGCTGATAACATCACTTGATGTCGCGATTGCCAAAACATCGATACAAACACCACCCAAGACCCCAACAAACAGTAAACATGACAATCGTCTACGCACTTTAGATTTCCATTCCGTTTGGATTAAGACGTTTACACATATCACGCCACCCAACAAAACTCAATCCAAATAGCGGATAGTACTAGTCGTGGCTTTGAGCCCCGTAAGAATCGGCTAATCGTGATTGGCATGAACAAACGTTCCTGTGCTAAGTTTTCGGTCAATGGACAAAGATAAAATCTATTCCGAATCGCTGGCGAACATTGCTAATTTCAGTTTTGACGAGCAGGTGGCGGGTGTTTTCAGTGATATGATCGAGCGCTCGGTGCCGGGCTATCGCTCTATCATCACCATGATTGAAACGCTGACGGAGCACTATGGCCAGTCCGGCAGCACGCTTTATGATCTGGGGTGTTCGCTGGGCGCATCCACCCTTTCCATGCGGCGGGGCCTGAAGGCAAGTGACTGCCGGATTGTGTCGGTGGACAATTCGAGCGCCATGGTCAAGCGCTGCCGGAAGGCCGTGGATCGGGATCTTCACGACACCCCGGTGGATGTTGTGTGCGACGACATCCGCAACGTGGACATCAGGGATGCATCGGTCGTGGTGCTCAACTTTACACTGCAGTTTATCCCGCCGGATGAACGGCTCTCACTGCTGGAAACAATTCACGCCGGCATGCGCGATGGCGGGGTACTGATCCTCTCGGAAAAAGTCCGGTTCGAAGATCAGCACCTGGATGAGCTACTCTCGGACATTCACCACGACTTCAAACGCGCGCACGGCTATTCTGATCTCGAAATCAGCCAGAAGCGCAGCGCGCTCGAAAACGTGCTGATTCCAGAAACGATCCCGACCCACCGCGCGCGTCTGCTGAAAGCCGGCTTCACGTCGGTCGATGTCTGGTTCCAGTGCTTCAACTTTATGTCCATGCTCGCCGTTAAATGAACCGCGAATAAACACGAATGAACGCGAATTGGGCACTTCCTCTTTCTTCTCCATTCGTGTCTATTGGCGTCTATTAGCGGTTCTGAAATATGAAAATCGATTACACCCCATTCTACGAACAGCTGAAAGGCACACCGCTCGAGCCGTGGATCGAACGGCTTCCGGAACGGATTGCCCACGGCCTGCGTTATGAACGCCACGGGTTGCTGCCGCAGTGGGAGGAAGCGCTTGCACAGCTTCCCAACCTGGCACAACGCGACGAGGGCGTCGCGTCTACGTTAAATACTGTTGAACTAGAATCCGAAGTACGAGTATCCGGAGCCCACATTGATGGCCTCGAAGAGTTACTAAAAAAATTCCATCCCTGGCGAAAAGGGCCGTACCACATACACGGCGTGGAGATCGACACGGAGTGGCGCTCCGACTGGAAGTGGGATCGAGTGCGGCCCCACCTTCAGCCACTCGACGGCCGGACCGTGCTCGATGTTGGCTGCGGCAATGGATACCACTGCTGGCGCATGGTCGGCGAGGGCGCGAAGCTGGTCGTCGGCATCGACCCCTCGCCCATGTTTGTCTGTCAGTTTTTCGCCATGAAAAACTTTATCAAGGATCCACGCGCATGGGTGCTTCCGCTCGGCATCGAGGATGTGCCGGAAGCACCGGGCGCGTTCGACACCGTTTTTTCCATGGGCGTATTGTATCACCGCAAGTCGCCGATCGACCACCTTCTCGAGCTCAAGTCATTCCTTCGCCCGGGCGGCGAGCTGGTGATAGAAACGTTGGTGGTCGACGGCCCGGAGGGCCATGTGCTGATTCCCGAAGGGCGCTATGCCAAAATGCGTAACGTCTGGGCCATCCCCTCCATCCCGACGCTCGAAGGCTGGCTTCGTGATTCCGGGCTGGCGAATATCCGGACAGTTGACGTCACCGTCACCTCCACCGAGGAACAGCGATCCACCGATTGGATGACGTTTGAATCCCTCCCCGATTTTCTCGATCCCGACGATCTCTCGAAGACCGTCGAAGGCCACCCCGCTCCCAAACGGGCGGTTGTTATCGCGACTGCATAGGTCCCGCTTTGCTGCATCCTTACCTTTCGGATTTGCAATAACCTGGTCGATTTTCGCATCCCTGCCAAC
>JBFHPA010000098.1:0-8556 GCA_041592955.1 Pontiella sp.
TAAATTGGATTATCTCTAGTCTTTGACTCGGGGCGGGATGCCCGATACGATGCCGCCTGATGGGTAAATTATAGACATGATGAAAAAGAGAAATGTTGATCTGGTATGCGATATCGCGGAGCTGATTTCCCTGGCGGAAGGCGGTCGCGACCGTCGTGAGCTGCTGCAAAGCGTTGCGACATCCGTCGCGAAGCATATGCTGGCCGACGTCTGCTCGATCTACATCTATGACGCCGAAAACCACGAACTGACCCTGCGTGCGACGCAAGGGTTGAGCACCGAGGCCATCGGCACGGTTAAACTCAAGCTCGGCGAGGGCATTACCGGCCGGGCTGTGCGCGAGCTGCGGCCGATCTGCGTGGGAAGTGCCTCTAAAAGCGCGTCCTACAGGTTTTTTCCGGGCATTCAAGAAGAGGAGTACGAAGCCTTTCTCGCCGTACCCATTCTCCGCGGCTTGCGGCGCATCGGCGCGTTGGTGGTTCAGGCCCGCGAGGCTAACTATTTTACGCCCAACGATGTCAAGGCCCTGCGGGCGATTGCCGCGCAGCTGGCGACGATGATCGAAAATGTGCAGCTGCTCAGCGAGGCGCGTGGCGAGACGGAAGCGACGGCTGCCGCACCGGTTGCGAGGAAAGGGCCCTCGCAGAGCATTCTGCGCGGGCGATCGGCGAGCATCGGTACGGCGCATGGCAAGGCCGTTACCTTGGACGCCTCGAGCACAGAGTGCTGTGTGCTTCCGGAGCCCGATGCCGCGCCGCACACCCTGGCGGATTTCGAGCGGGCACTGGAAAACACGACCGAGCAGATTGACCGGCTTCAGCGCCAAACCAGCGAGGATTTGGCGGATGTTGCGGTGCTGATCTTCAGCGCTCACTTGCTGATTCTGGAGGATGCGCAGTTTAGCGGGCGCATCGTTGAGCTGATTAAGGGCGGAACACCGCCGGTCAAGGCCATCGCTATCGTGGTCGGCGAATTCGTCGAGATTTTTTCAAAAAGTAAAATGCCGCTGATTCGCGAAAAGGTTCTCGATGTGAAGGATCTGGGCAACCGCTTGACGCGCAACCTGCTGAACGAAGAGACCGATGAGTACGACTATCGCGGCCAGATCATCATTGCCCACGAGCTGCTGCCGTCCGACATTCTCAAGCTGTCCGCCGAAAACGTGGAAGGATTTATTGTCAGCAGCGGCGTGACCTCGCACAACGCCATCATATGCCGCTCGCTGGGCATTCCGATGGTGGCGCTCGCAAGAGAGCTTGCCGACGGCATTGCCGATGGCGAAGAACTGCTGATGGATGCGGAACAGGGGATTATCTATCTCAGTCCGAGCGATGAGGTCTATGTCAAGTACCAAGAGCTCGATGAAGCCTGGAAGGCGCTGCACGATGCGTCCGATGTCAGCGAAACCACGTCAACCAAATGCGGCAGCCGCGTACACATCTATGCCAATATCAACCTTTTAAGTGATTTACAGCCGGCGCTCAAGTTCAAAGCGGAAGGGGTCGGGCTCTATCGCTCAGAGTTCCCGTTCATTGTGCGCAACGACTTCCCGACCGAAGAAGAGCAGTATGTGATCTATAAGAAGCTCGTCGATCAGATGGCCGGTCATGACGTCACCTTCCGCACGCTGGATATCGGGGGCGATAAAATGCTCTCCTACTACTCGAACGTGAATGAGGCCAACCCGTTTCTTGGAATGCGCGCCATTCGATTTTCGCTCGAGAACAAGGATATTTTCAGTCAGCAGCTGCGCGCCTTTCTGCGCGCCGGGGCAGGAGCAAATGCACGCATCATGTTCCCGCTGGTTTCCTCCGTGGACGATTTTCTGGCGGCGCGCGAAATTGTGTACAGCTGCATGGATGAGCTTGATGCGGAAGGGGTCGAGTTCAACCGGGACACCAAGCTGGGCGTGATGGTTGAACTTCCGTCCGCGGTCGAAGTGGCCGATGAACTGGCGTATGAAGCCGACTTCCTCTCTATCGGTTCCAACGACCTGATTCAATACATGCTGGCCGTCGATCGGACGAACGAGCAGGTGTCGAATCTTTATCTGGGGCACCACCCCGCCATATTACGCGCCGTCAACCGGATTGTTTCAGCTGCCCTTACGCAGAATAAGGATGTCTCGATCTGCGGCGATCTTTCCGCCGACCCGCGCATGCTGCCGTTCCTGCTGGGTATCGGGCTGAGAAAGTTCAGCATCGATATGGTCAACGCACCTGCGCTTCAGCGGCTCGTCGGTTCGATCACGATCCAGGAAGCCGAAGAGATTGCAGGCGGCATGCTCGAGCTGGGCCGAATCAGCCAGATAGAGGCGTTTCTTATCGACCGCAATCTGGCTCCTGCCACCGAGGCGTAGCCGCCTTTTCAGATCCGGACCAAACGTCAGGGATTCTCGCCGCAAAAAACACAAATATGTATTTAATAAATATAATACAACATATATGTGCTATTATAGCTTGGCTACGTTCTGTCCATTAATAATGTAAATCACTCCATACCAGCATCTTCCATTTGTCGAGCAGGAGTGGCACACCTTCTGCGAAAAGGGCCCCGTTCCGCCACTGAGGGTGGAGTGACTGATTATGTAACCTTTAGGAGGATGCAAAATGAAAAAACTTATGAAAACCGCAATGCTTGGGATCGCACTCTGTGCCTTCGCGTTGCCGATGGTAACTATGGCAGAAGACGCCGCACCCGAAGTGACGGCTGCAGATGCCATGTTTACAGTCAACAACACGTGGATGATGGTTGCCACCTTCCTCGTGTTTATCATGCACCTGGGTTTTGCCTGTGTTGAAACCGGCCTGACCCGCGCAAAGAACACGGTAAATATCCTGTTCAAGAATACGATGATCATCGCAATCGGTCTGCTGACCTATGCGTTGGTCGGCTTTAATCTGATGTACCCGGGCTTCGCGGAAGGTTCTGCAGGAATCTTTGCTTTTGCCGGATTTGGTGTGAGTGCGCCTGAAGGCGCTGCCGGCCTGATCGACTACGCCGGCGGAGCGTACACCTACTGGACCGACTTCCTGTTCCAGGGCATGTTCGCCGCGACGGCCGCAACCATCGTATCCGGTGCGGTGGCCGAGCGCGTAAAACTTGGGCCGTTTCTGGTCTTCTGTACGATCTACGTAGCCATTGTTTATCCGTGGGTCGGTTCCTGGAAATGGGGCGGCGGTTGGCTCGATGGAATGGGCTTCTACGACTTTGCGGGCTCGACGCTCGTTCACTCCGTGGGCGGATGGGGCGCACTGGCCGGCATCATCGTTATCGGCCCCCGTATCGGCAAATATGTCAACGGCAAGGTCAAAGGTATCATGGGTCACAACATGCCGCTGCTCACCATCGGCGTATTCCTGCTGTGGCTGGGCTGGTTCGGCTTTAACGGCGGTTCCGTGCTTTCAGCTGATCCGGGTCTCGTATCCTTCGTGCTCGTCACCACGTCACTTGCGGCAGCAGCCGGTATTGTCGGTTCCATGGCCACATCCTGGATCGTCCAGAAGGAGCCGGATCTCTCGATGGTGCTCAACGGCTGTCTCGCCGGCCTCGTCGGCATCACTGCCGGTGCGGATGTGGTATCGGTCACCGCTTCGATTATCATTGGTCTCGTCTGCGGCGCTGTTGCTGTATTGTCGGTCATTGGTCTGGACCGCCTGAAACTCGACGATCCGGTCGGTGCAACCACCGTCCACTTGGTCTGCGGTATTCTGGGCACGCTCTTTGTTGGCGTATTCAGTGCCGATCACAGCTTCATGACGCAGCTGATCGGTGTTGTGGCTTATGCCGCCGTCTGCTTCCCCGTTGCGCTGCTGCTCTTCATCATTCTGAAGAAAACCGTCGGCATCCGCGTCAGCAAGGAAGAAGAGCTCAAGGGCCTCGACCTCGGCGAACACGGTATGGAAGCATACCACGGATTCCAGTTCTTCACGAACGTCTAACCTGAAAGGAGATTTCAGATGAAACTTATTATTGCATATATCCAGCCCGAAGCGCTCAACGACGTCAAACAGGCGCTGTATGACGCCGAGATCCACAAGATGTCCGTCACCAACGCCATGGGATGCGGACAGCAGAAGGGCTATCACGAAACCTACCGCGGCGCAGACATCGAAGTGAACCTGCTCAAGAAGGTTCGCATGGAAATCGCCGTGAACGACGAATTTGTCGAAGCCACTACCGATGCGATCATCAAGGGTGCGCGTTCAGGCAATATCGGGGATGGAAAAATCTTCATTCTTGATCTGCCGGAATGCATCCGGATCCGCACCGGGGAGAAGGGCACTGAAGCCGTTGGCTAGACAATAGCTCTCTCTCCTCCGAAGCGCCCGACCGTCGCGAGACGTGCGGGCGCTTTTTTTATTCGAGTCGCGTCGATTAGCTTTGATTATTCCGCGGGCCTGATCCATAAGGAGCCTCATATCTGGAAAGAGCGTCTTTCCGGTCAGAAAGGATTCAATCATGGCCAGCAACAAACTCTCCAATTCAAAAAAGCAGCTTAACGTCCGCAACGCCGTCCCCGATGATGCCCCCGCCATAGCCGACCTCTCCACCCGGGTGTATCACAGCACCGGCATGGAGGGCTATCTGCCCGGTACCGTGCTCGGGCAGATCCACAATTTTCCGGAAGGGCAGTTCGTCATTACCGTCGACGAACATATCGTCGGCTACTGCGCTACGTTCATCATCGATGAGGCGGTCGCCCTCAAGCCGCACACCTGGCTCGAAATCACCGGCGACGGTTATGCCTCCCGCCACAACCCGGAAGGTGACTGGCTTTATGGCATGGAGATCTGCGTCGATCCCGACTACCGCGGATACCGCCTCGGCCAGCGACTCTACAACGAACGGAAAAAACTGTGCGAATCCCGGGAGCTCAAGGGCATCGTCTTTGGCGGGCGCCTGCCGACGCTCTCCAGGCGGCTCCCCAAATACGGCACGGTTGAAAACTACATCGAACAGGTGAAGGCGAAGAAGGCGCGTGATCCGGTTCTCTCCTTCCAGCTCCACAACGGCTTCGAAATTCACGGCATCATCCCCAATTACCTGCCCACCGACCATCAGTCACTCGGATATTCCGTTCACATGGTCTGGCGGAACCCCAAGGTTACGGAAGTGCACGAGAGCAAGCCGAAAAAAAAGTATGGCATACGCCCGCCCGACACCGTGCGGGTCGGGACGGTGCAATACATGCAGCGGCGCGTGACTTCCTTCGACGAGTTTCTGGAAGTGGTCGCCTACTTTGTCGACACGGTCGCCGACTACGGCGGCGATTTCGTCGTCTTTCCCGAACTATTCACCCTGCAGCTGCTCTCCATCGGAGATCAGGAGCTCTCGCCGGTGGAATCCATCGAGGCGCTCACCAAATATACGCCGCGCTTCAGGGATGCGCTGCGCGAAATGGCCCTGCGCTATAACATCAACATCATCGGCGGCTCGCACCCGACCCGCGTCGAAAGCGGCCGTGTGGAAAATATCTGCTATGTTTTCCTGCGCGACGGCACCATTCATGAGCAATCAAAGATCCACCCGACCCCGAACGAGGCCTACTGGTGGAACCTGGATGGGGGCCATGCGCTCAATGTGATTGAAACGGACTGCGGTCCGATCGGCGTGCTCATCTGCTACGACGCCGAATTCCCGGAGCTGGCCCGCCACCTGACCGATCAGGGCGCGAAAATCCTCTTCGTGCCTTTCTGCACCGATGAACGGCAAAGTTATCTGCGCGTGCGCTACTGCTGCCAGGCGCGCGCCGTCGAAAACCAGCTGTATGTGGTGATGTCCGGCAACGTCGGCAATCTGCCCCGCGTCGCCAACATGGACATTCAGTATGCGCAAAGCTGCATTCTCACACCGTGCGACTTTCCGTTCGCGCGCGACGGCATTGCGGCCGACACCACGCCGAACGTCGAGACTGTTGCCATCGCCGATCTGCGCCCGGAAACGCTCGTCGTCGCCCGCAACAACGGAACCGTCAAGAATCTGCGCGACCGCCGGCACGATCTCTATTCCATGCGCTGGAAGGGTGGCTAGGCGGAAGGGCGAAGCGCTTTCGCCAGTTCCCAGATGGTGAAGATCGCCGGGCGCTTGAGGTTGCGCATACTCGTGCAAAGGCCCACCACGTAGGGGTCGAGTTTGGGGGCGCGGGATATAATCTGCACCTCGCCGCGGAACGGACTGCGCTCGAGCGCCAGTTGCGGGACGATGCCGATGCCCGTGCCCAGCCGCACCATCGCAATCAACGCCTCGTTTCCCGAGACCTCGGTTGAAATGTTCGGAATCGTTCCGTGTTCCTTCAGCCACAGATCCAGCCGAAGCCGCGCCACGCCCGATTGGGGAACCACCAGCGGAACACGCGAGAGGTCGATCGCCCGGTTTTTCCCGGCCAGCGGGAAGTCCGGAGATTTCGGGGCAATGAAAACCAGCGGCGTTTCCGCGAGCGGCATAAATTGCAGCCCGGCCTGTTTCCGGTCCGGCAGGGCGGCCACCGCCAGATCGATCTCGCCGGTAAGCACCTGCTCGATCGCTTTTTCCGCAGCACCCGTGCGCAGCTCCAGATGTACTGTTGGATAGGACGCGCGATAGGCCTCCAGCAGGTCGGGCAATAGACTGTAAACGGCCGTGATCGAGGCGTAGATCGAAAGCGTCCCGGAAACGCCGGTTTCAGTCCGCACCGTTTCCTGGAAATGCTGCCACTCCAGCACCGCGTTCCGGGCATAAGCGAGCAGCTGTATGCCGGCATCCGTCAGCGCCACGCTGCGATTGTCGCGCAGGAAGAGCGGTTGACCCACCTCCTCCTCCAGACGCTGGATGGTGCGCGTCAAGGCCGACGGACTCAGATTACATGCCCGGCTCGCCTTGCCGAAGTGGAGCAGCTCCGCCGTTTTGATGAATGACTTCAAGGCCTCAATGTTCATACAGGTCCATTGTTTCTAAATTCGCAACATAGTGTTCATAATAAATCAATTTACGCAATAACCGATTTGCGATAGTTTCCGCCCTTTCAAATCAACCAAGGAGCCGAATAATGGGACAAAACTATTTTAATACACTGCCGATGCGTCGGCAGATCCAGGAGGCGGGAACCTGCCGTTTCATGGACGCCATCGAATTCCGCCATGGCTACGACTATGTCAAGGGCAAGAAAATCGTCATCGTCGGGTGCGGCGCGCAGGGGCTGAACCAGGGGCTGAACATGCGCGATAGCGGCCTCGACGTATCCTACACGCTGCGCGAAGCGGCCATCACCGAAAAGCGCCAGTCCTACCTCAACGCCACCGAAAACGGTTTCCAGGTCGGCACCTATGAGGAAATGCTTCCGACCGCCGACATTGTCATGAACCTCGCGCCCGACAAGCAGCACACCAACGTGGTTGAAACGGTGGTTCCGCTGATGAAAAAAGGCGCGACCTTCAGCTATGCCCATGGCTTCAACATTGTTGAAGAGGGTACGCTGATCCGCGAAGACCTCACCGTTATCATGGTTGCCCCGAAATCGCCGGGCTCCGAGGTGCGCGAAGAATACAAGCGCGGCTTCGGCGTGCCAACGCTCATCGCCGTGCACGGTGAAAACGACCCGAACAACGACGGCCTCGAAATTGCCAAAGCCCTCTGCGTTGCGCAGGGCGGCCACCATGCCGGTGTTCTCGAATCCTCCTTCGTGGCTGAAGTGAAGTCCGACCTGATGGGCGAGCAGACCATTCTCTGCGGCATGCTGCAGGCCGGCTCCATTCTCTGCTTCGACAAGATGGTCGAGCAGGGCATCGATGCCGGTTATGCCGCCAAGCTGATCCAGTATGGCTGGGAAACGATCACCGAAGCACTCAAGCAGGGCGGCATCACCAATATGATGGACCGCCTCACCAACCCGGCCAAGATCCAGGCGTTCGAACTGGCCGAGGAAATGAAGTTCATCATGCGCCCGCTCTTTGAAAAGCACATGGACGACATCTTCACCGGTGAATTCTCGCGCACCATGATGGCCGACTGGGCGAATGACGATAAAAACCTGCTGACCTGGCGCGAAGAAACCGGCAAGACCGCTTTCGAGCAGACCGAAGCCGCGGACGTCGAGATCACGGAGCAGGAATACTTCGACAAAGGCATTCTGATGGTCGCCATGGTCAAGGCGGGTGTTGAACTGGCGTTCGACGCGATGGTTGAATCCGGCATCAAGCCCGAGTCGGCCTACTATGAGTCGCTGCACGAAACCCCGCTCATCGCCAACACGATCGCCCGCAAGAAGCTGTACGAAATGAACCGCATCATTTCCGATACGGCCGAATACGGGTGCTATCTCTTTGCCCATGCCGCTGTGCCGATGCTGAAGGAGTTTATGTCCAAGGTCGGTACCGACGTCATTGGAAAAGGGCTCGAGCTGGCCGACCTCTCGGTCGACAACAAGACCCTCGTTGCCATCAACGCGGAGATCCGCTACCACGAAGTCGAGCTGATCGGCGAGGAACTTCGTGCGGCCATGAGTAACATGAAAGCGCTGTAAACCATGTAGTCGCGATTCGCTTCTCCCGCCATAGCCTTTTTGACGATGGCGGATGA
>JBFHPA010000099.1:0-8520 GCA_041592955.1 Pontiella sp.
CCAAGCAGGAACATCTGCATATATAGCAAAAAAGGATTTTCAGGGATTCAGTGTTACAGCCATTCCGGAGCCCGCCACCCTGGGTCTTGTCGCTATTTTCAGCGCAGGATTCCTTTTCACTCGTCGCGTTTTCCCAGCGGTATAGTTTTCTTCTACGCAGTTTCGACCTCTCCCGAAAGGGAGAGGTTTTTTTGTGTCCACACACAAAGATAGGGGCCTCAAAGTTCAACGCAGGATCTGAACCTGTAATCGACATGACCTTCCCAAGGAAACCCAAGACACAGATCGGTGGAGTGCGGGCAAGCAGCCCCGATCGGGCCGGCATAATCAGCGCTTTCGGCAGTCATCTAAACGGGTGCACGATGTATTGGTGCTGCGCTTATAGGACGCTGAGCCGCTGCGATACGATATAGAGCCTCCCCCTGTGGAAAGAGACACATTGAAGCCACTGGGATATCGATGCGAAGAATACGTGCGGCCACCCTTGTGACGGCACGATGCCGTTCCGCAACAACGTGCACTCACTCGCGTTCCGGGATAGCTGTAGTAATAGGTAGAGACCCTTCGGGACGTCCTGGACGCTTCAAGCCGCTGTCTTTCCTGCTCAGCCAACAGTTGCGCTTTCCGCAACTCCGCTTTCTGTTTTTCAAGTTCCACCTGCAGACGCTCCCTCTTGATCCGGTCCAGTTCGCGGGCCGCCAGCAATTCCTGACGGTCGGCCGGCTTCATCCAGTCGCCCTCAAACAAGACCAGTCCCTTTTCGCGCTGTGCCCGAACAAAGGCCTCCTGTGCCAATCGCTTTGCTTCAGCCTCCTGCCGCAACCGTTCCATACGAACTTGCCGATCGGCATAGTTCTTGAGCTCTTCCTCGACGACTTTCCGCTGTTTCTCAGACAGCGCTTCGGCCAGATCCGCATACTCCACTTGGCAACCTCCGCCATCATGCACGATCAGCATTCGCTCTGGATCGGCGGACACGATTGTCACGTTTTCATAGACCGTGCCATCCAGCGCAACAAGATTATCCGCAACGCTGATTTGGCTACCGCACAGCAACGAAACCAGTATGAGCTTTTTCATTTTACACCTCCAGCAAGGCGTGAAGTCGGCAAGCAGCAAACCACCCCTCGATATGCACCATTCGACAGCGCGAATACCATTGCGTTCATCCTGCCTAAAGTTGCGATGCGTGATTAGAGGTGATTCCGACGCTTTATCCTACTGAACGGAACATGGCTCGGGATCAATGAGGTGGAAAAGGGTGCTGCCCTGCCCCAGTTCGGTTGCACAGGCTTCGGCGCAGAGGTTGCAGTTGGTGCAATCGGGACTGCGGCTCTCGAAACGGGCACGCAGGTTAAAGGGGCAGATATCGTCGCATCCGCGGCAGTTGGTGCAGGTTTTTTCAGGATTAGCGAATTCCATGTAGCGCGTCTGGTCGGACTGCAGCAGCATCTGGATCAGCGCATACGGGCATCCCTTTTTGCAGAAGTGTTCCTGATAGTGTACGAAGAGACCCATAAATCCGCACATCAGTGCCGTGGAAACCCCGATGATCGGGAGGTTACCGGCGGCCATCAGCCGGAGCTGATGTTCCAGCGGCTGGAAAAACGAGAGGATCACCTCGGTCAGCGACACAGAGAAGATCACCGCCCAGATCCACACCTTGGCAGGACGGTTACTCGACTGGCGGGCAGACGGGGAGTTGACGGTTTCCAGAAACATGTGCATCGGACACATATGGGAGCAGAATATCCGCCCCTTCTTCATGGAAAGGAAGAACACGAGCAGCATAAGCGCTACAATCGCGAAGAGCGGGTAGAACATGGTGGCCAGGCCGAATTTCATGCCGTATACCCGCATGCATTCATTTTCCAGATCAAAACAGAAAAAGCGCAGGGGAACGGAGAGAAGGAAGAAAATCGCCAAACCCTGAATGATGCGGCGGCGCTTGGTATATTTGGACTTGGTCATCATCCAGCCGTTCTCGCTCTCGTCCCGCCTCCCCGTTATCGATTATCCGACGACGAGCACGATACCCGAGAACGAGGAGAAACAAAGTCTAGGGTTTGAAGTGCAGGATCAGGTAGATGACGCAAACGATGGTTAACACGACCTGCACAGCAATATTGAACTTGCCGATGTCGGCATGGCCCTGCTTGATTTCGCTGGTGGTTTCGAGCATTTCGTCTTTTTGTTTTTCAGCCATGAATCACTCCTTCGCGACGCTTTCGGGGAAATCTCGTGCGGTTTATTGTTCGTAGTCGTTGAGCGGATTGCCGTTTTCATCGACCCGCCAGTTCTTGTTACGGCCCAGCGTCTGGATATAGGCGGTCAAATCCCTGATCTCATCATCGCTGAGATAGGCGAAGGACGGCATGATGGAGGCCTTCTCGTAAATCCCCTTCCGGTCCGGAAATTTTTCGCCCATGTTGCGCGGATTCTTGAAGTGCGCCCAATGCCACTCGGAGGAATATTTTCCGCCGACGCGCGCCAGATCGGGACCGGTCCGCTTTGTGCCGAGAAAATGAGTTTTATCGTTCACATATTCCCACGCTTCTGAAGCCGGTGCATTGACCAAACGCCAGCCATAGCGGCGCTCGTCCGAGTCGAGCTTGCGGATCTGCTGCGTATGGCAATAGACGCACCCTTCCCGCTTGTATATGGCAATGCCACGCAGTTCCTGTTCCGTGTACTCGTGCACATCGTTTTCGGTGGTCCACAGGCTCTTATCCACCATCGGCGGTACGACGGTGGTGAGGACGGCACCAACGGAAAACAGAATAAACGCGGCAACAGCCGTCAGCAACAAGCTTTTTTCAACATCCAGTTTCTTCATACCCATACCTTTTACCTACGCAACAGATTCAGTTTCGTCCTGCTCGCCATACTTCCCGAAGAAGGTCTGCAACACATTATACAAGAACAAGAAATAGGCGGCGAAGATCAGCCCGCCAGATGCAAAGCGCACCACATGCGCATGCTTGAGCGCGGCCAGTGTTTCGACAAATGTGTTTTCGGGATTCAGCCACGCGAAGCCCTGAATGACCCCGCTGATCCAAAGCACGGCGAAGAACGGGACACTGGCAATGGTCATGATCCAGAAGTGCAGATCGCCGAGTTTTTTCGAGAAGAGTTCGCGGCCGGCCAACTTGGGTGCAACGTAGTAGATACCCGCCATGGCATAATACGAAAACGCGCCGAACAGCGCCATGTGCGCATGCCCTACCACCCAGTCGGTCTTGCTGGTGATCTCGTTGACCGAACGGATCGCCTGGAACGGCCCCTGCAGGCAGGTGAAGATATAGTATACCGTGCCCATCATCAGCAGCTTTGGAATCGGCCCGTCCATTCGCGTACCACGCGGGGCCGTGGCGAACGTACCGAAGAAGTTGGTGATAACCGCCACCACCGGAATGATCAGGCTGAACGAGAAGATGATCGCCACCGTCTGCAACCAGTGCGAAACCGGCCCGTGGATCATATGGTGCGCACCCGTCCAGACATAGACAAATGAGATCACCCAGAAGCCGATCATGCTCAGTTTGTGCGAATAGATCGGGGTATCGAGCTGCTTGGGAATCAGGTAATAGGCGATCGCCACACCCATGGGGGTAAAGATGAGGCCAACGGCATTGTGCACATAAAACCAGATCAGGTTGGCCTGGTTGACTCCGGCCACCATCGGCATCTGACTCAGCATGTTGCCCGTGATGTAGACGAACGTGGTCCAGATGACGGCACCCAGCGTATACCAAACAGTTACGTAGAGATATTTGACTTTGCGTGTGGCCACTGTGCCGAAAATGTTGATGGCAAACATGACCCAGCAGACTGCGACCAGATAATCGAACGGCGCGGGAATTTCGCCATATTCAACGTTCTTGACCCGGCCCAGGAAGATGGAGACCAACCCGCCGATGATCGCTAGGTTGTAAAGAGCGGCCATCGCCACACCCAGCTTTTCCGAGAACAGTTTGGTATGCAGGATGCGGGGCAGGATCCAGAAGAGAACGCCCATGTTCGCCTGCAGCAGCCAGCCAAACAGGTTGATGTTGGTATGCACCATCCGCACGCGCGGCAAGGAAAGATATTCGATCTCTCCCACCGTGGGTGCGATGAATTTCAGAGCGGTCAGCAGACCCATCGTCAGCGCAGCGCCGAAAAAGAGGGTCGACCCAATGACCATGGTTTTTGCAGCAGTATCTTGTTTCATTATTCAGATTCCTCCGTGTTGGACCGGATAAAGGCAATGATATCGAGAATGGTCTGGTCTTTAAGGTGATCGTGCGCTGGCATGGGCTCCCCGGCGACCCCGAGCAGGATCGACTGGTAGAGACGTTCATCGGTGACGGACGCCTGATTCAAAAACTCCTTGTTGATCAGATTGCGCGGCAACGGATGCTCAAGCAGATAGGCATTCGGGCCCTTGCCGTTGGCCAGCTTGCCGTGGCAGGAGGTGCAGTGCTTCTGGAAGGCTTCATACCCCTCGACCGGATCACCGGGCCCGAGCACCAGCCCCTTGCCCTTGTAGTCGAGTCGTTCAGGGTCCCCGACCTTCGGCAGCTTTGCTTCGATGCGTTTGAAGTTCCCGGGTGCGTTGGCGAGGCTCTTTTCCTTTATGAATTCGATCAATGTATCGATTTCCTGTTCGCCAAGAACATTTTTCCAAGCAGGCATCGCCGTTCCGGCCACGCCGTTCTGAATCGAATCCCTGAAGCGGTCTTCGTAGGCCACCACAAACTGGTGCTTGCTGAAATCGCGCGGATATGGGTCGAGCATGGCGGAAACCCGGCCCTGGCCGTTAAGGTCTTCCCCATGGCAGGAGATGCAGTAGGTCTCGTAGAGCTTCTCCCCTTCCGACTTGGTGTCAAGCTTGTAGTCGAAGGTGGAGAGGTACTTGATGAGACTCTTCAGTTCGGCATCGTTGTAGTCCTTGAAGGCAGGCATGATCGAATCCGGTGCATGCGACCGCGAGTTGACAATATGCTGTTTGACGTATTCGGGACCTCGGTTGCGAATGGACCATGTCAGCTCGGGACCAATGTTGCCGCCGGCCAGATCGCCATCGGCGTTGCGGAAGGCATGGCAGTTGATACACCCGCCCTTGGCCACGGACCCTTCATAGGGAACGCCGGCGAAGAGACTGCGACCGGCCTCCACGCTCGGTTCGGTGATACGGGCCAACTGGGCTTCCGGCTTGATGTAGCCGATCGGTGCGCTATCGGCTGAACGCAAGCGATCCTTCTGCTGCCCTTTCAGGTAGGTTGCAAGGGCGGCAACCGTTTTTTCCTCATGCACCCAATCAAACTTGGGCATCTTGGAGTTTTTGATGTTGGCCGAAGGCTCGACCATGGATTCAACCAGATACTCATAGGTGAATTTCCCTCCTGCATCGGTCAGCTCGGGCGCTTGCGACGCGGAGGATATTCCGGCAATGGTGTGGCAACCCCAGCAGGCCTTTTCGAGGAAGAGCGAGCGCCCTTGCTCATAGAGCTCGGCACCGGCCAGAGAGCCTCCTTCCATGGCGTGGCAACGGTTGCAGTTGGCCTGAGCGGTCGGCCCGGCCAACAGCGGGGCCGGCCATCCGTGATATTCGCCATGCGCATCGTGCATTTCCAGCGCGCGTCCGTTGCCGTCGTGGCAGACAGCGCAACCGATTTTTGCAAAGTCATGCGGGTCCTTCTCCACCCCGGTAACAATCGGTGGATGAAAAGCCAGCGGCTCTTCGAATCCGGCCGACTCAGGGTTGGATGCGCCAATGTGGCAGGACTGGCAGCGGTCAACCATCACCGAGCCCGGTGTCTTGACATTCACCTGCTTGATTTCAGCACCCGGAAACTCTTCGCCCAGTTGCTCGTAATAATCCCTCTGGTATCCGGCAAAATCCTGATCCAGGGCCTTGTGCATCGACATCGCAAAAAAGACGAATCCGGCAAAGGCCAGTGCCAGCAGTATTCTATAGTCCTTAATCATTCTAGTGGCCCCCTCCAGTAACGTGTTCCCATGGATACACAATCGCCCAGTTTTCACCTCGGAAATAGACCCCGATAATAATCAGCACCAGCATGAAGATGTACATACCGATAAACAGGGCGTTTTCAAGGTTGCGCTCTCGGGCGAACCAGACACCGGGTATGTCTTTCCGGTAGGTTTTGTTGAACGTCTCAATAAACATTTCAATGTACGGAAGCACCATCACACCGCCGGCCAGAATGCCGGGGATGACAATGCCGCCGATAAAGCCGTGGTAGCTGACCAGCTCCTGCAGTCCGAGGAAGTACCATGGCGCCTTGGAGGGGTTGGTGGGATGGTTAGGGTCGGCAGGCCCTTCGAGCGGTGCGTCGAACAGCACCGAAATCGCGCTCAGTACCGCAACAACGCCCAGCAGTACGATCAGTTCGCGGATAATGAGCTTCGGCCAGGCAAACATCATCTGGTCGACCTCTTCGTTGACCTTGGGTTCGTTGCCCTTGACGATTTCAACCAGCTTATAGCTGCGCGCCGCTTTGAAGACGGAGGCGTTCTTGACCGAACCGAACTCTTCGTCGGGAATCTGTTTTTCTTTCGAGGTGTCGGCCGGACGCGCCAGACCGCCATCCTTGCGGATACGGAAAAAGTGGACCGCAATCAGGAAGCCCATAATGGCCGGCAACACGGCCACGTGCAAAACATAGAAGCGGATGAGCGCCTCGCCGCCCACATCGGTATCGCCGAGCAGGATGCCGCGGATCAGCGCGCCGCCCGGGGCAATCTTGGCGATCTCCGTGCCCACCTTGACGCCCCAGAATGCAAGCTGGTCCCAAGGCAGCAGGTAGCCGGTGTAGGAGAGGAAAACCGTCAGCAACCCGAGGATGCAGCCGATGACCCAGTTGAATTCGCGACCTCCGCGATGCGCACCCGCGAGGTACACGCGAAGCATGTGAAGCGCCACGAACGCCACCATCCCGTGGGCCGCCCAGCGGTGCATGTTGCGGAGAAATCCGCCCCAGAACACGTTGCTGCGCAGGTTCAGCATCCGGCTGTAGGCGTCCGGCAGACCGTCAGGACCGATTGCGGTCGAAGGCACATAGTGGAACATCAGCATAATGCCGGTCACCGCTAGGATGATGAACAGGTAAAAGGTAATCAGTCCCATGCCCATCGTGGTCTTGAATTTGACCGAGCGCTTATGAATCTTCACCGGTTGAATGTGCAGCATTACATTGCTGAACATGATCTTGGATTTGGTCAGCCCGGTATTATCGAAACGATGTCTGAAAATGGAGTCGTAGATTTTGGTGCCGAATGCCTTGGCCATCTCTATTAATTCATTCATTGGTAATCCCCTTGATCAGGCAGGCTAAACGACTGCGAAGAAGCTGTTTTCCGGCAACGACGTACCTGTGTCAATTTCCAGCTGGCCGCCCGGCACCACCTTGATCTCCAGCCAGGGGAGTGTCTTGGGTGCGGGACCTCCCACCACAATGCCGTCGGTATCATACTGCGATCCGTGGCAGGGGCACAGAAAGCCGGTTTCAACCCGGTTGACCGTACAGCCCAGATGGGTGCATACCAGCGAGATCGCCGCCACTTCCTTTTCCGTCTGCCGCCGCAGAACCACTTTCTGGTCTTCAAAGATCAACTCGTCTCCGATATCAGGCAAATCCCCGATCGGGACAAGAAATTTTTGTGGGGTGCCATACGACACCACCGGAAACATGTATTTGAAAAGCGCGCCGCCCGTGCCGGCCGCCGCCAACCCCATCAATCCAAAGGCAGAGCCCAACGTAATCATCTCGCGCCGGCTTGCACCGTCTTTTTTTTCTTTAGCCATTATTTCTGTTCTCCAACCACAGCACGCTTGGCGTGCATTTCCTCTTCACGGAAAATTACGTATTTCGCCTCTTCCGGATCCTCAAACTGCCCGTCCCTCACCGCCCAGCGAAACATCATGAAAAAGATTCCGCCCAGTATCGTTGTGGTGATTAAAAGTATGATCGTCAGTATCAGCATAGTTCGTATTTCGTATTGCTTATTACGTATTTAAAGGCAGTACCATCCAGTTCTGTGGTCAGGCAATACGAAATACGTAATACGCAGTAATTATCCTATATTCTCACTTGGCTTCGCTCTTTTTCTCAGAAGCATCTCTTCCTCTAAGCGTAGCAATCCTCAAAACTGTTCTCGGTCATCTTGCAGGCGCCGGTCGGGCACTTTTGCGCGCACATGCCGCAACGAATGCATTTGAGCGGATCGAACAGCATGACCGACCCCTCCTCTTCGGCAACCTGCATGCTGCCGAACTCCATCTCAGCCAGAACCTTGAAATCTTCGCCGCCGTCGACCCGGTCGATCGTCTTCATCGACAGGCAATAGGAAGGGCACACATCGACGCATCCTCCGCAGAGAATGCAGATGTCGCCCTCGAAGGTTGGATGAATGTGGCATTCCAGACAGCGTGCCGACTGCTCCTTCGCTTCCTTATCAGGATATTCGACGGTCGTGTTGAATTCCGGATCTTCGGCCGGTTTGACCGGAAGC
>JBFHPA010000100.1:0-8518 GCA_041592955.1 Pontiella sp.
CTTCGTCCCAAGCGCTCAGTGTCACCTTCACCTTGTCCGCAAGTGCCGCCTGCCTGCGCACATCCGGGTCATGCATCAGTGTTCCATTGGTCAGCAAAACGGAGGCAATATCCGCATGATCTTTCACCCAGTGAAACACCTCGCCAAATCGCGTGTGCAGCGTCGGCTCGCCGGAACCGGCCAGTGTGATGTGATCCGCCTTCCCGTCAGCCGCCTTCCAGCGATCCAGCTCGGTCAGCACATCCTGCATCGGCACATATTCACCGCGCTCGCTGACGGCACAGGGGGTTTCGCCCAGCTGGCAATAGACGCAATCCATCGTGCAGGTCTTAAACGGAATCAGGTCCACGCCCAGCGAGCGCCCCAGCCGGCGCGACGGCACCGGACCAAATAGAAATTGATAGGGTTGTGACATGCCCCCAGATTGGTTCTTTTGTCTTGGCGGTGCAAGCTTGCAAGGGGCATAGTCTATCCCATGAAAACCAGACTGCTTGCATGCATGCTGCTCACAGGTTCTGCGTCATTTGGACAAAGCGCCTCCAGCCTCTACCGTAAATATTGCGCCGACTGCCATGGCGTCACGTTTCAGGGAGGCAACGCGCAAAGCCTCGTCGACGGAGTATGGCAGTTTGGCGACAGCGACGGGCACATCGCCCGGAACATCAAGCACGGCATTACCCACCTCGGCATGCCGGGTTATGAAAAGACGCTGTCCGATCAGCAAATAAAAAGCCTCGTCACCTACCTCAAGGATGCGGAAAAAGATGCCGGTGTTTCCAAGCCGCCGATTCCTGAATCCCTTCAGGCCCTCGACCATGATTTTCACATCGAGCAATGGGTGCATGGTCTGGACACACCATGGAGCCTCGCCTTTCTGAATGAGGATACCGCACTCGTCACCGAACGTCCCGGTCGATTGAGGGTCATTGAAAAAGGGAAGCTCAAGCGAACGCCGGTTGCGGATACTCCCGGCGTAGTGGCCGAGGGCCAGGGCGGCCTGCTGGCCGTTGCATTCGATCCCGACTATGCCGAAAAGGGAAACCAGTGGGTCTACCTCGCCTTCAGCCACGGTCTGAAAAGCAGTGGAGGAAGAGCCCCGGCCATGACCAAGGTGGTGCGCGGCCGCATCAGAGACAACCAATGGGAGGATGAGGAAATCCTCTTCGAAGCCCCGCACGACACCTACCGGACCGCCCGTGTCCACTTCGGCACCCGCATTGTGTTTGATGCGGAAAAGAACCTCTACTTTTCCATCGGCGACCGCGGCAGGCAGGATGACGCCCAGAACCTATCGAAACCCAACGGGAAGATCCACCGCATCCGGCGCGACGGCTCCATCCCGGACGACAATCCTTTCGTTGATGAAAAAGGAGCAATGCCTTCGATTTTTTCCTACGGCAACCGCAATCCGCAGGGCATCTCCGTGCATCCCGGAACCGGACAGGTCTGGGCATCCGAGCACGGCCCGATGGGCGGCGACGAGCTCAACCTCATTCTTGCCGGACAAAACTATGGCTGGCCCGTCATCACCTACGGAAAAAACTACAACGGCACCATCATCACTGAACGGGTGCGCAAGGCAGGCATGCAGCAGCCCGCGTGGTACTGGAAACCCTCCACCGCGGCATGCGGGATGGACTTTTATTCCGGTGGGCTCTTTCCGAAGTGGAACAACAAACTGCTCGTCGGCGCATTGAAATATGAGGATGTGCGGGTGCTCGATATCGAAGCGGGGCGCGTCATGCACGAAGAGGTTATCCTTAAAAATGCCGGCCGCGTGCGCGATGTGGTCTGCGGCCCCGACGGCGCCGTCTACGTGGTCCTTAACAACCCCGGCACCATCCTGCGCCTCACACCTATGAAGGAATGAATGGGATTGGAAACCGGATCCACTGATTCACACGGATTAACACCGACACCCTCAGCCCATAGGTTTTCTGCACACTCATACGTTTATTCCATCTGTGTTTATCGGAGTCTATCTGTGGTTAAAATCTATCCAGACATTAACGCTTCCAGAGCGTTTCACCGTTCTTGCGGACTTCGCGAATGCGGTGAAACGGAATCGCCAAAACTTCACCTGCGATGCAGAGCGTGAAGGAGAAGTGATTGCCTTTCTGCCTGCGGCAATCGTCTAAGGGGTGGAACTCCACCGCATCCTTCACCCGGTCATTGATACCGACTTCGAATTCGCCCCGGCCAAACTCTTCATCCCAGCGAATGCGGCTCAACAGCTGTTCGATCGTTTCCATACGGCTATTTGAACGCAAAGGTTCGAGGAGCTGTCTTGGCGAGGCTTGGCACCCTCGGCGTCTTTGCGTTGAATGCCGTAGCTGTGCATGGCCAGCCTGTCAACGCAGGAAAAAGCCTCCGCCTGGAGCGCGGGATTCGCCGGCAGCGGTCACGCGCACAGCGGCAAGATCATTGACCGGACATTCATGCTGGCACAGGCCGCACCCGATGCAGAGGTCGGGATCGACGTACGGCTGGTGAAGCTCCACGACCTTTCCTTTAACGTCTACGGAGACGGTCTTCGTATAGATCGCTTTTGGAGAGACCGGACAGACCTCTTCGCAGACCACGCAGTTGCGTCCGAACGACCACGGCAGGCAGCGCGAACGATCGAAGAAGGCATTCCCCACCTTCACAGGCTCGTCGCTTTCCACGCCGGTTTTTGCGGCAATGGTCAACCGTTCGATAGCACCGGACGGACAGACCTGGGCACAGAGCACACAGTTGTATTCGCAATACCCTCGCTCCATATCCATCACCGGAGTCCATAATCCCGATATGCCCGCCTCGGCCAGCGCCGGGCGAAGCACGCCGGTCGGACATGCCTTCATGCACTCGCCGCACTTCAGGCACCGATCGAGAAAGTGCGGTTCGGCCAGCGAACCGGGCGGGCGGATACGGGCGGGATAGCCTTCCATCGCCTGCGTATGCAGCGCGGCCATAGTCGCCGCACCCCCCACTGTAGTCCCGAAAAACGCGCGACGCGATACACCGATCTCCCGGTCCAGCTGCTCTTCCGTCGGCATCCACTGCCAGCTCAAGGCTTCCTCGGGACAGTCTTCGATGCAGTTCCAGCAGACAAAACATTCGGCCATGCGCGTGCTTTGGTTCGGGCTGCAGGCCCCGATGCAGTCGCGGTTGCACAGCCCGCAGTCGGTGCATTTTTTCAAATCCCGCACCACGCCGCCGGGGATCAGTTTGGATGCCGTGCCGAGCAGCGCCCCCAGCGGGCAGATATAGCGGCACCAGAAGCGCGGATGCCATGCGTTCAAAAGCAGCAGCACGGTAAAGATGGCAATCATCATCCATCCCGCGCGCATACCGGGCGATGCCAATGCGACGCACGTGCGGGTAAGCAGCGCAATCGGGTCGAACAGCCCCACCTGCATGAATCCAAAGGCGGCGGCAAGCAGCAGGACGATCAGGATCAGGTACTTGCAAACCTGGGCGGGACTGCACAGATTCTGCCTGATGCGCTCCGAAACCTTCCTTGGGCGCAGCCATGTGGAGGCGAGATGAAACAGCGTGCCGAGCGGGCATATCCAGCCACAGAAGAATCGTCCCAGAAAAGGCGTCAGGGCCAGAATCAGCAGGCCGATGCCCATGGTGTAGGCGATGTTGCGGGCGGACAACAGCGTCCCGACGGCGTTCAGGGCGGAGCTGTCGAGAAACAGCGTGACCGGGTACCCCTTTAGCAGCCCCTGCGCCGTCAGCATAAAGGCGACAACAAAGAGGCCCAGAAAGAAGCCCTGATAGAAGCGGCGCAGCCTTCTCATGACACCGCCCTCACTTTTTTGAATAGGCGCAGCTTCGCTTCGTCCATGGTGCCCAGCCCCAGCTTTGCGGCCATTCCTAGATAGGCGATATCCTCCGGAGCGTAGTCCAGCAGGCGCGCGCCAAAACTGTCGAGCGCCACCTGATCGGTACCGATGGCAACAACATCGCCGGGCCGCACATCGGACGGACTTCCGCCGGTCGGACCGTTATCCACGAGCAGGCGGGAACCATCGAGCACCACCAGCGTCGGGCGGATGAACTGCGCCAGATCGGTGATGACCTCATGAATAGCCTGGTGCAGGCGGTTACGCGGTCCGCCGAGCAGCCCGTACCAGTTTTTCATCGTAAGCGACACACCGCAAAGGTTGTGCGATTTTACAGTCGGAATTCCGATCAGCTTATCCGCCCAATCGAGCGGGCGATAGAGCGCCTCCCATTCCGGGATCCGCAGCGTACCCACTTTGACCTGTCCGAACAGGGAGGCCGATGGCAGCCACACCTCGCCGCCGGCCGATCCGACCGCATCCATCAAACCGGACTTCACGAAACAGCCCTCGGGATTATTGATCGGATTGTCGATCACGCGAACCTGCGCACCTGCAGCAACACACTGGCGAACGACTTCGCCGGTGACCGCCGGCGAACTGGTGGCGCCGAAATGCGCAGGACGGTCGAAGGCGCAGTTGGGTTTGATCAGCACGCGGTCTCCCGCCTTGACAAAACGCTCTATTCCGCCGAGCTCCTGCAGAGCGGCGCGCACCGCCAGCGCAGGATCGGAACCCTCGGCGACCGCCAGCATGCTTTCCGTGCCCGGAACCGCATAGGAGCGAACAGCTTTGGCCACCTCTCCGGAAGGAACCAGATTGCGGTTATGGAAAAAGGTGCCGAGCGCAGCCGTGCCGGCCGCAAGACCGGCTGCGGCACCCATACGCTTCATGAACATGCGGCGCTGTAATTCATTCTCCGTCATGGTCTCTCCGATAATGTTTTCAAGCCTGCCTGCAAGGAGTTCCAGTGCTGCAGGAGGGCTTCGCGCGCAGGCGCATTCTGTACGCCCCACATCGCACCATTCAGGATGCCCGCCATTCCCCACGAGCCATACATCGAACCGCCCGACGCGCCGTCCTGATTGAACAGCTCTTCCCCGCCATACATTGCCAGCTCGTCGGCATAGGCCGACACCGCGGCCGCATCGCCCGGCGCGGTAAACCATACCGCTTCGGTCCCGTCCAGTCCGACTCGGACGGTTTGAACATTGTTGAACACGGAAAAACCGAAAGCGCTTTCAGGAAGAAACCCTTCCGAATCCGGCACCATGGCATCGCCGGCCAAAACGGAAAGATCGACTGCCGCATCATCCGCGGAAGCAGGCGATGATCCACCAAGACCGGGCGCGAGGGCCAGTGCCAGCTCAACCGCCGGTCCGGTATCCGCGGCGGCGGTCTGGGCATTTAACTGCAGATAAAACGAACCGGCGGCAATCGCCGCCTGACCGGGCACCGTATACCCCTCGATTCCCTCGATGGCTTTCCCATCCGACGGCCGTTCCCCGCCATACGCACCGCGTGCGCCCTGCACCTCTTTGAAGCGGTAGAGATACATGTCCCGTCGCTGTCCGTTCGCGACCCATTCCCCGCTGCAGAGCTCAACGGCTCCATATTGCAGATAGTAGTCGGCTTTCCCATTGATCTTCTCGAACATGCGGTCGGCGGGCAGCGAAACGCCGCCTTCCAACACCCACCCGGCCACAGCCGATGGAACGGGCAATGCCGCAATCAACGAGGCCGGCGGCGTGAAGAAGGCCGGGTCGTAGTAGCGCCCTTTGACGACAAATGAAAGTGCCAGAACGATTGGAAACAACCATCCGGCACTCAGGAGGAAACGGCGAGGCATAGCGGAAAGAATCCTATGCCAGCACGGTTTCGACGCGGCGGATATGGTGAACCACCGGGACACCGTTGCGGCATGCGCGTTCGCAGCGGTTGCAGTCGCCGCAGGCTGCGATCGAAGGCGTCCGGCTCAGTCCCCGATAGGTTTCAAGCGCCAAATCCATGTATTCCGCATTCTCAAGATAGTAGTCCGAGCAGCGCACCACATCGGCCACCTGGAAGCCCTTTGGGCAGCTTTGTTCGCAGGCCCCGCACATGGCGCAGTGTCCGCTCATCGAAATCCGGGCCGCTTCGCGCATGCGGATTCCCGCCTGCCTGTCGGCAGAGGCGTTCGACGCTTCCATCAGACTCTTGATTTCCGGAAAGGAGGTAACGCCTTTGTTGATGGTCGTAACGCCCGTAGTTGCGAGGTACTGGGGTACGGCGGCTTCATATGCTCCATTCACACCGCGTTTTGTTTTCATCAGGATGATGCCAAGACCTTCCTTGTTCGCCCGCTTGAAAATAGGAAGAAACTCCTCTTCCATACTGAGAGAATACGCCGGCATGATGGCGTCATAGAATCCCTCGTCCAGACCGGCCTTCAGGCATTCAGCGGTTTCGTTATGCGTGGTGAGGCCGATGTAACGAAACTTGCCGGCCTTTTTCCAGCGTTCGGCGCCGCGCCGGTATTTCGAATCGGTCACCTGCTTGGCCTTGTGAATGTTGTAGAAGGCAATGTCCACGTTGTCCACGCCCAGGGTTTCGAGCGCTTCGTCCATGGCATCGTCATCATCCGGTTCCCATGTGATCTTCAGGCCGAGAATCACTTTATCGCGCTGTCCCTTAATCGCCTGCGCAACATTTTCAATGGCCACGCCCTTCTTATAACTCGTGGAGGTATGAATAAAGTTCATGCCTTGGGCGATGGCGTATTTCATTACATTGACATCCTGCCCGGGACCGGTTCCAAGTGAAACGACTGGAAGCATCAGGTCGGTCTTGCCCAGCTTACGTCGTGCGATAGCCGGCTCTTTTGCTTTCTCCTCCGCCTGAACGGCGCTGCCGGCCACCACAGAGGCACCCGCGATCACTCCAGCGCTTTTGAAAAAATCAGAACGGGAACATTTGTTTGAATCATTCATAACGACCCTTCCTTTCCAATTGACCGCACAATTGCGGAAAATCCTTGGAAGCATGAATACCATCCGCCACGTGCAGGGTCAATCCGGCGCCCGGCAACCGGCTTCTTTGGACAAAATCCAATTAACGAAAAAAAGGAAGGTTGATCAGGAAGGATTTTTGTTCGCCGGTGCTGCGCTTTTCCGCACACCGGCCACAAAAAGCCAGACGATGAACAGCGGAAACAGCAGGGGCAGCAGAAACGGAAACAGCAGGGTCGCAAGAATGAAGCCCAGCAGTAAAAACAAGCCCACAATCAGCAGGCCGACTCCGGCCAGCACAAACGTTATAACGATGGCCGCGCACCACAGCGTAACCGTGGCAATCAGAAATCCCCAGCCGCCCAGAACAGCGGCCATCGGACCCACCACTTCCCGGCCGTTGACCGTCAAGGTGACGTTGCCGGCAGTCAGCAATCCCCAAGCCAGAAAACCGGCCAGCAGAAGGAGCAGTATCAGCGCAATTTTTCTCATGGGATATCCCTGCTTTTAGCTATGCATTTCCTTGAGAAGGCCAGGCACAGCCTTGATGGCGTCGGCGACTTTGGTGCCGTCCTTGCCGCCGGCCTGCGCCTTGTCGGGCTTGCCGCCTCCCCCGCCGCCGGCGAGCTTGGCCACTGCACCGATCAGCTTGCCGGCATGAATGCCTTCCGCAACCAGATCGTCGCTGACGGAACACATGAAGCAGGCCTTGCCGTCGGCATGGCTGCCGAGAATAATGACCCCGCTGTCGAGCTTCTGCCGCAGGCGGTCCATCAGTTCGCGCAGTGCGTCCATGGGAACTTCGCCGGCGGTGGCTGCGAGCAACGGCATGTCGTCGACTTTGTCGGTCAGCGAAAGGGTTTCGACTTTTTCGAGCAGCGCTTCGATGCCGTGCACGGCGGCCTTCATGCGCGCTTCCTTCAACTGCTTTTCGGCGGCCTTGGCCTGCTCGGCCATGGCCTTGATGCGCTCGGGCAGCTCGGTCGGCTTCACGCTGAGGCTCTGGCTGAGATTGGTCAGGAGCTCGTGTTCCTGCGCGGACCAGTTGAGGGCTTCCATTCCGGTTACGGCCTCGATGCGCCGGATGCCGGCCGCCACGGAGGATTCGGAAACAATGCGGAACGGGCCGATGTCGCCGGTCATCTGAACATGGGTTCCTCCGCAAAGTTCCTTGCTGAATTCGCCGACGGTGACCACGCGGACGGTCTCGCCGTATTTGTCGTCGAAGACGGCCTGAATATCGCCGGACTTCTGCACATCGGCGAGCGCCATCTCCACGGTCTGGAGTTCAGTGTTGCGCATGATTTCGTGGCTGATCATCTGTTCGATCTGTCGGAGCTGTTCGGGTTTGAGGGCCTCGAAATAGTTAAAGTCGAACCGCAGGTATTCCGCCGCCACCATGGAACCGGCCTGTTTGATGGAAGGGTCCACCACCTGGCGCAGCGCCGCGTTGAGCAGATGGGTCGACGTATGGTTACGGCGGATCTGTCCGCGGCGATAGCGGTCGATTCCCGCCTTCACGGAAATACCCTTTTCCGGTGTCCCGTGAATCACCTTGCCGATGTGCAGGATAATGCCCTCGGCAGTCTTCTGCGTATCCGTGACCTGGAAGCCAAACTGGGCACCCTTGATTTCGCCCTGATCGCCCTGCTGTCCGCCGGACTCGGGATAGAACGGGGTTTCCTTGAGGACGATGGC
>JBFHPA010000101.1:0-8408 GCA_041592955.1 Pontiella sp.
AGCTGCCCCATGGAGCCGACATCGAGCACGTCGACGCGCTCGCTGACGCCATAGGCCCGGGCCATTTCGTTGATGAGCGCATGGTGGCTGGAGTGGCCCCGCTCAAGCGGATGGACCTTGAAGACGAGGCGGGTGTTCAGCGGCGCATACCGCGCAAAGGATTTGAGCGTGGCGGAGATCAGCCGCAGCCGGTTCCAGCCCATGGCGGCTTCCTGCATCTGGCTGTCGGCATCGACCTGAAAGGGTACGAGGTAGTATTTCTTGTTGCAATGCTTTACCAGCCATTCGACGGTTTTGGCGTTGTGCGGATGCCGGTGGATCCGGCGGAAGGCATTGCGCACCCAGTAAAAGATTTCGGGCAGGGCGGACAGCGGTCGATGGAACAGCACCTTGCGCTTTCCATAGGTGAAAAAGGTGCGGAAGGTGTAGTAGACGAAGCCGTGCAGGCACATCGGCCGGAATCCCTTGAAGTCTTCGACATGAAAGTCGGGCTGGTCGTGGAAACGCATCTCCGGCGGCGGCAGGCGGCCGGCGAGCGGTGACGACCCGTTGTTGCCGCCCGACTCGACGGTGATGTAGCCGGGGCGGATATAACCTTCTTCGAGCGCCAGCACGTCGATGCTCAGCCTTTGCGCCGCGTTCCGCGCCACAACGTGGATCTCCCGTTCGGCCCCGAACAGGATAACCCGGTCGATGCCAGCGGTTGAGGTAAAGTCGTGGAACCAGTTGCGCCATTCATGGATGTCGCCATGAAAGTTGATCCGGCCCTTTTTGGAGGAATAAAAGCGGTCGCCGGCATTGAAGCAGACGCGCCATACATCATAGCCGCTTTCCTCAAGATGCGCCTGAAGGTTTTTGAAGAAGGGGCCGACCGGCCCTTGCAGTAAAAGGATCCGCGGACGAAGTTTCGCCTCCGATATCGCATCCTTCAACCGAGGATTGAACCGGATTATTCGCTTTTTGACACTCTCGGACGCGGCGCGGTCCGTTACTGGCTCATCCATTGTATCCCCTACACATAGTCCCCTAATGGCCGTACCTACACTCTATGTTGTATTGGAGTGACAAAAACAAGCCATTTTTGGATTAAACTATCATATTCTTTATTGTGCGGATTTCGACCGGTGCGAGGCTCCGGCCCGCTCCGAAACAGGAGCGCAAAAACGCGCAGTTTATGTGCCGACTTCCCGGTTGACCCGGGAATCGTTGATCGGTAGGGTTTCCGGGTCTTTTTACACATATTTGAAAGGAGAGAAGACAACCCATGGCTATGATGATTTCAAAGTTTCACAAAATTATTCAATCGAAGGTCGTCTGGACCGCGTTTGCGGTCCTGATCAGTGTTGCATTCGTCGGTATCTATACGGGCCAGAAAGCCAGCACCTCCAGCCAGCGTGATAACGCGAGGTCGGAAGTGGCGGGCAAGCTCTACGGCGAAGAGGTCTCGCGGCAGGAGTTCGGCCGCGCCTACCAGAACGTCTATGTGATGTACTGCATGATGATGGGCCGCGCGCTCAACATTACCGAGGAGACCGATACGGTGATCCGGCAGGCGGCATGGCAGCGCCTGGCTACCCTGAAGAAGGCCCGGCAGATGGAGCTGACGGCTACACCGGAGCAGATCCGCGACATGATCCAGCGCCAACCGCTGTTCCAGAACCAGGAGACCGGCGGCTTCGACCGCAACGCCTATAACGCCTTCGTCACCGGATTCCTGCCAAGAACCGGCCTGAGTGCCAAGGGTTATGAAAACATGATGGCCGAGAACGTCCTGCTCAACAAGGCGTCGAGTATGGCCGCCAAGGGCGCGCTGGTGACCGACGAGGAAATCCGTAAAGCTTTCCACCTCTACAGCGATAAACTGACGGTCGAGTATGCCTCCGTTCCGCGCAGTCTCGTCGGGGCGCCCGAAGTCGGCGAAGCCGAGGCGAAAGCCTACTACGAGCGCAATCCGGACCAGTTCCGCATGCCGGAAAAAGCAATCGTTCACTATGTGGAGTATCCCGTGGCGGACTACGCGGCCGGTGTGACGGTGACCGACGAACAGGTATCCTCCTTCTATGAGAACAACAAGCAGCGCTACCTCAAGCCTGCCACCGAGGAAACTCCCGCAGATGCCGCACCCGAATATCTGCCGTTGGAAGAGGTCAAAGATTCGATCGTTGAACTCTACACCATGGAGCTGGCCCGTCAGCAGGCCTTCAATGCCGCCGACGAACTCGTTGCCAAACTTTCCGACGAAGGCACCGTCTTCAAGCAGGTCGCCGCAGAAGCCGGCCTGAAGATTGTTTCCAATACGCCGGCCTTTGGCGCAACCGATACCGTGCGCGGCGTCGACCCGTCCGCCCCCTTCGCCCGCGCCGCGTTCAATCTCGAAAAGGATGCGACCCACTACTACAGCGATCCGGTCGTCGGCCGCGATTTTGTCTATGTGATTTCGCTCGAGAAAAAACTCCCCTCCTTCCTGCCGGCGTTCGATATCGTGAAGGATGAAGCGACCGAGTCCGCCCGCATGGCCGCCGCCGAAACCGCCTATGTGGAAAAGGCGGCGGAGATCCATGCCGCCGTCGAAGCCGCTCTGAAAAGCGGCAAGTCGTTCGCCGACGCCGTTTCAAAATACAGAATGGACGTCACCACAACCGTGCCGTTCGATATCACCACCCCGCTCGAAGACGAGTTCGGCCGCGAAATCATGGCCGCCACCGTTCAGTACGATGCCGGTCAACTGGTTGATCTGATTTCCACGCCGAACGAGTACCTGCTGGCCTATGTGGCCTCCAAAGAAGCGGGCGACGAAGCCGCCGCCCTGCCGGCCCTGCGCGACAGTCTGGCGGAAAGCATCCGCAATGAAAAATCGAGCCGTCTGGTGTCGGCCTGGCAGGAGTCCCTGCTTATCGAAGCGGGGTTTGAAGACCTGTCCGCTGCAGACGGCGGCAACAATTCGTAGGTCGGAAACCTTCATGCCTTTATCGTATCTCATCGCGCTTTTCATCGGCATGCCGATTCTGGAGCTGGCGCTGCTGATCAAGCTGCACGGCGCCGTCGGCTTTCTGCCGACCATCCTGCTGGTATTTTTAACCGGCGTGGCCGGCGCCGCGCTGGTGCGCCACCAGGGCCTTTCCGCTCTGCTGAACATCCAGCGGGAAATGGCCGCCGGCAACCTGCCGGCCCCGCAGATTATCGATGGCGTCATGATCCTGCTCGCCGGTGCGCTGCTCATCACGCCGGGCCTCGTGACCGACATCGCCGGCTTTGCTTTGCTCGTGCCGTATGTGCGGGAGCGCATTCGCTTCTGGCTGCGGAAAAAGCTGGAGCAAAAAGCGCGCAACGGATACATCGAGGTGCATGTCAATCGGCCGTAGGTAAGGCGGAAGGCGCCGGATTGAAAACTTGGCGTGAGTTGCAAGGAAAGGTGTAGCGTGTGCTTCCCGCCTGCGGGAGCGCGCGACCATACAATGAACGATAACGAATCCATCCCGTTATGCGTGGATCTTGACGGCACGCTCGTCAAGCTCGACACCCTGCACCAGGCGCTGTTCCTGCTGCTGCGGCGCGATACCGCCAGCATCCTGCGGATTCCGGGCTGGCTCCTCAAGGGCAAGGCGCATCTGAAAGATCAGGTGATGCAGCGCGTGGCGCTCGATGCCGAAGTCCTGCCCTATCACCGCGAGTTTCTGGAGTGGCTCCGCAGCGAGCATACCGCGGGGCGAAAACTGATTCTGGCCACCGCCTCCAACTACCGCACCGCGAACGCCGTGGCCGAGCACCTCGGTATCTTTGATGAAATCCTGGCCAGCAACGAGGACACCAATCTGCGGCATGGCCGCAAGCTCGAGGTCATCCGCGAACGCTTTCCCCATTTTGCCTATGCCGGCAACGAGGCCTCCGATTTTCCCATCTGGGAGGCCGCCGACGAGGTGATTCTGGTTAACCCGACCCCGGCGGCGCGGACAAAATTTGCGGAGCGGGCCGAGCATGTGTTTGTGGAGCAGCGCCCGGTGTGGCGGATGTTCCTCAAGGCCATGCGCTGCCAGCAGTGGCTCAAGAACCTGCTGATCTTCTCGCCCATGTTTCTGGCGCACCGCTTTACCGAATCCGCCAGCCTTGTCCACGCAACGACCACCTTCTTTGCCTTCAGCTTCGCCGCATCGTCGATCTATGTGCTCAACGATCTTTTCGACCTGAGCGCCGACCAGCATCACCCGCGCAAGAGCAAGCGTCCCTTCGCCTCGGGCGATCTGCCGATCGCTGTGGGTTCGCTGCTCACGCCGCTGCTGGTGATCATCAGTTTCATCCTCTGCATGTTCCTGCCGCTGGCCTTTTTCTATACGCTGCTGGCCTACTATGCGCTGACCACGCTCTACTCCTGGCGGATCAAACAGACGGCCGTTGCCGATGTGCTCATGCTGGCGGTGCTCTATTCGATGCGCATCCTGGCCGGCGCGGTTGCCACCGGAACCGTAGCATCGGTGTGGTTCATCGAATTTGCGATCTTCCTGTTCCTGAGTCTCGCACTGGTGAAACGGCTGTCCGAGCTGCGCGAAATGGAAAACGGATTCGGACAGGATAACACCCATCGGGAACGCGGCTATACCCTCGAGGACCTTCCGCTGCTGCTGGCCTTCGGCACCGCCAGCGGATACATCGCCGTCTTCGTTTTCACGATGTACCTCGGCAGCGATAAAGTGACGCGGCTCTACAGCCGACCCGACCTGCTGTGGGTTTTCTGCCCGCTCCTGCTCTACTGGATCACCCGCATGTGGCACCTTGCCTGGCGCGGCAGGATGCAGGACGATCCGCTCGCGTTCGCCGCTAAAGACCCTCAAACCTATCTCGTCGGCGCGCTCGGTATCGCCGCCATTCTTTTCGCCATCTAGTAATTGAAAGTTGAGATATGAAAGATGAATGATGAACGACGGTCTGCGACGCTTTTGGATGTAAGGCAAACGCCGTGCTTGTCCACCGAAGCCTCGGCGAAGGTGGAAGTTCCATTTTCATAATTCATAGCTCATGCTTCATCGTTCAAAAAAAGGAATCCCATGACCCAGCCCGCCGTCGACTTGACCATTGTCGGATCCATCGGAATCGATACCATTGAAACCCCCACCGAAAAACGCGAAGAGATTCTCGGCGGCTCCGTGAGCTATGCCTGCGCGGCGGCCTCGTTCTTTACCCACACCGGCATGGTCGGCGTGGTGGGCACCGACTTTCCGCAGACCTACCTCGATACCTGGAAGGGCATGAACATCGATCTCGAAGGTCTTCAGACCGTGGAGGGCAGGACCTTCCGCTGGTCCGGCGTCTATGAGAAAAACATGGACAACCGCACCACCCTCTCCACCGAGCTCAATGTGTTCGAGACGTTTTCGCCCGAGCTGCCGGAAGACTATCGCGATGCGCCCTACCTCTTTCTCGGCAACATTCATCCCGCGCTGCAGCTGCATGTGCTCGAGCAGGTCCACAACCCGAAGTTCATCCTGATTGATACGATGGATCTGTGGATCAACATCGATAAGGAAAACCTGTCCAAGGTCATCGGCAAGTGCTCCATGCTCACGCTCAACGAATCCGAGGCGGAACTGTTCACCGGCGAGCGCACCCTTAACGCGGCCGCCAAAAAACTGCTCGAACTCGGGCCCGAATATGTGCTCATCAAAAAAGGCGGTAACGGCTCCATGCTCTTCAACGGCGAAGAGATCTTCCTGCTGCACGCCTACCCGCTCGACCATTTCAAGGATCCCACCGGAGCCGGCGATACCTTTGCCGGCGGCCTGATGGGTGCGCTGGCCGCTTCCGGCAGGACCGACCGAGAATCGATCCGGCAGGCAATGGTGTACGGCAGCATTACCGCCTCCTTCGGCGTCGAGGAGTTCAGCCTCGACCGCCTTGCACAACTCGACCGCGATGAAATTGAAATTCGTGTTGCGGAATTCAAGGAGATGTGCAGAATTTAAAACTTATGAACGCTTTGAATTATACGCTGGAGTTTGAAAACCGCGACACCTACCTGTATGCGCACTTGACAGGGGAAGACAGTTTCTCTGCCAGTTTGAGCTATTGGAACGAGATCGCCGACCAGCTAAATAAGACCGGCCATAAAAAGCTTCTGGTGCATGAAAACCTGACGGGCGAACTGACCGAAGAAGAGATGTATGATCTGATCGTGGATCTCGCGGATTCCGGAATGAACGAAATACGGATTGCCTTCTTCGATGAAAATCCGGCCGATGAAACCATCAACAACCTCGGTCAGCTGGTGGCCAACCACCGCGGCGGCAACGTCTGCATCTTCAAAGACCTTTCGAACGCCTGCAGCTGGATCGAGCGGGATCACGAGCTTGCCTGACGGCGCAGTTGACGGGTTCTTACGCTCTACCTTTTCCCTCGCCCATTCGCTGCGAAAAACGTATCAGGTTTTATTGGAGGGACGGGCTCTGTCCCGTCCATGGACGACACGGAGGTCGTCCCTCCAGGAAAGTGCCGACGTTTCGTCTACAGCAGCGAGAGGGCGTCAACATCCACCGTGCAGGAAACGCTTTTCGGCAATTTATAGGTCGCCTGCACATGGCGGATCGGCTTGGTCATCCGTACGGTGTGCGCGCAGCGCAGCATGATGTGATAGCGGTAATGCCCCTTGGCGCGCGCCAGCGGCGCCGGCTGCGGCGGCGCATGGTTGACCGACTCCGGCAGCATCGATTCCAGGCACTGATAAAACCCTTCGGCCGCGCGCTGCACCTCAGACTCGCTCTCTCCCTTAAAGGTCAGCAAGACCAGATGAGAACAAGGGGGGTAGGCCAGCTCGCGGCGGAACTCGAGATCCTGCGAGCAGAAGCCCGTGTAGTCGAGATTGCGTGCCGCCTGCACGGCCGGATGATGCGGCGTGTAGGTCTGCACGATTACCTCGCCCGCCTTTTCGCCACGTCCCGCGCGTCCGGCCACCTGCGTGAGCAGTTGGAACGTTCGTTCGCCCGCACGAAAATCGGGCATGTGCAGCGACATGTCGGCATAGAGCACCCCAACGAGTGTGACATTCGGGAAGTCGAGTCCCTTGGCGATCATCTGTGTTCCGAGCAGGATGTCGATCTTGCCGGTACGGAACTTGTCGAGCACGGTGCGGTAGGAATCCTTCTTACGCATGGTGTCGGAATCCATGCGCGCCACGCGCGCTTTCGGACAGAGCTTTTCGAGCACCTCCTCGATTTTCTCCGTGCCCATACCGGCATATTTGAAGTCGGGATCGCGACACTCCGGACAGTGGTCCGGCACCGAAGCCTCCGCGCCGCAGATGTGGCAGAGCAGCTTATGCGCGCGCTTGTGGTAGGTCATGGATACGCTGCACTCGGAGCATTCGGCGACATAGCCGCATTTGCCGCATTGCAGCGACGACGAAAAACCGCGGCGGTTGAGGAAGAGAATCACTTGCTCGTTGCAATCAAGCCGATCATAAATTCCCTGCACCAGCTCGGATGAAAAGATGTGGGCGCGGCCTTCCTTCTCGGCCTCGATGCGCATGTCGACCACCCGCATCAGCGGCATGGAGCGGTCGTCGACGCGCTGGCGCATTTCCGCCATTTGGTAGCGCCCTTCGCGGACATTGTTGAACGACTCCAGCGCAGGGGTCGCCGAGCCGAGCACCACGCAGCAGTTTTCGAGGTGGCCGCGCATCACCGCCACGTCGCGCGCGTTGTAGCGAGGCGATTCGTCCTGCTTGTAGGTTGGTTCGTGCTCCTCGTCGACAACGATCAGCCCCGGATTTTCAATAGGTGCAAACAGGGCGGAGCGCGCGCCGATGGCAATCCGCGCCTTGCCGTCGCGGATGCGGTGCCACTCATCGTGCCGTTCGCCGTCGGACAGGCTGGAGTGCAGCACGGCCACGCAGTCGCCAAAGCGCGAACGGAAGCGGTCCACCGTCTGCGGGGTGAGCGCAATTTCGGGAACGAGCACAATGGCCCCCTGCCCCTTGTCGAGCGCATGCTGGATCGCCTGCAGGTAGACTTCGGTCTTGCCGCTGCCGGTTACACCGTGCAGCAGCACGGTGCCCGGCTTCGCCTGATCCATCGCAGCGTTGACGGTCTCCAGCGCTGCTTGCTGTTCGGCCATCAGATTGAACGGTTTGGTTCGCAGCAGCTCCAGTCCCGCATGCGGATCGCGCAGAATGGTCGATTCTTCAATCTTCACCAGCCCGTGTTTTTCGAGCGTGCGGATCGGCGAATCCGAGCAGCCCGTCCGCTCCTTCAACTCCGAGATGGTCATGGTGCCGTGTTGCTGCAGCGCCTGAACAACCAGTTTCTGTTTGGGCGGCAGCTTTTCGTAGACGAGGCTTCCAGCCTCGTTTGACTGCACAAAGGATGCCGGTTCTATTTTTATGGGCAAGGGATCGATCAACACGGACCTTTCTTTCTGAACGA
>JBFHPA010000102.1:0-8393 GCA_041592955.1 Pontiella sp.
AAATACTGGAACCTGATCAACCGCATCGTGCTGATTGCCATCATCATCATGGCCGGCGTCGGTGTGGTGCTGGCATTCGCACCCAAGGTAAGGCAGCTGCAGACCTACCAGAACAAATACGATGAGCTGCAGCATCGGATCGATGTGACCGTTGCGGCGGAAAACGATCTGAAAGAGAATCACCGGCGCTTCCGCACTGATCCGGACTTTGTGGAAAAAGTCGCGCACGAAGTCGGCTATGCCCGCCGGAACGAGACCATCTACCACTTCCCCGAAGAAACCGGCTACAATGGCACCGGATTCTAGTGCTCCGATAGCCTGGACCATTGCCGGCTCCGACTCCGGCGGCGGAGCAGGCATTCAGGCCGACCTCAAAGTCATGAGCGCCTTCGGCGTGCACGGCTGCTCCGTCATCACCGCGCTTACCGCGCAAAACACCATGGGCGTTCTGCTCGCGGAACCGGTGTCCGAAGCCATGCTCCGCGAACAGCTCCGCGCGGTGGCAAGCGACCTGCCGCCCACGGTCATTAAAACGGGCATGCTCGGCAGCGTCGAATCCTGCGGTATGGTTGCTGATTTCCTCGAAGCGCTTGAGGGCTCCCCCACCCTGGTCTGCGATCCGGTTATGGTATCCACATCAGGCTCAAGCCTTTTGGATACGGAGGCCCGTGATATCATGATTAAACGCATCTTCCCCCGGGTGGATATCCTGACACCCAACCTGTTTGAAGCGGGGCAGATCATCGGCAGCGATGATGTCGGGAACGCGGAAGACGCGGCAAAGCAAATTCTGGAAACGGGCGTCCGATCGGTACTGATCAAGGGCGGCCATGCCGAGGGCAACACCAGCAGCGACTACTGGACAGACGGACGGAACAGCATGTGGCTGACCAGTCCACGCCTCGACACGAACGAGACGCACGGCACCGGCTGCATCCTTTCTTCGGCCATCGCATCAGCCATTGCGCTCGGGCAGGAAATCCCCGACGCCGTCGTTATTGCCAAAACCTTTCTGAACCAATGCATCAAAAACCCGGCCAACGTCGGCGCCGGCCCGGGGCCGATTATGATTGAGCCGTTCCGAAATGATCCGGCCGACCGACCGCAAGTTGTAGGCGGAGGCGTTGACTCCGCTCCGAAGGTTGTAGCCGGGAGCGCTGATCCCGGTCTGAAGGTTGTAGGCGGGAACGCTGATCCCGGTCTGAAGGTTTTAGGCGGAGGCGTTGACCCAGCTCCGACTGAATCGGCGTCATCGCCGCCGGCTACAATGCAGAACCCGGCGTCACCGCCGCCGGCTACAAATCAGCACTCCCATCTTCGGCGTCTATCCAAAATCTTCGTCGACGATCCTGCCTACTTCATTACCACTTGTACAAAGGGGCGCCTCAAGATTCTCGATAATCCAATGGCCCACCAGATCCTTCGCGAAGAGTGGGATGGTGCATTCGACCGATACGGATGGGCGATAGGCTCCTATGTTGTGATGCCGGATCACGTTCATTTTTTCTGCAAGCCTACACCCGATGCCGGCAAGCTTTCAGAGCTGATGCAGCACTGGAAGGAATGGACCAGTAAACGGATTAAGCAAGAGCTCAACATTGAAGGGTCCGTTTGGCAGGAGGAGTTCTTCGACCACCTGCTGCGCTCCCATGAAAGTTATTCCGAAAAGTGGAATTATGTGGAACAGAATCCGGTTCGCGCAGGCTTTGTTCAAAAGGCTTCCGATTGGCCGTATGCAGGATGCATTCATTATAAATAGTTGCAGGCGGAGGCGTTGAATCCGCTCCGACTGAACCGGCGTCATCGCCGCCGGCTACAATGCAGAACCCGGCCGCCGGCTACAATTCAGAACCCGGCGTCACCGCCGTCGGCTACAATACAGATCCCGGCTGCAATTTTCCATCCTTCCACTCTTTCATTCCCGCAAGCTTCCCCTATTATTTCGCTCATGGAACCGATAACACTCTATCTCACCCTGCTTTTTGCGGGCTTCGTGCTGATCGGCATGGAAATCTTCCTTCCGGGCGGCATCCTCGGTATCTTTGGATCCGTGGCATGGTTTGCGGCGGCGGCGATTGGCTGGCGCAATTTTTCCGAACCCTGGAATATGATCAGCGCCTTTGCCCTGCTCCTGTTCGGCATCGCCACCTTTATTGTCTGGATCCGCTACTTTCCGAAAAGCCGTATCGGAAGGAGTCTCTCACTCGGAGAAAGCGCGGCCGATTTTAAATCGCACAAGGTCGACCACATCGCAGTCGGCATGGTGGGCGAAGCGGACAGTACCCTGCGCCCGTCCGGGATTGCCCGGTTTGACGGTAAACGGGTCGATGTGGTGGCGGACGGCGAATGGATCGAAGCCGGGCAGGCCGTCAAAGTTTCTTCCACGGCTGATGGCCATATCTCTGTTGTGAAAGCCTAGTCTCTATGCATTTTAGACTCCCACTCCTCGCCGCTCTAGCCTTTGCCATCCAGGCCGGGGCCAGCAACTTTATTGCAACCAACGTCTACACCGTCGGCAAGGATACGGTCGTCGCTGATGAACAGTGGGTGCTGGCGGGTCTTACCGAAACCGAAGGCACGTTCAAAAACGATCTCTTCATCCTGTCCGCTAATCCGCTCCAGTTAAACGGTACGTTCGAAGGCAATATCTGGGGCATGGCCTCGAGCGAAGCCAACCTGAACGGAAACTGCCTGCGCAATGTGCGCCTGTCCGGGAAATCCGTGAAGATTGACGGTCGGGTCGGCGGTAATGTGCTGGCGATGGCCGATACCATTATCATCGGCACGAATGCCGTCATCGAAGGCAATGTCCGACTGTTCGGCACCAGCGTCATTCAGGAAGGAACCATCCAAGGCAATGCGCATTTTTCCTCCGCGCGGATCATCACCTTGGGAGGAACCATTGGCGGGAATGCAAAAGTTTTTGCCCCCGACATTCTCGTTTCCCGTGATGCCGCAATCGGTGGAAACCTTTCCTACACCGCCAACAAAGAGCTTTTTCCTCAAGAGGATGCGGTCGGCGGCACGCTTAAACGGGTGGTTCCCGAAGCCGCACCGATTTTTTCAGCCGCACGACTCACCTCCAAGGCCATGTGGTTTATGGCCGCCTTTCTGGCGGGCGTCCCGTTCATCGCGCTGTTTCCGATGACGACCGCGATGGCGTCACAGCTCGTGAAAAAGATGCCCTGGAAATGCCTGCTGGTCGGATTTCTCGCTTCAGGCGCGCTGCCGATATTTGGCCTCATGTGCGTCTCATCGATCATCGGCGTGCCGCTGGGTGCGCTGATTCTGGCATCATGGGGACTGATGTTCTACCTCAGCCGGATCATTGTGGCGCTGGTTATCGGCACGCTAATCCTGCGCAGCGTCGGAACCTCCATCGGCCGCGTTTTGCTTGCCATGGCACTGGGCTTGGCCATTATCTACCTGACAACGGTCATTCCATCCATCGGCATTCCTGTACAAATGATGGTCTTGTGGTTGGGCATGGGTTCGTTTATTCTCGCCCTGCTTGAGAAGCGGCGCCTCATCATTCAGGTTCCGCAGAATTTAAAAAAACTTGAAGAATTAAGAGACGAAAATTACAACCCGAAGGAGGATTCACAATGAACTGGACATATATCTTCATTATCCCAATCGCCTTGGTGCTGCTGGTCTTTTTTGGCCTGGCCATCTCCGTCATCAACCTCTGGGTGCGTGCGCTCTTTGCCGAAGCCCCGGTTCGCATCCGCGACCTGATCGGCATGAAGCTGCGCCGCGTTCCGCCGGCCCAGGTCGTCCTTTCCTACATCTCCGCGGTCAAGGCCGGCGTCGAGATGACCACCGGCATGCTTGAAGCCCACTATCTGGCCGGCGGCAGCATGCAGAATATCGTCCGCGCCATGATCGCGGCCGACAAAGCCAACATCGAACTCAAATTCCAGCAGGCCGCCGCGATCGACCTCGCCGGCCGAAATATCATCGATGCGGTCCAGACCAGCGTCAACCCGAAGGTCATCGACTGCCCCGATCCGGACAAGACCGCAGGCGGCATGCTCGACGCCGTCGCAAAAGACGGTATCCGCCTGCTCGTCAAGGCGCGCGTTACCGTCCGCACCAATCTTGAACGCCTCGTGGGCGGCGCCACCGAGCAGACGATTATTGCGCGCGTTGGCCAAGGCATCATCAGCGCCATCGGCTCCATGGCTTCCTACAAGGCCGTGCTTGAAAACCCCGACGCCATCAGCCGAAAGGTGCTCGAAAGTGGCCTCGACGCGCAGACCGCTTTCGAAATCGTTTCGATTGATATCGCCGATGTATCCGTTGCCGGTATCGGGCAGATCGCGAACGTCGGCGCCAAACTCGAAACCGACCGCGCCGACGCCGACAAGATCATGCGGCAGGCCGAGGCCGAAGGGCGCCGCGCCATGGCCATTGCCCAGGAGCAGGAAATGCGCGCCCGCGTGCAGGAGATGCAGGCCCGCGTGATTGAAGCCCAGGCCGAAGTGCCGCTCGCTATGGCTGAAGCGTTCCGTAAAGGCAACCTTGGCGTGATGGACTTCTACCGCATGCAGAACATCATGGCCGACACCTCGATGCGCGAATCGCTCGCCGGCGGAGATGATGAGAACTCGGACGAAATTAAATAACCCTTAGCTTTCGCCGATTGCACGGCTTTGAGGTCGTGCAATCGGTAACGATGCTGCAAGGATACAACGATGGATGATCTTGTTCCATTCCTGATATTCATTCTGATTGCACTGATCAATCTGGTGAAGTTTCTTCTCGAGAAGGGCGCGAAAGGCAGAAAGCCTGCCGCCCAACCCGCCGAGGAACCGCCTCCGGCCGAGCATTCCACGATCGAGGAATTTTTTGAAAGCCTCGCCGAAAAGATGGCCCCTAAACCCACCGAGCTGCCGGATTGGCCGGAGGGCTATGAGCGCCCCGACTACATGAAGGAGATGGAGGAATTCAATACCGCTCGACCCGAAGGGTATGAGGAGGAGGTCGCGGAAATCATCCCCATGCCGACCCCTGCACCCCGACCGGTTCCATTCGTTCATGATGATGCTCCGGAGCGTCCGGCCGTCGCGATGATGGAACCGACCGCTTTTCTTAAATCGGGTTTAAAATCGGTGCCAAGTCTGTTTTCGAGCTCGCAGGGAATGCGGCTGCCGGCCACCACCATAATGAACTCCGCCACCGGCCGGATCGATTTTCCGCTGGAGAACAAGCGCGATCTCAGGAAGGCGATCATTGCCAACATCATTCTCCAGCGACCGCGCGCCTACGACACCTCCATCGAAAACCTCTTTGCCAGGTGACCGACTTGCCGGGTTTGGAAGTTGCCAAGCGCGGCGGGGTTTAGCTTAATAGCCGGATGAACAATATTCCACTGACCCATTTGCTTGATGTGGCGATCTGCGCCGCGGAAGCCGCCGGCAAACATGCGCTGGACAATACGCATCGGCGCACCGAAGCCTCCGAGACCTTTGCCCACGACGTCAAACTGGTGCTCGACATGGAGTGCCAGAAAATCGCCGAGCAGATTATTGCGCAGGAATTTCCGGAGCACGGCATTCTGGGCGAGGAAGACGAACGGCCCAACCTTTCGAGCGCCTATGAATGGATCATCGACCCCATCGACGGAACGATGAACTACACCCATGGCCTGCCCTACTGGTGCTGTTCGGTGGCGGTACGCCACCAAGGCGAAGTGGTTGCCGGGTGTGTGTTTGCGCCGGTGTTCAACGACTACTACACCGCGCACGCCGAGGATGTTGCCAAGCTAAATGGCGCACCTATCCGCGTTTCAGAAACCAAACATCTGCAGGATGCCATGGTTTTATCCGGCCTGTCCAAGCACATGAGTTCGTCCAAGGAGCCGCACTTCGAAATGTTCCGCATGCTGGCGCTTAATACCCGGAAAGTCCGCATCAACGGATCGGCCGCGCTCGATTTGTGCTATATCGCCGCCGGAAACGGCGATGGCTTCTTCGAAATAGGAATCTATTTGTGGGACCATGCCGCCGCCGGCCTCATCGCGGAAAAGGCAGGGGGCGTGGTATCGGTCTATCCGCAAAGCACCGGCCCGCATTGCGCGACCGTGCTTTGCGCCAATGAACATATCATTGACGGCCTGCGGGCCATTCACACCAAGTGCAGCTGATTATGGGAAAAAAGAAAAAATCACCACCGGATATCCACTGGCTTTATGAGGCCTCCGTGCAGAACGTCAATACCGACCTCGATTTCGGCCAGCGCGTCTACGCCAAACACTGGAAACGAAAACCCCTCACGGTCCGCGAGGATTTCTGCGGCACGGCCAAGCTCGCCGCCCGCTGGGCACAGCGCAACAAGAAGCATGCGGCATGGGGTATCGACTGCCATCAGCCCACCCTCGACTGGGGGATCAAATACAACCTCTCCGAACTGACGGAGGAACAGAAAGGCCGCGTTCACCTGATCTATGGCGATGTACTTGAATGCAACATGCCTAAGGTCGACCTGGCCTTCGCCCTCAACTTTTCCTTCTGTGTGTTCAAGCAGCGTGACGTATTGCGGAATTATTTTAAACGCGTGCATAAGTCGCTCGCCAGCGAAGGCCTCTTTGTGATGGATATGTACGGCGGCACCGAATCCGTCACCGTCAAGTGCGACGATATTCGCGAGATCCCGGGCTTCACGACACCCGAAGGAGTCGAGATTCCCGACTTTGAATATATCTGGGATCAGGCCGAGTATAATCCGATCAACCACGACACCACCTGCCACATCCACTTCAAGGTCCCCGGCTACAGAAAAATCGAAAAAGCCTTCACCTATGAGTGGCGCCTGTGGACGCTTGCAGAGCTGCAGGAAATCCTGCTCGAAGCTGGCTTCTCCAAGGCGGAGGTCTATTTGCACGACTTTGACGAAGACGGCGATTCCGACGAAATCTTCCGCTTGCGCAAGACCTATGAAAACGTCCAGGGCTGGGTCGCCTATGTCGTGGGGATTAAATAATCCCCGCAATCGTCCTCGTCCTTTTTCCCTGTTCTCGTCCTCGATAACTGGACCGAGGACGAAGGACGAGTTCGAGGAGGAGTACGATTATGACGAAGCAGAAACGCGCGGAATACATCTCAAGAAAACTCAACGAGCTGTATCCGGAAATTCCAATCCCCCTCGACCACACCGATGCCTACACCCTGCTGATTGCGGTGCTGCTCTCGGCGCAATGCACGGATAAGCGCGTCAACATGGTCACCCCCGCCCTCTTCGCCAAGGCGTCCACTCCGCAGGCAATGATGAAGCTTTCCGTCGAGGAGATTCTCGAATGCATCCAGACCTGCGGTCTGGCCAACAGCAAGGCGAAGAACATCAGACGACTGTCGGAACTGCTGGTCGAAAAACATAACGGCGAGGTGCCGCGCACGTTCGAGGAACTGGAAAAACTTCCCGGTGTCGGACACAAGACCGCCAGCGTCGTCATGATCCATGCGTTCAAGATTCCCGCCTTTCCGGTCGACACCCACATCCACCGTCTTGCCCAGCGCTGGGGGTTGACCAAGGGGAAGAACGTCGAACAGACCGAGGCCGACCTGAAAAAGCTATTCCCCAAGAAGGATTGGGAAAAGCTGCACCTGCAGATCATCACCTATGGCCGCGAACACTGCACGGCCCGCGGGTGCGACGGCACCACATGCGAAATCTGCCGCACCACCCACCCTAACCGCAAAAAACCTTTTGTTGCGAAGAAGCCCTGATTCTCCTTTGTTTTCACTTCTTGACCCTCGTCAAGGAACCCCGCGAAAGGTTAGGGCATAGTGTGTCCAACAATTTACGAAAAGGAGCATCCCATGAAACGTAAGATTATCGAGATCGACGAATCGCTATGTAACGGTTGCGGCGACTGCATCGTTGGCTGCGCCGAGGGCGCACTGCAGCTGGTTAATGGCAAGGCCAAGCTGGTGAAGGAAAACTTCTGCGATGGATTCGGCGATTGCGTTGGAACCTGCCCGACCGGTGCGCTGCAGATTATTGAACGCGAAGCCGAGGCCTTTGACGAAGAAGCCACGATTGAACATGTTCGCAAGACCGGTGGCGAGGAAGCCGTAAAACGGATGCTCGATGCGGCGGTCGTTCATGAAGCCAAGGGAAAGACTGCCGAAGCACCGAAGCCGAAAATGGGCGGGTGCCCGGGAATGCAGGTTCGTATGGCACAAAAGAAAGAGACTGCCGCCAAGCCGGCAACAACTTCTGTAGAGGGCGGCGGACAGGTCATTAAGTCCGACCTCGACCAGTGGCCGATTCAGCTGCACCTCGTTCCGCCAACCGCGCCATTCTTCGATGGCAAGGAGCTGGTCGTGCTCAGCACCTGCTCGCCGGTGGCTTCGCCGGATGTGCACTGGCGCTATGTGCGCGGACGCTCG
>JBFHPA010000103.1:0-8364 GCA_041592955.1 Pontiella sp.
GGTCGTTAAGCTGCATCCGGATGTCTTTACCCGTTCCAAAGAAAGTCACTTTGATCTCAACGAGCTCAAGGAAAACGACCGGATACAAATCGTGGCGGAAAACTGCCATCCCGTGCGGTTGATCGAGCAGGCCGACGCCGTCTACACCGTCACTTCGCAGGTTGGTTTCGAGGCGCTGATCTGGGGGAAGCGCGTGCGCTGCTTCGGCATGCCGTTCTATGCGGGCTGGGGGCTGACGGAAGATGAGCTGCCCGCACCCGAACGGCGAGCTGCACTACGAGATAGTTCAAACCACGGAAGAAACGGAGCACACGGAAACACTGAGTCCTCCATGTCCGCCGAAGTCTCTGCGAAGGAGGATGTGGTAAAAGATTTTAACCACGAAAATCACGAAGAACACGAATCTGCTCTAAAGAACAACTCTCTGGGGACCTCGGCAGCGGAAGAAATTAGCCACGAAGAGTCACAAAAAAAAGTTCCTCTGTGTTCCTCTGTGTTCTCTGTGGTTAAAAATCCGTCTGCCACTAAGGGGAATAAGATATCTTTGGAGCAGCTGGTGCATGCGGCGCTGGTCGACTATCCGCGCTATATTGATCCGGAGCGTAACGAACCGTGCGAGGTCGAAACGGTCATGGAGCATGTCGGCCTCCAGCGTCAACTGCGCTTCCGCTTTCCCGCCACCGTTTATGCCTTGGGTTTTTCACCTTGGAAGAAGCCCATTCTTGAACGCTTTCTGCAGGGTTCCGAGGTGCGCTTTGCAAAATCGCCGTCTGATATTCCGGCCGGGGCCACCGTCGCGCTGTGGGGCAACAATATGCCGGACGGCCTACCGGCGGATGCTCAGTTGCTCAGAATCGAGGATGGCTTCCTGCGCTCGTCCGGGCTGGGGGCCGATCTGATCCGTCCGCTCTCGTGGATCATCGATGATGAGGGGATCTATTATGATGCCTCGAGACCCTCGAAGTTGGAAACACTCCTTCAATCGACCGACTTCGATGACGAACTGATCCAGCGCGCGGCCGCCCTTCGGAAGCAGATCGTTGCGCAGGGCATCTCCAAATATAACCTGGTCAACACAACCGCGAATGGAGCCCCACGGGTAAACCCGTGGTTCCCATTACATGACCCGCCTTCGCCAAAGGCTACGGCGCGGTTCATCCGCCCGCCACAATCGCGACATCACGCCGAAGCAAATGCTACAAGCATTTCTCCCGGCATTAATGCGGGGTCTCCTGCGAAGGCGGATGAACACGAAGAAACACGAATTAAAAAACCCATCTCATCCGGTAATCCCGTCAAAGCAACCGCGAATGGAGAATCCAGTACATCCTGTGATCCGGTCAAAACAACCGCGAATGAACGCGAAGAAACGCGAATCGAAGAATCCAGTACATCCTGTAATCCGGTCAAAACAACTGCGGATGAACACGAACAAACACGAATAGAAGAATCCAGTTCATCCTGTGATCCGGTCAAAAGATCCGCACGCCGCGTGATCCTCGTGCCGGGGCAGGTGGAAAACGATGCCTCCATCCGCTTCGGTGCGTTGCCGGGGGCAAGCAACATCGGCCTGCTCAAGGCCGTGCGCGAACAAAACCCGCAGGCCTATATTGTCTACAAGCCCCATCCCGATGTGGTGGCCGGACTGCGCAAAAAGGGAGCCGGCGAACTGAGTGCCGATCAGTGGTGCGATGAGATCGTAACCGGCGGCGATGTGATCGCCATGCTGGAGCACGTCGACGAGCTGCACACCCTGACCTCGCTGGCCGGATTCGAAGCGCTGCTGCGCAACATTCCCGTAACCTGCCACGGTACGCCATTCTATGCGGGCTGGGGGCTGACGACCGATTTGGTGCCGATTGACCGCCGTACCCGTAAACTTTGCCTCGACGAGCTTGTCGCGGGCGCACTAATCCTTTATCCAACTTATGTCAGTTGCGGTTCGAATGCCTTCACAACTCCCGAGCGGGCCGTGGAGGAACTGGTTGAGTTGAATGAGACGGCTCCAGGGTTTTCGCTGTCCCGTTTCGCACTGCGTCAGGTGCTTCGCCTATGGGTCGCATCGGGACTAAAAAGGAATGCATGATATGACAGAACAAAAAACAGGGTCAACGATCACCAAACATCCCGTTCGGCCGCAGGCCCGTCGCCGCCGCTGGTTGGGGGCATCCTTTCTGTTCTTCGTCCTGCTGCCCGCCATTCTCGGTAGCCTCTACATCACGATGGTCGCATCGGACCGCTATGTCGCGGAGGCGGGTTTTGCCGTTCGCAGCATGAAGGCGGCGGGCGGGATGGATCTTCTCGGCTCGTTCACCGGACTGGCCGGATCGGGATCGTCGACCGCCGACTCCTACATTGTGATGAAATACCTGAAAAGCCGCGATCTGCTCGAGCAACTCCAGCGGGACTTTGATTTTAAGGCCGCCTATGGCAAGCCGGAGATCGACGTGCTCTCCCGGCTCGATCCCGCACTCGACATCGAAAAGGTGCTCGACTATTGGGAGCGGCGCATATCCACCAGCTATGATCCAACGGCCCGCATCATCAACATCGAGGTACAGGCCTTCACGCCGGAGGATGCGCAACGCGTGACCGAGCTGGTGCTGGGCTATGTGCAGGAGCTGACCAATGAACTCTCGGAAAAGGCGCGCAGGGATGCCGTCGCATATGCCGAGAGCGAAGTAAAGCGCGCGGAAACCCGCCTGCTCAATGCGCGGAACAAGCTGCGCACCTTCCGCGAGGATGAAAGGGCGATCGATCCTTCTGCCAGCGCCATGGCCCAGCTTGAACTGCTGACCGGACTGGAGCGAAAGCTTCTGGAAATCCAGACGCGCATGGCGGCGTTGAGCGAATCGCTCGACAATGACGCGCCGTCGCTCAAGGCGCTGCGCCGCCAGGCCGTGGCGCTGGAGCAGCAGATCACAGACAAGAGCGGCGGCTTGAGTGTGACGGGAGCGGATGAAGACCTCTCGGGACTGCTCTCCGACTATGAAGAACTCCAGCTGGAAAAAAACTTTGCAGAAAAGGCCTACTCTTCGGCGTTGGCCTCTATGGAGACCGCCCGGATCGAGGCAGGAAGGCAGCAACGCTATCTGGCGATCTACAAAAAGCCCGCCCTGCCGGAATATCCGCTCTATCCGCGCCGGATCCTTTACCCGGCGCTGCTGGTTGTGGTGTTGTCCGGCCTCTGGGGGATAGGTTCGCTGATCGTCTATGCGGTGCGGGATCACCTATCGGCGGGATCAGCAGATTATGGCCGGGTGAAACCGGAAGGAGCGGGGCTGTCCAGAAAAATGAAAAAGCTGAAGGAAAATCCACACCGGTTTTTTAATGAATCCAGCATCGCACCCTTGCGCCCGCTGCGTCATCTGTTCCGCAACAAACAGAAGGTGTGAAAAGGAGTCAGAACTAAGATGTGGGCGAAGGAAGTTTCGACAGGATGACAAGATGCACGGGATATTATACCCATCATGTATATCCTGTTATCCGGTCAACAAATGCAGCATCCTGCGGGACAGCTGATGCCGGATGGTTTTTGAAAATGGTTTAAATATACGATTTGGTTTTATGGGAAATCTTTTGGCATTGCAGGCGAGGGTAATCGGGGCGCTGGTGCTGCGCGAAACCCGCGCCACCTTCGGTACCTCGCAGCTGGGCTATCTCTGGGCCATCGTAACACCGGCCGCCGGCGTCGGGGTGCTGGTGATGGTTTTTGAGGCCGTCAGCCGGCAGCCGCCCTTCGGGTCCAGCCTAGCGCTCTTCTTTGCCACGGGCATGCTGACGCTCGAGTTTTACCAGAAGCTCTCGTTGACGCTGATGACCACCTTCGACGCCAACAAGGCGCTGTTGACCTATCCGCTGATCAAGGAGACCGACACCCTGTTTGCGCGCCTGATCCTGATTTCGGCGACCTATCTGCTGATCATGTTTATCTTTTACTCGACCCTGATTGCGCTGGGTCTAGCCGAACTACCCCGCTTTCCTGATCAGTTGCTCTATGCCTTCATCGCTACCGCGCTGCTCGGGTTTGGGGCCGGCACCTTCAATGCGTCGGTCTATTCGATGTGGGAATCGTGGCGGCATGTAGAGAGCATTCTTACCCGGCCGCTGTTTATTATTTCCGGCATTTTCTTCGTCCCGAGCCAGCTGCCGCCCACGGCGATTGCCTTCCTGAAATGGAATCCGGTATTGCATTTGGTTGAGTGGGTGCGATCCGGCTATTATTCAAACTATGACAGTACGGTGCTGAACAAGACCTATCTGCTGGGTTTTGCAATGACGCTGATTCTGCTCGGTCTCATCGGCGAACGCCTCTACCGGAAAAAGCGGGTGTAGCCATGATTGAACTGGTCAACATTTCAAAAGCCTACTCTCTTAAAGGGGTGCGCAAGGTGATCTTTGAGAACCTTGATTTCCGTTTTCAGCAAGGCCGCAATATTGCCATCATGGGTCGCAACGGGGTTGGCAAATCCACCCTGATGCGCCTGATTGCCGGTGCGGAGCAGCCCGACAGCGGACGTATCCGCCGGAATGTAAAGGTTTCCTGGCCGATCGGGTTTTCGGGGGGATTCAACGGCTCCATGACGGGACTGGAAAATGTGCGCTTTGTCTCGCGCATCTATGGGCAGGATACCGAGGCCGTGATCGACTATGTCTACGAATTTTCCGAGCTGGGCAAGTCGATGCGCCTGCCGATCAAGACCTATTCCAACGGCATGCGCGCGCGCCTCGCCTTCGGGCTCAGTATGGCCATCGACTTTGATTGCTACCTGATCGACGAAGTTGTTTCGGTCGGCGATGCCAACTTTCAGATCAAGAGCAAGCAGGCCCTGAACCAGAAGCTGGATCACGCCCGCATCATCATGGCCTCGCACTCGGCCCAGCTGGTGAAGACCTACTGCGACTGCGGCCTGCTGCTCACCGAGGAGGGCATTGAATACCATGATGACGTCGAATCGCTGCTTTCCGCCTATCGGGAATACTGCTCCTGATTATTTTGGAGGGACGACCTCCGTAGCTTGTCCCGCCATAGCTTCCAGCGACGGCGGATCGTCCGCTTTCCCGCCCGCTCGGATCGTAGATGCAAAGGATTGTGCATCGGCTCGCAGAGCCGACCCTACACCGTTGCGCTGTTGTAGTGTTGGCTTTTTTATCATTTTGACTCTAAGTGATTGTTTAGCCTTGTAGATAAGTCTAGGTCGCATTTTAATACAAGAGGACTAAGTTGTGTCTTGCAGGAGCTGATGCATGCAGTTATCTGCTGTTCAGATACCCAGTATGTGTGATTCATAATTGCAGGAGATTCGGGATGGAAACAAACACTATAGTCGAAGCTGTCGCCAACGAAACCGCCACTTTGCTTGGAATGCTTCAGGATTTCAGCGCTCAGCACGGGGCAAAAATCATCGCATGGCTGCTCGTTATACTCATTGCTGTACTTCTAATAAAAGGGATCAAGAAGGGTATCCGGTTCCTCATCAACCTGTTCGATATGGATATATAGAAAAGGGATCGAATATCACGACGATGTTGAATCCCTCATCGCCGCCTACCGGGAATATTGTTCCCGAGCTAAAACTTTTGGAGGGACGACCTCCGTAGCTTGTCCCGCCATAGCTTCCAGCGACGGCGGATCGTCCTCTTTCCCGGATCAGATCGGGATATTTTACAGGACCATGGATAACAAGACTATTTCCTGTTGAGGAGAAGGTAGTTAGGCTAATGGTCCTGTTATCAATAGTTCTGTTAACAAAGCAGTCTTGTTGAAGGGTTTTTCTGTTCACCGGCAGTACGACGGGTTTATTACCACCCGCTGCGGTGAAACATGCCCGAATGGGCATTATTTACTTCGTAAATTATCAATCGCTACGCTCATGGGAGGACGCAGAGGATTTAGAATGTAGACGGAAGATTGCTTCCGTCGGGCGCAATCACCTGCTCCGTTTGTTTTAATCGGATCACTTTATGCTCACAACGAAGCTGGAAGCTTCGTCTGCAAACCAAAAATATTCTGCCTTGTGGACGGGTTGTTTCCTTCACCTGAAGTGTGGTAGATTTATGCATCAGGCGACGGTGCCGGAGTTTGTCATGACCCACTTGAGAGAAATAATCATCAGCCTCGCAGACGCCCGGGTTGATTTTGTGATCGGCGGCGGGGTTGCCTGTGTCTTGCAGGGCGTTGAGCGGTTCACACTGGATTTGGATGTCGCGGTAAACCTTGCTCCGGAAAACCTGGGACGCTTCCTTGAAGTGATGAAAACACACGGTTTGACTCCCAGAGTGCCGGTTCCGCCCGAGGCATTGACAGATCCTGAAGTGCGTAAAATGCTCGTGGAAGAGAAGAATGCGCTGGTGTTCACCTTTCTGGATTTGGATGATCCCCGTTGCCATGTTGACGTTTTCCTTCGAGATGATCTTTCCTATGAGGTACTGAGCAGCCATGCCGACGAGGTTTTGTTGGATGGAAGAAAGGTGAGGATCGTCGGCATTCAAAAGATGATTGAGATCAAGGAAGCCATCGATCCGTCCCGCGACAAGGATCGACTGGATATCACCGCCTTAAAACGGTTGCTGAACAATGAATGAGCAAATAAAACGCATGCTGCAGAAAACATCGACCTGTGATTTTGACGGTCACACCGAGTTTTCCCGCCTGACGCCGGACCAGCGCCTGTCGTGGCTGGATGAAGCCAACGCTGCATTTCTTGAACTGCACGCTCTGGCCAACCCCGCTCTTCGCATCGCAGAGGATGAAGCGCCATATGGCACGGAATGACGCCTTTCCGGATTTGATCTCACACAAAGACGCCAAGGCGCAGAGACAGAACTCTTTTATCCACCGATTGCGCGGATTGCTCTGATTCAAAATCCTCTAATCTGAGGAATCTTTGGATAGCTTTTTAACCACGAGCAATTCGGCTCATAGAGCCGACCCTACACCGTTGCGTTTTTGTAGCGTTGGCTTTTATGTTTACCACGCTGCTGCGGGGAGCCAAACAGACGCCAAGGCGCAAAGAGGGTTTCATTTTAGGGCGGGGGCCGCGACACCGCCTTCATTTCCGCGATCACGGATCGCGGCTACATTCCCTCAGCGTCCTCTGTGGTGAATTTATTTTTAACCACCCGCATACTTGAGGACACAGAGGGTTTTTTTGGAGGGACGGGCTCTGTCCCGTCCATGGACGACACATAATTGTGCCTTAAGAAGCAATTTGTCGTCCCTCCTCCTACAAAATCTTCAGCTTGGGCATGTCCTGGATATCGACGGCGCCGATGACGCGGTTCTCTTCATCGACCACCACGAGGTCGTCAATGTTGTGCTCCTCGTAGATGTGGAGAATTTCGAGGGCGAGCATATCCTTGGTGAGCGTGATCGGATCGCGGGTCATGACTTTTTCGACCGGATGTTCGACCAGGTCGGGGGTATCGATGAGGTGGCGGCGCAGGTCGCCGTCGGTAATGATGCCTGCGAGCGTATCGTCGTCGTTAACCACCGCAACACAACCGGCCTTGGCGCCGGTCATGGCGAGCAGCGCCTCGCGCACGGGCAGGCCGGCGCGCACGGTGGCGCAGCGCGGACCGGTGCGCATGACATCGCTGACGTGCAGCAACAGGGTGCGGCCGATGGCGCCGCCGGGGTGGAGCAGGGCATAGTCCTCGAGTTTAAAGCCGCGTGCTTCGAGCAGCACCATGGCGAGCGCATCGCCGAGGGCCAGCGTGGCGGTGGTGCTGGTGGTCGGGGCCATGTTGAACGGGCAGGCTTCCTGTTCGACGCGTATGGAGATGATGATGTCGCTGTGCTCGCTGAGCGGACTCTCCATCTCTGCGGTCATGGCGATGATCTTGACGCCCTTGCGCTTGACGGGCTGGAGCAGGGCGATCAGCTCGTCGGAGGCGCCGGAATAGCTCATGGCCAGCAGGATGTCGCGGTCGGAGAGGATGCCGAAGTCGCCGTGCATGGCTTCGATCGGGTGCATGACCACGGCCGGGGTGCCGGTGCTGGTGAAGGTGGCGGCGAGCTTGTTGCCGATATGCCAGTTTTTGCCGACGCCGGCGACAACCACTTTCCCGCCGTCCTTGATCGTGGCCAGTATGGCGTCGATCGCCTGTACAAACCCGTCGCCGAGATCGTTTTTCACTTTTTCCAGGCCGGCCTGTTCGATGTCCAATACTTCACGTGCGCGTTGCAGATAGTCCAAGGTTCTTCTCTCCGATTATTAAAAGGCACAGGCTAGCCGATTCTTTTGACCGGATAACAGGATGATCTGGATAATTTTACTATGAAAACCAATCCGTCCTGCTGTTTCCTAGAATCTGATCGGGTCCATCCTGTTATCCGGTCTAATGAGAAACGCTACCCGATTA
>JBFHPA010000104.1:0-8288 GCA_041592955.1 Pontiella sp.
AAGATGATGAACCTCGAGCGTTCGATATGACGAAGGAACTGATGCCCCAGCCCGATGCCTTCATGAGCCCCGTCGATCAGCCCCGGAATATCGGCAATCTTGAGTCGGCTGAAGTTGGGAAATTCGAGGGTCCCGACGATGGGATTGATGGTCGTGAAGGGGTATGCCGCAACTTTGGGATGCGCGTGGGTCAGTTTGCTGAGCAAGGTTGATTTCCCGGCGTTGGGATATCCTACCAGTCCGACGTCGGCCATAAGCTTGAGTTCTAGCCACAGGACAATCTCTTCGCCCTTTGTTCCTTCGGTGAACTCGCGCGGTGCCTGATTGGTTGAGCTCTTAAAATGGGTGTTACCGATGCCGCCTTTGCCGCCCTTGGCCACGATCAGTTCTTCGCCGGGCTCAATCAGTTCGCCAAGAAACTCATCGGTCTCGGCATTTGTCACCACGGTACCGGGAGCCACCTTGACGATGCAGTCTTCGCTGTTGCGGCCATGGCAGTTGGAGCCCATGCCGTGCTGGGCATGCTTGGCACGCTGATGCGGCTTGTAGTAGAGCGGAAGGAGCGAATCCTCGTTGACATCGCATCGCAGGATGACCGACCCGCCATGTCCGCCATCGCCGCCATCCGGTCCGCCCTTGGGGATGAACTTTTCACGACGGAAGGAAACGCATCCGTTGCCGCCGTTGCCGGCGCGGACATAGAGCTTTACCTTATCCTTGAATACAACGTGCTTCATGAAATGAGTGTTAGGTGGAGGGCTTCAGGTTTCAAGGGCAAAAGAAAAGGCGCCCCGCTTTGCGCAGGCGCCTTTGCAAGCTTGGCAGAGCTAAAAAGCTAGGCCATTACTTCTTCGCGAATGTGTATCTTGCGCTGACGCTTGTCGAATTCAACCACACCATCCTTCAAAGCGAAGAGCGTGTAGTCGCGTCCGCAACCGACATTCACACCGGGGTGGAACTTGGTGCCGAGCTGGCGAACCAAAATGCTGCCGGCAGTTACTTTCTGTCCACCGAAGCGCTTTACACCGCGACGCTGTGCATTACTGTCGCGACCGTTGCTGGATGAACCTTGTCCTTTTTTATGAGCCATAACGAACCTCCCGCAAAACTATGCGCTGATTGTTTCCACTTTAATTTTGGTCAGCTCCTGGCGATGACCAATTTTACGACGATATCCCTTACGGCGCTTTTTCTTAAAAGAGTAGATCTTCTTTCCGCGCAGGTTTTCCACGACCGAGGCCTTGACCTTGGCGCCGTCCACGACCGGCGTACCGATCGAGAGCTCGCTGCCGTTGGATACGGCCAGCGCGTCAAACTCGATGCTGGCGCCTTCATCGGCCGCAAGCAGTTCAATATCAAGGACATCGCCTTGCTGTACCCGATACTGCTTTCCACCGGTTTCAATTACCGCATATGCTTCCATAAATTACCTCAATGCCCCAACCGGGCGTTCTTGCCAAAAAATCAAGGGGCGGAAACTACGGAATCGGCCTGCAACTGTCAACCCCAAACAAAGCCGAAAAAGAAACTAAATAAAGCGGATTGACACCCCCGCGGGTACGGTCTATAAAGCCCGTCCTTTTTCCGGGGGATTAGCTCAGCTGGGAGAGCGCGTGCATGGCATGCACGAGGTCATCGGTTCGATCCCGTTATCCTCCACCATTTTAATACAGCCCTGACAGCACCTTGCGAAGGGTGCTGTTTTTTTTATTTCTCCTACGTTACCGGATTCGAAATTTTCAACACGACAGCCGGGCCGGGAGCCTCGATTGTATAGGCCCCTAAGTCGGCTGGAATAAGCACGGAGGTTCCGGTGGCAACCGTTTCGGCCTTGCCATTGCCAAATTCAACCTCGAAGGGGCCGTCTGCGGAAAAGAGAACATGAAAGGTTTCCCCGTTGGCCTCCAGTTGCATTGCGCCTTCCACGGTCAGCTCATCCAGCACAAAGTAGGGTGAAGTGCAGATCGTGCGGATGCCCTCGATCGTGCTGACGGGCTTGCAGACCGGATCGTCGGGGTCATCGAAATTAATGACCCGCATCGCTTTTTCCACGTGCAGCTCGCGCAGCTTGCCGTCGGCCCCGACGCGGCCCCAGTCATAGACGCGGTAGGTGGTGTTGGAATTCTGCTGGATCTCGAGGATCAGGCATCCCGCATCAACGGCATGCACCCGGCCTCCGGGCACGAAGACCGCCCCGCCCTTTTCGGCTTTGACCGTGCGCAGGATCTCTTCAAAGGATTCCCGCTCAATCGCCGACACAAAATCATCGCGCGTGGTACCGGGCTTCAGTCCGCAGTAGATCTGCGCCGGCTCGTCGTTGAGGAAATACCACATTTCCGTTTTCGGATCGCCCTGGACCTCGGCGGCGTTGCCGTTGTTCGGATGCACCTGCACACTCAAGGGCTGTGCGGCATCGATCAGCTTGATCAGCAGCGGAAAGTCGCCGCCCTTAACCGCGGAACCCAAAATGGCCGCACCTTCTCCGGCTAAAACCGCGGATAATTTTTTTCCGGCCAACACCCCGTTCACGACCACGCTCTCGCCGTCAGGGTGGGTGGACACCTCCCACGATTCGGCATAAATCCCCTCCGGCGCTTCACGATTAAACAGGGCCGGCAGGCGGGTATTCCCCCATGGGTAATCTTTATAGACGGGTTTAAACTTCAGTGGATAGAGATCGGCCATTCGTATTTCCTTTCATTTCGACCAGTATGCCCACAGACCGCCGCCGCAGTTCAAGAACGCCTTCCTGCGAACTTGCTGCGTTGTGCCAGCGGAATCGGAATGACCTCGAAGAAGCCATGGAGGATAACGGCGCGCGCACTCTTTTTTTATTCCGGCTGCTCGCCCGCATTGTCCGAAATCGTAAATTGTCCGGCGGAAACCGGGCGCACGGCAGTCGCTGCCAGCTGGATCACCCCGTCGATTATGCGATAGGGCGTGCCGTAGGCCACCAGCATATAGCCCGGCTTGGCCTGCGCCTTGAGACGGCCGATGGATGTGGGTTTGCGCACACTCCAACCCACCATAAATTCGCCTTCGCCCTCTGCTGAAAGATGGTAGGCGGCGGCGCCATCATGGGTGAGCCAGTCGAAATGACGGTGCTCGACCTGAAAGGCGACTTGTATGGTGCGCTCCGTTTCCTTGAAGCGGATATCCTTAATGATCCCCACCCAAGCCACATCATTCGTCTTGAATGCATCAAAATTCTGACGGACATCGGATGGCGTAATACGCTGATCGGCCCGCGCAAAAACCTCTTTCTCCGTGCCGGTTACCGGACGATAGCGGCCGTCTTCGTAGGTGGCGCAACCGGCCAAAAGCATCAATCCCGCAAAAAACAGTCGTTTCACTCTGCAACTCCTTTAATGAATCGCACTTTAATCCTTGGGCAACGCGGCTGCAATGGCGTAATTGAATCCATTGGGAAAAGCCCGTTTTCGCCCCGTTTATTTGGTTTGTCCATCAATTGACACGCATGGACCAACCCCCTATATTCATGCTCTTTTTACAGGAGATTTCTTTACCTTCATGAAAAACGAAATGAGTGATTTGGATCGGCTGCGGCACAGTTCCGCCCATGTGATGGCGGCGGCGGTATGCCGCCTGTTTGACGATGTGCAACTGGATATCGGCCCTCCGACCGATGATGGATTCTACTACGACTTCGATCTGCCCGACCGCATCACACCTGAGGACTTCGAGCGGATCGAAGCCGAGATGCAGAAAATTGTCGATGAAGACCTTCCCTTTGAGTGCATGACGGTCTCCCGCGACGAAGCCAAGGAACTGCTGAAGGACCAGAAATACAAGCTCGAACGGCTGGCCGATGTGCCGGAGGGCGACCCGATCACATTCTACACCTGCGGCGAGTTCATGGACCTGTGCCGTGGACCGCACGTCGAGAGCACGGGAAAGCTCCGCGCGTTCCAACTGATCAACGTGGCAGGCTCCTACTACCGCGGCCATGAAACCAACCCGATGCTGCAGCGCCTCTACGGTACGGCGTTCACCAATCCCAAGCAGTTGCGCCTCTATCTGAAGCAGATTGAAGAGGCCAAAAAGCGCGACCATCGCCGTTTGGGCAAGGATCTTGATCTGTTTTCGATTTCGGAAAAGGTCGGGCCCGGGCTGGTGCATTGGCATCCGAAGGGCGCACGCGTCCGGTCGATCATTGAGGATTTCTGGAAGAAGGAGCACTTCCGCAACGGCTACGATCTCATTTACACCCCGCATGTGGGCAAAGCCAACCTATGGGAAACCTCCGGCCACCTTGATTTCTATCGTGAGGGCATGTATGCCGCCATGGATATCGATGGTCAGGAATATTTCATCAAACCGATGAACTGCCCTTTCCATGTCGAGATCTACAAAAGCGGCCTGCGCTCCTACCGCGAGCTTCCGCTGCGCTGGGCCGAGCTCGGCACGGTTTACCGCTACGAGAAGGCCGGCACCCTGCACGGCCTCTTCCGCGTCCGCGGCTTCACGCAGGACGATGCGCATATTTTCTGCACCGAAGAGCAGATCGAGGACGAGGTGAAGGAAGTCATCCGTTTCTGCAACTTTATCTGGAAAACCTTCGGCTTTACCGAAGTAAAGGCCTATCTCTCCACCCGCCCGGAAAAGGCGGTCGGCGAGGAAGCGCGCTGGGATCAGGCGACCAAATCGCTGGAAGCCGCGATCAAGGCCGAAGGGCTGCCCTATGAAACCGACGAGGGCGGCGGTGCGTTCTACGGGCCGAAGATCGACCTCAAGGTCAAGGACGCCATCGGCCGCGAGTGGCAGACCAGCACGATCCAGTTCGACTTCAATCTGCCCGAGCGCTTCGACCTCAAATATATCGGCGCGGATGGCGAGGCGCACCGTCCTTACATGGTGCACCGCGCGCTGTTCGGAAGCCTCGAGCGTTTCTTCGGCATCCTGACCGAGCACTATGCCGGCGGCTTTCCGGTGTGGCTCGCGCCGGAACAGGTGCGCGTGCTACCCCTCTCCGACGACCAGCTCGACTATGCCGATGAGGTGCTTTCGCAGCTGCGGAACGCGGATATCCGCGCCACGATCGATACAAAGCAGGGCAAATTAAACGGAAAAGTGAAGAATGCCCAGCTGGACAAAGTGCCCTATATGCTTATTATCGGGAAACAAGAGCAGGAGGAGGCGCAAGTAGCGGTGCGCCATCGCCTTGCTGGCATGAAAGGTGCGAGCACCTTGGATCAATTTATCGCCCAGCTCAAACAGGAGGAGCTGGAAAAGAAAACAGTAGACATGGAGGTCTCAGATTAGAAAGCAAAACTTCAGGGGTAGGCAGGAACGTGAACCGTCGACACGAATCAATCATCGCATCCGCGTACCGGAAATCCGGGTGATTGATGCCAACGGCGACCAACTGGGTATCATGAAAACCGGCGATGCTCTTCGGCGCGCCCAGCAGTACGGAATCGATCTGGTGGAAGTGTCCCCCACCGCCAAGCCGCCATTGTGCAAGATCATGGACTACGGCAAATACAAGTATGACCAGGAAAAGAAGAAAAAAGAGCAGAAGAAGCACCAGGTTCAAACCAAGCTCAAGGAAGTCAAGTTTCACGTCAACGTGGGCGACCACGACTACGAGACGAAAATGCGGAATCTTAGAAAATTTATCGGGCACGGTGACCGCGTAAAGGTTTCACTGATGTTCCGTGGCCGCGAGAATGCCCATCGGGAGCTCGGCTTCGAGGTCATTCAGCGCGTTATCAAAGACTCTGCTGATATTACATCGGTGGATCAGGCGCCGCGCCTTCAAGGCCGGTTCGTATCGGCCATACTTGTGCCGAAGAAGACAGCAAAATAGCGTTAATTAAAACCCTTCCGGGTGGGAGTTGTTCCATGATGAAGTTTGATCTTTTGAGGAACCGTTTTCCCCGGAGTACAACAAAGGTGAAGCCAGCGGCTCTCGCCTTTTTTTTATGCTTATGGCAAGTGCCGGTCACCTCCGCCATTACCAATCAGGTTTCCGGTACGGCCTTCGGGACTGATTATGCCGCTCTGGCTTCGGTTGAATCCATCGCATCCGTGTCGAGCGGGAATGGCTCGCTGGCCATTGGCTTCGCCGGCACGACAAACATCAGCCTGAACCACAACATCAGCGGCTCAATTGCGGTAACCAATAACTTCAGCCGCTTCAGCATTGTCGGAAGCGGCTCCACCATCAGCAACTCCCAGTCTTTCGTGCTGTTCGTTGAAGACGGTTCCAACCTCACGGTCATGGGCGGAAGCTATGCGGGCGTTGGCGGCACCGACGGCAATATCCTGCCTCCGCTTCCCGGCGAGACCATTATCACCAACGCAATCTCCTCAGCGGGCACGGGGGGGCTCTTCATCCGAACAACCAACGTCATGGTTGAAGGCGCCGCTTTTTCCGGGGGCGGTTATTTGCAAGACAGCACCACAGCGCGCGCGACGGATGGACTCCTTGTTGCAGGCACCACCATTATGTTTTCCGGAAGCTCTAACACGCTGACCGGAGGGAGCGCCGGATCTGCGAGCGCACTCTCTCAGGGGGGGCGTGGTCTGGCGGCCTACAACTCCGTGCTTGTGGTAAGCAACGGCACCTTCAGCGGCGGCAACGCAGGCCCGGCGGCCGACTCTCAAGGCGGTGACGCCCTCTATGCCACCAATTCCACCGTCGATATCATAGCAGGCAGCCTCACGGGGGGGGGCGGCAACGGTGGCACGGGAGGAGCGGCGCTGCATGCCGCAGACTCCGAGGTGCATGTTTTCGGAGGAACGCTGCTCGGAGGAGCTGAGGCCTCCGCTTTGATTGCTGTAAACAGCGACCTGACGGTGGAGGGAGGGATCATTACCGGTGGAGCCAGCGGCACCAGCAAGCAGTTTGGCCTGGTCAGCTGGGCGGATTCCGGAGTTTCCAACCAGATCGTGCTCAATGGAGGTACCTTCAACTCGATCGATTTCTCGGGCGACGGATACCAACGGTTTACGGCCGGAACCAATCTGGTGGTGGAGGATTTCGTGGTTCAGGATGGCGGCACGGTTTTTGTCGACAACCTCTCGGATGACCCTCTTCAAACGACCTTCATTCGTGATGGCATGATGATTATGAATACGGACTTCACCTTGTCCGATGGCGGATTCTTTGCGTTGGTCGATGCAAACAGCCAGGCGAAGTTCACCAGCCTTACGGTTGCATCCAACGCTGCCTTTGACGTGGGTACGGGCGTATTATCAGCTGGCGGGGCGTTTAATCTTCAGGCCGGCGGAGAACTTTTGTTTGCTGTAATTAGCGAAACTAATGGAGCCCTCTTCGCAGACCAGGCCAATTTTGAAAGCAACGCGATCGTTTATGTTGATGCACAACAGGCCAACTATGCCGGAAACACCACCAATCAGGTAGCCGTACTGACGACCACCAACGGCATCTTTGTGGCGGGCATGGGGGCAACCAACAGCGCAGTGTTTAAAGATCAGGTGAGCATTCAGACCGACACCTCGGGCCGCACCGTGTTCAACGGTCTTTCCATTGAAAACGGTAATCGGTTGCAACTGGAATTTGTCACGCAGGATCTTGCGGGCTATTGGGGCGCTACCGGTCAGTTTGCTTTGCTTGCCAATGAACTCGATAACATCAACAAAACCGCCATGCTGGCCATCATTGATTTAATCAACGATCCCGAACAATCGCGTGCAGCAGTGGAGCAGGCCTACCTGACCGCCCCAAACACACTGCAGAGCTCGCTGATCGGTTTACAGGCGGCTCTCGGACACACCTCCGTGCGCGGAGCGGAATTCCGTGAAATGCTCAAACTGATTCCGGCCGGGGCAAAGGGACCGGAGCGGCATAATGAGATCCGCGGATGGGGAAAAGGCTATGGCAGCTACCTGAGCCACGAGGCGGATGGCCTGAATTCGCGGTACGACACCTCACAGTTCGGAGGGGTGATCGGAGTCGATAAAAGCTTTAACAACCTGCTGCTCGGGCTGAGCGGCGGGAGTGGCGCCAGCTCCACCAAGGCCGACACCAATGCCAAGGAAGAGGTCACCGCCCATCACGGGTCGGTATATGGCACGTATGGGTTTGATCAAGCCCATGTCGATGCGGGCGTGGCATTCAGCTTCAACGAGGTGGAAACCGAAAGCGCGGCCCCCTTTGTTATGCGCGGTGAATTTGATGCCCGCCTGTTCAGCGCCTATCTCTCCGGTGGTTATGACCTGACCGACACCAAAGGCGGAACGGTCTTCACGCCCGAGGTTGCTGTTCAATACAGCGTCTTTGAACAGGATGATTACACGGA
>JBFHPA010000105.1:0-8266 GCA_041592955.1 Pontiella sp.
CATGGCTGAGCCATAGCGGTCGTCCAGCGAGTGAATAACGGTCAGCAGTGAACCGACCGAGGCTTCGTAGATTGTTTCGTCAAAAACCAGAGGTTCAATGCCCAGATCCAGCAATTGGGCGGTTTCGAAGGCCCGCGTGGCCGGGCTGCAGACAATGATCTCCGGCAAGGTGCCGCGTTTCCTGAGGCGTCGACCCATCTCGGGGGCATCGTGGCGACCGCGTTTATTGAGTGGACGGTCAAAGTCAGACAAGTCCGAATGCCCCCAGCTGGATTTAGCGTGGCGCAGCAGATAGAGCATTTTAGTGTCACTCATCCGAAGCTCCAAAATTAAAGCCATGAGGTAGCAATTCGCCGAGCGAGACGGTCGCAACGCCTTGCTTTGTAATAACACGAAGCTCAAAATCCGGACCGCAGAACTCTGAGAGTACCTGCCGGCAGGCGCCGCAGGGGAACGGATCAGATTCACCGGAAGCGGCGATAGCCATCGCTTTAAAGTCGGATTGCCCGCCGGCGATGGCTGAAAAAATGGCTGTGCGTTCGGCGCAGTTGGTTAAGCCGTATGAAGCGTTTTCAACATTGCATCCCGTAAATACGGTTCCGTCGGCGCACAGCAACGCCGCTCCGACTTTATAACCGGAGTAGGGGGCATGCGCATTTTCCATCGCTTGGCATGCGGCGGCAATCAGTTCGTTCGGAGTCATGGACTTTCCTTATTTGCGGGCAGAAAAATTAACGGCAGAAATATGGAGCTCTTTAAGTGATGGTTTCTAGGGAAATACGGTTGCGGGAAATGTTGATCCATTGGATCGTTTCTAGCGTCGTCCTGGCGAGGAAACGGATGAGATTTTGCCTGTAAATGTCTGTGTTGTTTTCAAATGTAGTGACCTTAAGTCCTGTGCATGGTGCACAAAGAAGAGATGGTTGTGTGGCTACCACGTCCCCGTTCAGAACCACATCGATTTCGTTGTTGATCAGACTATCGCCGCCAAGAAAGTGAATTATAGCTTCTTCATAGAGGGATCGTTCCAGCCCGGTTCCCCAGTCTTTGATCAACTCAACGACCAATGATTGCTCTGCTAAACCAAAACCGTCTGCGGGTTGGAATCCTGAATTATGAATGCTGAATGAGCAACGGCCGACGCGCGTTTGCGTGGCATTAACAAATTCATGTTCAATTTTTTCAGGCCGGAGATTTACCAGTTTTCCATGCTTCAAATCTGTCAGTAATAAATAGTTCAGAAGTTGGCTGTGGTGGCGCTGGTGAAGAGCATCTACAGTCTTCAGCTCAAAGACGGCCCCCGATGAAGCCAGGATATCCATAAAATAGGATTTCTGGAAATCTCTGAATAGCACCCTGATCTCTACTTCAGTTTGGATATCATCCAACCGGCTTGCTAGTGCATTCTTGAATACCTTTTCATCAAATAGGCGGCCCAGTTCGTGGTGAAGTAGAAAAATTTCAGCCATAATTTTATATGAGACTTCAGCAAACTCTGCTTGAGAAAAATTTGTAAGCTGGGCATCTACCGAAACAGGCATTTTATTTTCCATCCATTTTTCTGCCGTAAATTTTTCTGCCTCAAGTTTCCTCGGCAAGTCCTTTAAGGAAATGGTTTATCGCCTGCTTCATGCGCGGCATCGTTTTGGTTGCGGTCTGGTTTACATCTTCGTGCGAGAGTTTGGTAGGGCTGATTCCCGCCGCCCAGTTGCAGATGCACGAGAGACCGGCCACGCGCATGCCGAGCGCATTGGCGACGATGGCCTCGGGGACGGTCGACATGCCGACGGCGTCGGCACCCATGGATTTGAACTGGCGGATTTCGGCCGGGGTTTCGAAGGTCGGCCCCGTGGTGGCGATGTAGACACCGCGCGCATCGGCTCCCGCCTCGAGCAGCTTTTGCTGAAGGGGTTTGTCGTAGACATCCGACTGGTCGGGGAAACGGGTGCCCAGCTTCGGGTTATGCGGGCCGATCAGCGGGTTGGAGCCAAGCATGTTGATATGGTCCTCGATCACCATCAGCGACCCCGGTGGCAGATCGGGATGAATGCCGCCGGACGCATTGGTCAGCAATACGGTGTCGGCGCCCATGGCGTGCAGCAGGTAGACGGGAAGAATAACCGGTGTCCAGCCTTCGCCCTCGTACCAGTGCCGCCTCCCCTGAAAGATAAAGGTCTCCATTCCGTCAACCGTTGTAGAGAGCAGCTTGCCGGCATGACCCACCACGCCGGGTTTGCCAAAGCCGGGAAGCTCGTCGTACGAAAGTTCTTTGCCCTTGAATTCCCGCACGACCTCGGCCCAGCCGGAGCCGAGGATCGCTCCGCACTTTGGTTTGCTGTCCGGCCATTTGTTGCGAAGGGCTTCCACAGAGGCATCAAGCGTGGTCTGATCAATCTGCATATTCATGGTTGCAGACTAAGCAGAGGATCGGGCCGGGTAAAGCGAAACTTAATGGCCCTGGCCCCCGAGCATCATGATGGCTGCGGCAACGACCAGCACGATGACGATGATGCGCAACAGGGTTTCCGGCATTTGAACAGAGAGCTTGCTACCGTAATATACGCCGCCCAATGAGCCGAAGGCCATGATGAGGGCGGTGACGGTGTCCTGTTCGCCGTGGATGCCGTAGATCAGCGCGGTCGTCATGGTGAGGATAAAGGCAATAAAGATAGCACTGCCCACGGTGCGACGCGCGGACATCCCGAAGACCACGATCAGGATGGGTACAATCAAAACGCCGCCGCCGATCGCCGTTGCACCGATCAGGCCGCCGCACATAGAGCCCATAAGAATGCTCAGAGCGTTACGCAGGACGCGGTGCGCATTGATGCGTTCAGCCAGCGACCGCTCCTTCCGCGCCAGTGCAGAGCGGGATTGGCCGGCCATGTTGAAAATCATCATCCCGATGGAGAGGAATATCACACACACAATGAAGGTTTTCAACGAGTCCTTGAAGGCCTCGTTGGCGCCTTGGTGGCTTACCCAGACTGCCGTGATGATGTTGGCCGGAACGGCGCCCAGCAGAAAGCGAAACGAGGTGCGCCAATCAATGGTTCTGAGCGCGATGTGATGAAGGGTCGCCGTGATCTTGGTGAGGAATGCGTAAAGTGTGGTGGTGCCAACCGCAATGATGGGATCAACGCGCAATATCACGGTTAAGGCGGGTAGCACGAGTACGCCGCCGCCAACGCCGGTCAGTCCGATGCTAAAGCCGATCAGCAGACCCAGGACCAGCCGTATCGCGACATCTGCAATACTAAGATTTAAGAATTCCATCCCTGCGATTCCAAAAGGCGGTGAACTTAAGTGGAGTGAGCAACAAAACCAATCCTATTATGATGCGATGCGGGCGATGTTCATTAACACATCGCAGGCGGTCAGATATTCCCGGATATCGACATACTCCTCGACCTGATGGAACTTGTGCGAACCGGTGCCGAGGGTGACGGTGGGCAGCCCCTTTTCGTTAAAGTTGTTGGCGTCGAGTCCGGCATCCATCACGAGCGGATTGGGTTTCTTGCCGACCGCTTCGACCGCCTTGCTGGCGATCTGTACGCACGGCTCCGATTTCTTGAGCCGGAAAGCGTTGTAGTCGCTGACGGTGGTAAACTTGACTTTGCCGCATTTGCCCTTGTCATTGGTTACGCTCTTGGCGGCCTGCTCGAAGCTGGTTTTATAAACCTTCACGATCTGCTTGAGAAAGGCTGGATAATGACTGCGGCATTCGCCGGTCATTACCGCGATGTCCATCACCTGGTTGCTCGCTTCACCCCCGCCCATGGAACCCAGGTTCGAGGTGCCGGTGCGGTTACCTTTCGCAATTCGGCCGAAGTAGCCCTTTTCGGAAATGGCCGCCATCGCCTTCGATGCGATCAGTCCGGCCGAGATGCCCTTATGCGGTTCGAGGCCGGCATGTGTTGAGATACCTTTTATTTCCGCCTCCCAGCGCACGGCGCTCATGGCTCCGATAACGAGTTCATTGGGAAACTGTCCGTCGAGATTGAAGCCCATGGCCGGATTGCCGAGATCCCTGAAGCGTACCATGCGCGAGCCGTGCAGTCCGTTTTCCTCGGCGATGGGAAAGAGGAATGTGATCGGCGGATGGGGGATCTTGTTTTTCAGGATGGTCTCGCACAACGTAACCATCGCCGCACAGCCGGAGCGGTCGTCGCCGCCAAGACCGGTGTTACCTTTAGCGATGATACGGTTGCCTTTCACGACGGGCACAGCACCCTTGCACAGCGGTACCGTGTCCATGTGCGCGGAAAACATGATACGTGGAGCCTTGACCGTTCCCGGCAACTGTACGATCAGGTTGCCGATCTCGAACCCTTCGCCCAGCCGCTTATGTGCGTCGTCGGTCTTGATCCACGCCTTCTTGCATCCGGCGGCGATCAGCTTTTTGGTGATGGCGGCAACGACTTTCGCTTCCTGGCCCGTCAGGCCTTCGACGGCCAGAAGGTCGAGCAGGTGGGATAGGGCGCGGTCTTTATCAACTGGTGATGGTTTCATAAATCAATTCTTTCGGTTCAATGGGTTTATCTGAAATTTCGAAGCTGTTTTCCAGAAGTTGAAACAGCTGGGTTTGGTCTTCGCTCCCGTTGGAATGGACGATACAGAGCGGTTCGCCTTTTTCGATAGGCTCGCCGATTTTTTTTAGATCGGAAAGGCCGACCGCGTGGTCGATGGTGTCGGTGATTGTGGCGCGGCCAGCTCCCAGCAGGAGCGATGCGCGCCCGATAGCCTCGGCATCGGCTTTGGAGACATAGCCCGATTTCGGGGCGGGCAACGGAATCTGTTTGTCAGCCGTTGGAAGAGCCGCCTCAAGATCGCCCCCCTGACAGGCGACCATTCTCTGGAAGGTTGAAAGGGCTGTTCCGTCTTGCAGATGCTGGCCGGGGTCACCGCCCCCGGCTACAGGCATTCCGGCTACAGATAGCATGTGCTTGGCAAGAGTGATGACAAGGCCTTGGGCATCGGCGGGGCCAGTGCCATTGAGAATATCCAGTGCTTCGCGTATTTCAAGCGCATTGCCGACGGTGCGGCCGAGGGGCTGGTTCATGTCGGTGATGAGGGCGGTTACTTTTTTGCCCATGGCGCTGCCCGTATCAACCAGGGCCTGAGCAAGTTGGCGGGCTTCTTTGATGTTTTTCATGAAGGCGCCGGAACCGCATTTGACGTCGAGCACGAGCGCATCGATCCCTTCGGCCAGTTTTTTGGACATGATGCTGGAAACGATCAGCGGGATGGATGGCACGGTGGCAGTGACGTCGCGCAATGCGTAGAGCTTTTTATCGGCCGGGGCGATTTCTGCCGTCTGGCCGATCATGGAGCAGCCGCACGTTACGAGGGTTTTGAAAAACTCCTCTTCGGATAAATCGACGCGATAGCCGGAAATGGATTCAAGCTTGTCGAGTGTGCCGCCGGTGATGCCGAGGCCGCGCCCGGAAATCATCGGAACGGTGGCGCCGCAGGCGGCGACCAAAGGGGCGAGGGGGATGGATATCTTGTCGCCAATGCCGCCGGTGGAGTGCTTATCGACCTTGATGCCGGGGATGCAGGCAGGATCGATAACCTTGCCGGACTCCATCATGGCGATGGTGAGGTCCGCGGTTTCGCGCAGGGTCATACCGCTGAAGTAGATCGCCATGGCCAGCGCCGACATCTGGTAGTCGGGAATGACGCCCTTGGTGTAGCCATCGATAAATGCGCGGATTTCGACGCCATCGAGCTCCTTGCCGTCGCGTTTCTTTTCAATGACCCATTGTGGAAGCATGCGGCAGAGCATACGCAGGAGGCTGGCAGGGGTGCAACGCCAAATCGGTCGGACTCGTTTCGCCGCCCGTTGTGCGCCTTATGGATTCTTGTGGTGGAACTTTGCCCGAAACCGTTCGCCCGAGTGTTGCACAAAGTCGGCGGTCTTCGGGAAGCGGTGCTGGAGCCATGCCTTGAACCTGCCAAACATGGGAACGTCGTCGGCGAGCAGGAAAACCCCGATCAGGATGGTCAGGATGCCCTGGCCCGGAGAGATGAGCATGATGATGCCGAGCACAATGCAGAGCCATCCGGCCACATGTTTCAACAGAAGCTTGGTATGCCTGTTCCAGACCAGTCTCTTCATGGCGTTCGCCTCGCTCCCAAAAAGGAAACCACGGAATCGAAGAATGTGCGATCCGGACCATCTGGCTTCGGTATCGCACGTCCTCAACGGACCCGCCGAAGGGGGACGACGAAGCACCGGTGATTCCGTGGTCTGTAGTTAGAGACCCTCGAGTTCTTCCCAGCGTTCAAAAGCATCTTCGAGTATATTCGGAATCGCTTCCGCCCGGGCGGTGGCAACAGCGATTTCCTCCTTGGCCTGTTGGTAAAAGGCCGGATCGGCCATCATTTCGTGCAGCTTCGCCTGTTCGGCTTCAAGCTGCTCGATCAGCCTGGGCAGGGCTATCAGCTCCTCCCGCTCTTTGTTGGTCAATTTCCGTGTCGATTTTTGTTTGGCCGGTTTCGGGGATTCCCTCTCCTGCCCGGAGTCTGCCACCTCTTGCCGTTGGCTTAGCCAGTCGTCGTAGCCACCCGCATATTCACCGATTTGGCCATTGCCTTCGAACACGAGCGTACTCGTGACGACGTTATTCAGGAAGGATCGGTCGTGGCTGACCAGCAGGAGGGTGCCTTCATAGTTGGCAAGCAGCTCTTCGAGCAGCTCGAGTGTTTCCACGTCGAGATCATTCGTGGGTTCGTCGAGCACCAGTACGTTCGAGGCTTTGGTGAACAGCTTGGCGAGCAGGAGGCGGTTGCGCTCGCCGCCGGAAAGTATGGACACAGGCGACCGCGCGCGGTCAGGGGCAAAGAGAAAATCCTGCAGGTAACCGAGCACATGCTTCTTGCTGTCGCCGATCGTGATGGTTTCGTCGGCGCAGACATTTTCGGCAACGCTCTTTGATTCATCCAGAATGGCCCGATGCTGGTCGAAGTAGGCGACTTCCAGTTTGGTGCCGTGTTTCACCGTGCCGGACCTGGGTTCGAGTTTTCCCAGCAGCACCTTGATCAGTGTCGACTTGCCGCACCCGTTCGGGCCGATGATGCCGATCTTATCGCCGCGCATGATGTCGACACTAAGATTGGTGATGATGGGCAGGTCGTCATAGTCGTAGGAGACGTGTTTCGTGCTGATGACCTTTCGTCCGGAAAGTCCGGCCTCGACCACTTGCATATTGACGGTGCCGGTACGCTCGCGCCGCTGACCGCGTTCACCCCGCATTTTTTCGAGCGCGCGCACACGCCCCTCGTTGCGCGTGCGCCGCGCCTTGATGCCCTTGCGGATCCAGACTTCCTCCTGTGCCAGCTTTTTATCGAACTGCGCCCATTGCTCGGCCTCGCCGTCGAGCAGCGCTTCCTTGCGTTTGAGATAGGTGTCGTAGTCGCATGCCCAAGAGTGGAGGTTGCCCCGATCAAGCTCGATAATGCGTGTCGCGAGCTTGCGCAGGAAGGCGCGGTCGTGCGTCACGAAAAGCAGGGTGCCCCGATAGCGGCCCAGAAAGTTTTCCAGCCATTGGATGGATTCGATATCGAGATGGTTGGTCGGTTCATCCAGCACGAGGATGTCCGGCTCGCATACCAGCGCCTTCGCCAGCAGCGCCCGGCGCTTCTGTCCGCCGGATAGCTCGTTGAACTTTAAATTGTTTTCGAGCGATACAAGCGAAATGGCCTTGTCGACGGCCTGATGCGAAACATAGTCGTCGTGCGGATCCTTCAGGCCCTGAAAGACCAGCTCCTCAACGGTGGATGAAATCTGATCGGGCACGTTCTGCCGCAGGCGGCTTGTCTTCAGGCCGGGCTGGCGAATGATTTCACCCGCGTCCGGCTCAAGGTCGCCGTTGACCAGCTTCAGCAGCGTCGATTTGCCTTCCCCGTTGCGGCCGACCAGACAGATGCGCTCGCCCCGCTCGATCTGCAGGGTGGCATCGTTGAGCAGGGGCGCCGCGCCGAACGCCTTTTGGATGTTTTGTAGACTGAGCAGGGCCATGTTTTCTTCCAATCGTTGGATGCGGGAGTATCCAGATTATTCCGGATGAGAAAAGATTAATGGCTGGAGAAAAACAACATGGCACGCGAAGCGTGCTACCGGCTGAACAAAACCGAGGAGATCATGCTTCACTATGCGCTAGGCGACCGGTAGCTGTTTTCGGGGCGGGTTGCTGCGGTTGTTGGGGTCGCAGGGCAAACTGCGGGGCAAGGCCCGCGCAGATGGTGCGCGCCACCCAGTCGA
>JBFHPA010000106.1:0-8239 GCA_041592955.1 Pontiella sp.
CGGAACGGAAATTTCAGAATCCGCAATCGGGAACCGTTACACCTTCCAAGGCAGAGAGATCGACTGGGACACCGGACTGATCTACTTCCGTGCCCGCTGGTACGATCCTGTTTCTGGACGCTGGCTCTCCAAAGACCCCATAGGGATTAGTGGGGGTTTGAACCTCTACGCCTTCTGCGGAAACAACCCGGTTAACTTCACTGACCCGCTTGGGTTGTGTGAGAAAAAGTCATGGGCTGAGAGGTACAGGGAGTTTACAGAATGGGTGGCGGTTGCTGATTTAGCACCTATAGCAAATATTCCTATTCTAGGCCAAATTGCAGGGCAAGGACTGGATATATTGGCTTATGCTCTTGCAGGAGGAGAGTTAATCGGAGATTTCGGAGCGGGAAATATATCGTTTGGTCAATTTGCCGCTGCATCAGGTCTGAATTATGCAAACCTATTGGTTGGGACTGCTGGGAATGCAACGTCGTTTGTGGGAGATACATTACTCAGTGCTGTTGAATATGGTATTGCGAGTGCTGCCGAGGGGGTTACCTCGGGAGGCGAGAACTATAATATTTTGCAAGATTCCATGGACGGAGAGTAGCCTATGAATTTCCCGCTTTGGTTTTTCGTTATAGTTGCCGTTTCGTTGCTGCTCACCTTTTTGTTGAGGAAGCTGGTGTTCGTGCTTGATGCCATTGGAGTATTTCCACTGTTTCCCAAAACTCGATATTGCCAGACAGAGTTGTATTTTGATCAGGGTTTGGGCCGTTTTGATAATGTGTTGGAGTTGTTGAAGAAAAAGCATTTTTCCGTCCGAAAAAAAAATGACGGGGTCGTTTTTTTCTCCTCAATTTTCAGCCCTTATCCGTTGAGAGCAGAGATGTTTATTGAGGGGGGTTCGGTGCGGGTACTTTTATCGGATGCTCATTGTCAGGCAATGATTTCGCGGCACCAGATAAATAAATTCAAAGCAAAAATTAGCCAGCTTGAGAGAGAAATCTCTAAGGTGATTGCTGATTGACTCGCTATCACAGAGACGGCTCCCGCACTGACGTGCTTGGAGCCGTCACTGTTTCCGCTCCATCTTGAAGAGCGGGCCGCAGCTATCGGCAGGGAGGGCAGGTCGTGCAGGAGCGCCCGGAATTCCTTCGGAACCGGGCAACGTCGCATAATGAATTCATTATGCAACGTGTCCCTTTCCGGTCAGCTCCCGCATGGCCTTCGTCTCAAAATGTCCGGCTCCGGCTGTCGCCACACATTTTGAAACTTCGGCCACCCTCCGGGCTGAAACAGAAGTTCTTCTGTTTCCCTGCCTCCCGCCTATCGCAGGCGGCCCTTAGGCGGCTGTCCTTCGTCCAGCCTTAGCAGGGGAGCGCCCACTATCGCCCCCGCTCCCCTCTGCCGGAACATCACCCCGAAGCTTCGGGGTCATGTCCCGTCATTCACCCCACGCCCGTAGCTGATCACGGAAGCGGCGAAGAGCCTTTCAGCGCGGCGTTGCCGCACAATCGGCGCAGCTTCCGCGCCAGCCCCAACGTGCTTCACTCCTCACGCCTCACCGGCTTCGCGTTCCGTTTCGCCGGTTCGTTGTGTTCCGCAGTCTGCGCGTTTTTGTTGCTACGCAAAAAAACACCCAGCCAGCGGGCTTCCAATTTGGAAATGTAGACGCGGTGTCCCCACCGCGTTTTCCAATCCTCGGAAAAAAAGAGACCGGTTTTTCCAATGTCTGGAAAACCGGTCGAGCAAAGTTCCAATGCTTGGAACGAAACGTTCCAGGTTTTAGAAATCAGGAGTGGGTGTGTTCACGAACGAAGGGTTCGACGAATTCGATAATCTTTTGCTGCTGTCGGCGCGGGAGTTTTGAGGCTTCTTCAAAAATCAGACCGAGCTTTCCGGGAACTCCGCCAGAGCGTGTCGGACGGGGTTGGCCGAGAAGTTCTTCAACCGATACGCCGAGCAGTTCGGCCATGCGAGGCAGTAGCTCCGCCTTGGCGACGCGCCCGGTTTTTTCCCAATAAACAATATTGGTGTGGTGAATATCGAGCTGCCTTGCCAGCTCGCGGACACTGAGTCCGGCTCTTTCACGTAGTGCCTTCAAATGGGTGATCTCCTGATTTTTCATGGTCTAACTGTAAACCATGTCGGTCTAAATCTGTTGACAATGGTCTAAAAATAGACCATTCATGGTCAAGAAAATTCAACTTGACGTATTTTAGAAGGAGGAACTTTTATGCCCCGGATACCCGAAAGCGAGATCGAGCGGATCAAAAAAGAAACGGATCTGGCCGCGCTGGTGCGCAGCCGGGGAATCGAACTCAAACCGCACGGAACGGGCAATCTTGCCGGTTGCTGCCCGTTCCACGACGACAGCGATCCGTCGTTTATCGTCACGCCGGGGAAAGGGCTGTTTCACTGTCTCGGTTGCGGTTCGGCCGGCAACGCGATCCAGTTCGTCCAAAAGTTCGACGGCGTGAGCTTTCGCCACGCGTTCGAACTGCTCAACGACGGCCCGGCGGCTTTTGAATCGCCGCCCGGCGAAGTGCTCAAGAAAAGCACGGTTCCAAAGCTTGGAAACCCGCTCGATCCGGAAGCTCCAGACGGCGAACTGCTGGCACAGGTGGCGGACTATTATCACGAACGGCTTTTGCAAACGCCCGACGCGCTGGCCTATCTCGAAAAGCGCGGCCTTAACGATCCCGCTTTGATCGAACGCTTCAAGCTCGGCTTTGCCGACCGGACGCTGGGGCTTCGGCTGCCGAATAAAAACCGGAGCGACGGCAAAGAGATCCGCGAGCGGTTACAGAAACTCGGCATCCTGCGAGACAGCGGCCACGAGCTGCTGACCGGCTCGCTGGTCGTTCCGGTCATGGATGAGTCAGGAAACGTCACGGAAATGTACGGGCGGAAGATTACATCCGGACTTCGGAAGGGGACGCCGCTGCATCTGTACTTACCTGGTCCGCACCGGGGAATCTGGAATCCCGCTGCACTCGACCGCCCCGCAGTGATCCTTTGCGAAGCGCCGCTCGATGCGCTGACGTTCTGGACGAATAACTTCGACAATGCGACGTTCATTTACGGGTGCCACGGCTTCACCGATGAGCTTTTCGAAGCGCTCATTGAGCACAAAGTCCAAGCTGTGCGGCTGGCCTATGATGCCGACGACGCTGGAAACCGGGCTGCGGAACGGGACGCAAAACGGCTGGGCGAAGCCGGGATCGATGTGCATCGAATCCGGTTCCCGTTGGGAATGGATGCGAATGAGTACGCCGTCAAAGCCAAAGCTGCGTTCCCGGCATTGCATGGCCTGATCAATGCAGCTGAACCGTTGCATGTGCATTCGCGCGCGCCTTCTTCTTTAGTTGAAATAGCTGCTAAAAAAGAAGCTGCTCTTTCCGCGCCCGAGGTGCAGGTCGAGCGAAGAGGCGATTACCGTTTTTTGAAACTCGGCCCGAGGGAATACCGGATCGGCGGGTTGGACAAAAACAACTCGCTCGAAGTGATGAAAATCGCGTTGCGCCTACGCAGTGGCGAGGCGTTCCACCTCGATGCGCTGGACTTGATGCGCGACGGAGATCGGCGGCGGTTCATCGAGCGAGCACACGAAGAAACCCGGCTTGAAAAGGAAGTCATTAAGCGCGACCTCGGCAAGCTGTTGCTTGCGCTCGAACGCGAGCAGGAAGATCGGCTGGCTAAAGCGGTCGAGCCGAAGAACGACGCGCCGGAAATGAGCATCGACGAACAGACCGAAGCCGTCGCTTTCTTGAAGTCGCCGGATCTGATCGACCGCTTGCAGGAAATCTTCGACGACTGCGGTTTAGTGGGCGAACAGACCAATCGTTTAGCCGCTTATCTGGCCTGCACCAGCCGCAAGCTGTCGCGGCCTTTGGCCGTCATTATCCAGTCCACCAGCGCGGCGGGAAAGTCCACGCTGATGGAAGCGGTGCTTTCGATGTTCCCGAACGAGGAGCAGGTGAAATACTCGGCCATGACCGGGCAGAGCCTTTACTATCTCGGGGAAACCAATCTGAAACACCGCATCTTGGCCATCGTCGAAGAAGAGGGCGCGGAGAAAGCGAGCTATGCGTTGAAGCTCTTGCAGTCTGAGGGCGAGCTGACTATCGCCAGCACCGGAAAGGATGCGCACACCGGACGGATGGAAACGCAGGAGTATCACGTCGAGGGGCCGGTGATGATCTTCCTGACGACGACGGCCATCGACATCGACGAGGAACTGCAGAACCGCTGCCTGACGCTGACCGTCGATGAATCCCGCGAACAGACCGAACGCATCCACGCCCTGCAACGGCAAGCCAGAACCCTGGACGGGTTACGGCTGCGCCGCCGCCGGACGAAGATGCTAACCTTGATGCGCAACGTTCAGCGCCTTCTCGATCCGGTCGATGTGGTCAATCCGTACGCCGATCAACTCACCTTTACCGCCGAGCGCACCCGGACGCGGCGCGACCATGAAAAATATCTGACGCTGATCGATACCATCGCGCTGCTGCACCAGCATCAGCGGCTAAAGGAAAAGGACGAGGAAGGCGGCTCATTTATCCGGGTGACGCTCGATGATATCGAGCTGGCCAACCGGCTTGCGCCGGAGCTTCTGGCCCGTTCGCTCGATGAGCTGCCGCCGCAGTCCCGGCGCGTTCTCGAAGCGGTCAAGCAGATCGTACGCGAGCGGATCAAAGCCGAAGAGATCGAGCAATCGCTCGCTTTGTTTAGTCGCCGACAGATCCGCGACCGCTTGGGCTGGAGCGTTACCCAGGTGCGCGAACATCTCGAACGCCTGCGCGAGTTCGAATATGTCGCCGCCCGATCCGGACGACCGGGAAGCCCGTTTCAATACGAGCTGTTAAGCGACTGCGACGAACCCGCCCGGTTCGACCATATCGGCCTGCTCGATGTCGGCAAATTAAACGTACGACAGCAACCTGTCGGGGAAAAAGGCAACCTGTCGGAGGGGTGTCGGGACGGTGCCAGACAGGTTCAACCCGTTGCAAATAAGTCACTTAAGCGCAACCTGTCGGCCTGTTCCAAACGCACATCAGGGACAGCAGTTTTAGCGGGGTCGTAATCATGGCCGGACGCAAGGGATATAAAGCGGTTCAGCACCTGCGCACCCGCGCCGAAACGAAGCGCGGCGGACACACCATTCCGGAAGAGGATTTTATCCGCGACAGCGGTAGCCTGGCTTTTCATGCCGACCGCTTTCTCGATCACATGCGCACCCTCAATCGGACGGACAAAGCCGTCCGCAGTCGAAGCAACGACTTGAAATATTTTTTGCGCTGGTGCCATGAGCGCGACTTGATCTATCCAAATCAGATCAACCATGCCGCATTAGAGAGCTATCAGCGGACGCTCTTCCGCTACCGCAAAGCCAACGGAAAACCCTTGTCCGTCTCGTCCCAGCGCGGACGGCTTGGCGGCATGAAAAGCTTCTTCTCATACCTGTGCCGTCAGCACGTTATCGAAGCCAACCCCGCCGCAGACATCGAACTGCCGCGAGCCGAAAAACGGTTGCCCGGCGAAGCTCTCAGCGTCGAGCAGATGGAAGCAGTTCTATCGATGCCCGACATCACCGATCCGCTCGGCATCCGCGACCGGGCGATTTTAGAACTCTTTTACTCCACCGGCATCCGCCGCACTGAAATGGCGCGGCTTTCCCTGAACGACCTCAACCGCGAAAAGCGCATCCTTTGGGTACGCCTGGGCAAAGGGCGGAAAGACCGCGTCGTTCCCGTTGGATCCCGCGCCCTGCAATGGGTCGAAAAATACATCGAAGATGTTCGACCACTGCTGGCCGTCGATCCGAACGAGCCTGGGCTTTTCCTCACCGGCTACGGTCGGCCATTCAACGAAGAAGTCCTCGGGCGCAACGTCCGGCAGACCATTTTAAAAGCCGACATTGGACGCACCACCGGCGGCCCGCATCTCTTACGCCACACCTGCGCCACGCACCTGCTTGAAGGCGGCGCGGATATCCGATTCATTCAGCAACTTCTCGGACACGAAAAGCTCGAAACCACCGCCATCTATACGCGGGTAAATATCGACCAGCTGCAAAACGTTCACGCCCGATGCCATCCTGCGGAACGGCGTGAAAATCGGTGATCCGAGCCGCCTTTTATCTTTAGTCGCCTTCCGTGAAGCGCTACATTCTTTGAATGCTTTCCACTGAAACATGCGCCCGGAAAAAATCAGTTAGCCCGTCCGAAAACCGCGTCGGGGATTTTTTCAGTATCTCCATCACCTGCGCCGGGCAAAATCACTTCCAAGCCTTGGAACCGCACCAGACGTTTTCGACTACCAGTACGACAACCGTGTCGGGTGTCGTCTACTGGCTCTCCAAAGACCCGATTGGGATTTCAGGGGGTTTCAATCTATACGAAGCGTTCGGAAGTAACCCGGTATATTACCGTGATCCGTTTGGGCGGGATTTGAGTTACGGGTACGCGTATTCGTCTCAAACTTCTAAGCACCAAAAGACAGCAGCCGGCGATTACGCACAATCATTTGGACCTGCTGAGGGAACGGGCTTGTGGGGGAAAATTGCTGGATCGGAAACGACGCAAGGGCCTAATGCAAGCAATACAGGAGATGGCATTGTATATGACAACAGTTCGGCTCCATTCACGAAGATACTTGAAAGCATGAAGACGACGCCAGCGGAAGATGCTTGGCTGGCAAGCGAGATGAAAAAGGAAATAGATAAAAGAGGAAACTACGCTGTCAATGTGAATGATTGCCAAGATTATTCCAAAGGGTTGTATGACAGGATGAAGGCCCTGCTCCTCGCGCGTCGTGCAGTGGCTGATGCCAAAAAGGAGTGATATCAAATGTTAAAAAAAGCCATGCTCCCATTGTCGCTATTAATTGTTTTCACCGTTGGTGCGATAGTCGTTCTTTTTCCGCATAAGGTACATATCGAAAGCGATCCGCAGAGGGTCGTTTTCCATGACAGAGAAAGGCATGAGGTTGTTAGTCTTACCCTGGAAGAAGATGATATCTTTCACGCAGAGGTGCGAAGGATTGTTGCAAGGGACTCTGGAGGTTGGCGTGTTATCATTCGCCAGCTTTCACTTGGAGAAACAGCACCTTCCATAGAAATTTTCGGAGAGAACAATTCGTATGAATTAAGCATCTGGCCTGATCAAGCGGTGCTAGGTTTTTTACAGTCGGAGAAGTCATATCGGAAAAAATTAAACCCACGGGTTCATTCTAGACTCGTGGACTTAATCAAAGAAAGGAAGCAGGTTGCCGATACTGCTCTGCGGGGCGCAGAGGGTGGAGGCGGCTCTGAAGAAAGCAACCCCTGACTCCAGCCCCACGTAGTCGCCAAGCACGCCGGGGAGCGCCTGCGAATTAAAAGAAAAAATGAAAACAGCTATCCAGTTTGATTTTGCCGCCCTCCGAGACCGCGCCGGAAACATGGGCTACGCTGTGGAGGATTACTGGGTGGGAACCAATGGAGGGACGACCTCCGTGTCGTCCTACTCATACGATTTGGCAGGCAACCGCACGCGAACTGTAGACGCGACGCCCTCGTCGCGTTCCATGACCACCTACGCGCTCGGCACCGGCAACCGGCTCGCCTCGACTTCCACCGCCGCCACCAACCTGCTCTTCGTCAGCGGCACTGCCGACGAGCTGATCGGCACCGACCCTCGCTGGGGCGAGCTGTGGATCACCAACCTCACCGCGGGTGCTGGGACGGTGCCCAGTGTAAATGGCAACAGCTTCTTTGCCGAAATATCGGCCGTGGCCGGCCAGACCAACAACGTCAAAGCCGCGATTCGTGATAGAGCCGGCAACATGGGTTACGCCACCAAGGACTTCTGGGTGGGAACCAATGAAGCGGCGACAGCCGTGTCATCCTATTCGTATGACGCCGCAGGTTGCTTAACGAACCTCAACGGCGTTTCGCTCGAATGGGATGAGCGCTACCGGCTGAAAAGCGTAGACGATGCTTCCAGCTTCGTTGCATATGAATACGACGTTTTAGGAAGAAGAGTGTTGCGCGTTGTAGCCGGGGGCGGCGACCCCGGAACCACGAACGTTGAGCACTATGTCTATGACGGCAACCAGGTCATCGCCGACCTCGATGGCTCCGGCAACCTCCTGCGCACCTACGTCTGGGGCTCCGGCATCGACAACCTGCTTGCCATCACCGTTCACGATGCCGCGACGAACATTTATCCCGCTGCAAGCGGGACCTACTATGCCATCAAGGATCATC
>JBFHPA010000107.1:0-8073 GCA_041592955.1 Pontiella sp.
GATCATGAATTCGTGGATGCCCCACAACTGCATGATCATGAAGCCGGCCTGATCGAAGCGGCGGCCGGACAGGTGGAACGGTTCGCGCTCCTCGACCGTCAGGTGGTTGTGGTCGGTTCCGACCACGATCAGATGCGCGGCCTCCATCATTTCCAGATGCCGCGACAGGCTGTTCTTGATCATCTTGGACTGGCGGCAATCCTTGCCGCCGGAGGATACGGAGAGGGTCAGCTGCTTATGGCGCATAATGGCGGGCGTGGTGAAATCGCTTTCCGCCCAGTTGCCGTCGACGCAGCAGCAAAGAATGCCCGCCTTGCGGCAGCATTCAAGCACGGTGCGGTTGACCCCCCGGCTATTGGTGGCGGCATAAACCAACGACGCGCCCGCAACATCATGCTCTTCGAAGCAGCGTACCGTATGGGTGACGAAGCCTTGCTCAATCAGTTGGCCTACCTCTTCGCAGACCTCCGGGCTGACGACGGCGACTTTGGCGCCGGCGTCGAGCAGGAGCTGGATCTTGCGCCAGGCCACCTTGCCGCCACCGACCACCAGGCAGGGGCGATCGGACAGAAAAAGGTTGATGTGAAGGCCGTTATGCAGTTGTTCGTTATCAGTCATGAGTCAAGGTGCCGATGAGTAGACCAAAGCCGGCATTATTTGGCTAGGCCTGTTTTGCCTATTTGCTGAAAACGCGGAAAGGCGGGCCGACAGCCCATGTTTTGTTGGCGAATCAGGCGGTATCGCGAGTTTGGAGCCAGTCGCTCACCTGCAACTGTATCTACGGTTATTCCGATGTTAACACGGCGTCTTCAAGCAGGACGTCGTATTTGTAGCCGTAACCGAAATCGCGGTCGGTGGTGAGAATCCCGCGGGCGGTTACCGTTGTCCCGACTTCAACCGTGTCTGTGGTGGTGATGGTGAGATCGTAGGCGCGGGCTTCGCCCGTGCCGTCCTGCAGGTGGACCCAGTTTTTTTCCATGATACTGTTAGTGACCTTCACAGCGATGCCGCGCACGACAACCTGTTTTCCGGCGAGCGTTGCTGATTCCTGATACACTTCAGCGACGGCCTTTCCGCCGTCAGGTTTTTCTATGTCCGTAAAGCCGAAATCCGGAGCACCCGATTTGACGGGCGGGTGTCCAGCGGGCAGGGTGCCTGTTGCCGCAGAGGCATCCGCAAGCGGTAGGCCATCCACGAAGTAGACCACGTCGAAGGTGCGGTTGAGGGTTTCACTATGGAAATCTTTCATGGCCATGCCGGCGGGTACAACCACCTTTTCATCCGGCTTAAGCTCGGTGGCCGGCGCGGCAAACCATACCGGCTTGCCGCTGATGTCGAGTTCAACATAGGTGTAGACCCCGGCATCCATCGTGAAGACGACGGTGCCGACCTTTTCCGCCGCCGCGTTTCCCGCAAGAGTGAGGGCGGCGGCCATGATCAATATGATTCGGTTTGAGGTCATGATTGTTCCTCCCCGCTAGAGTCGGATTTGTTCTGCTTCTTCTTGCCGATCTGGCTCTCTTCAGGGCTGAGGCGTTCCTTGTCGGATGGGCCTTCGTATCCCGAAAACGCGGTCCATTTGACCGGATACTCCTCAGGGTCGAACATGACAAAGTAAAAGTGCCAGATGACAATGGCCGCACAGGCGAGGATGGCTTCGTAGTAGTGGATTGCAAGGCAGACATCGAAGAACCATTTCGGGAAGTGGGAGAGGGTCCATTCTTCGTAGGTCAGCAGCGCACCGGTGAGCACCATGACAACCGAGCCCCAGACGAGTGCCCAGTATTCGGCTTTTTCGATGTAGCTGTAGTGCTCGAAACGGGCGCGCTCCTTGCGCAGACCGCAGTAGAAGCAGAGCATCTGCCCGAAGTGGACGAAGTCGGACCAACGCGGAGCGAGCTGGTGAATCTGCCAGCGGCCACGCTTGGTGCAGGTGATGTAGATAAGGTGATAGACGCTCAGCACGATAAAGATGATGGCCATCAGGCGATGGCCCATTCCTCGGAAGTCGTAGGTGTAACCCACGAACGGACGAGCCCACCACGCATCGGGGTTGACGAGCGCGAAGCCGGTGTACCCCAGTACGATGAACGTGGTGGCCAGAATGGCGTGCTGGATGCGTTCGTTGAGGGTCATGCGATGCGGACCGCCTCCGCTTTCGCGCAGTTTCTTAAAGTGCTCGTTCAGCTTACGGAAGAGGTCGAGCGCGTTATGCAGCAGCATCCCGCCGAGGACCACCATGAATAGGATAATGTAAATATTCCGGACAACAGAGCTGGCACTCTTTTCCATGCCGGGTCTGGTGCCGGAATGGATCTGTCCCTGAGCGACCAGTTCGGTTACGCCGGCGTGGCAGACGCTGCAGGTTTTCTGTAGGTTTTCGGGATGGATGGAGGAACGCGGATCGTCCGAGGGCAGGATGTCGTGTTTGCCGTGGCAGGAAGCGCAGTTGGCGGCGGTGACGGAGCCGAGCCGCATGGAGAGTCCATGGTAGCTGTCCATATAGGTTTCCACGGCAAACTTAGGCAGGCGGTATTTGGTTACGATGCGCTCGGCGGCGTGGCAGGATGCGCAGGTGGCGGATATATGGGCGGAGGAAACCTTCGACTCTTTGGATGCGATGGAGGCAATTTCATGCTCCCCGTGGCAGTCGGTGCAGGTGGGCGCATCCTTGATGCCTTCGGCCACGGCTGTGCCGTGAATGCTGCGGCCATAGGTCTGCGCAATGTTTTCATGGCACTTGCCGCAGGTGTTGGGAATATTCTGCCAATAGAGTTTGGATTTCGGGTTGGTTGATCGAAGCAGGTTATGCGAGCCGTGGCAGTCGGTGCAGGTGGCCGCGGACGATCCGTCTTCCAGGTTCGCCATGCCATGGACGCTGTGTTCATAGCTGTCGACCGGGGCGAGCTGGTGCAAGCCGAATTTTTTCATCTCCTCGACATTGCCATGGCACTGGGCACAGGTGCTGGAGATGTTCTTTCGGTTGATGGGGGAGGTCGGGTTCGTTGAATATACAATATGGTGGGCGTCGCCATGGCAGTCTTTGCAGGTGGCGGCCTGATCCCGACCCTTGTGCAGGGCTTGTCCGTGCGAACTTTCGAGATAGATCTCCGACTCGAGGTCATGGCATTCGGAGCAGTCGACCTTTTTGAGCGGCGTGTCGTGTTCGGCTTCGGTAATGTCGCTGTGGCAGCTGACGCACTGGTTGTCGGCGTGGACCGAGCCCTCGAAAAGGGTCCCGTTGATAAACGGTTCCGCATCCTCCGCGCCATGACATTCCAGGCAGGCGGAGTTCTTTATTTCAACGGCGTTTGCCGGCGCGGGAACAAGCCACAACGCGGTGGTCGCAAACAGGAAGGTTGTAAACAGACTACATGACCGGAACGCCTTCATGGCATTCGTCGCAGCGGGTTTCTTTCCATTCTTCATCGATATCCTCAGGGTGTATAAATTCAAGCCCGCCTGTGTTGATGCTGGTCACGTTAAGGCCCGGTCCCTGAGCGATGATGGTGTGGCAGGAATCGCAGTCGCGGGAAATGGTCTGTCCTTGTTCGTTCTGGTGATCACCGTTGTGGCAACGGAAGCAGCCGGGAGTAATCATGTGGCCGATGTGGTCGGGATATTCCTTCCAGCTGACCTTCATTTCCGGGAATATATTCTGGCTGTAGATGCGCTGAACAGCGGCGATGGCCTGCTCGACGTCGGCCCCTCCATCGGGATAGGCTTTCGCGAGCTTCTCCTGAATGGCCATAAGCGCTTCGCCTTCCGTTTCATAGTCGCCGGTCAAAGCCTTGATACCGTTGAGCTTGATCTCCGGCATATCGGGGCTGAGCTGGCCGTTGGTCAGCGCGTCATTCAGAGCGCGCTCGGGCGAGTGATATTGGTGGGTCGGCCGGTTGTGACAGTCGATGCAGTCCATCGTGCGGATTTCAGAAGAGGCAATCTGTTCGGGGGTAAGCCGTTTCTTTTTATCATCGGTCTGGAATATGGTCTGGTTGCCTTTTTCATCGGTCATGCGTATCCACGGAATTTCCATCCGTTTTTCATCGGCGGCAATATATTCAATCTTGTTGTTGGCCGTAACATGCCAGTGAATGCCCTCGGGATGGTTGATTTCGGCGTTTCCCCCGCCGACCTTGAGGAGCATGTGAATGGTCCAGGGGGAGTTCTCCTCATCAGCCCGGAAGTATGTTCGCTTGAGCTCGGTGGCCCCGAAAAACTTTTCGGGCCAGTGGCAGGTGTAGCAGGTTTCCTTGGCAGGGCGCAGGTTGTGCACCGGCGCGGGAATGGGGCGGTTGTATTTGTTGAACATCGTGGAATAGACCTGATAGAGACCGTTCAGTTTGGCCTTCACGAAGAAGTCGGCGCCCGGGCCGATGTGGCATTTGGTACAGCCGGCATTGGCGTGCGGGGAGTTCTGGTAGGCCGTGTATTCCGGCTTCATAACGCTGTGGCAGGTCTTTCCGCAAAACTCGACCGATTCGGTAAAGTGATAGGCGCGGTAGCTGCCCACCACGCTGATAGCAATAAAGCAAAGGGATACGACCACAACCACGGCCAGCATGGTGAACTGCCTTTTTTCATTGAGGTTGATGATGGGTAGTCGTCCGGCTTCTTCGCCTCTCAGCCGGCGTTTGCGTTCGCGTAAAACCCCGATAAGGATCAGCAGCAATCCCAAAACCAGCAATCCCGGAACAACCATATAGGTGAAGATGCCGGTGTAGGGATTGTCGAAGTGGTTTCGCATGTCGACGATGAGCAAGGTGGATCCAACGATAAAGCCAATTGCCGCAAGCACAATGCCGAACAGGCTCGTCAGATTGCGTATCAGGCCATGCTTTTGTGTCTTGTCATCCATGTGGACCCCGGTTGCCTTTCCCATGCATTGAATAAAACATGAGAACAACGATTCCACTAGTCAAGTAATAAAGAAGATGGATAGGTACACATAATGTATAATCAACATGAACATGGATGTTCATGTCTATTAGTTCTGGCCCTTGCGAAAATATGCGTATATAAACAACGCACGTAGTAGGGGGTGGTTGATATGATGTCGTTATCGAATACAACAGGACACGCAATCCGGGCATTGGCCTGTCTTGCCGGCTGTGCAAGCCCTCCGGCCAGTATCAAGGAGGTTGCGGAGTGCTCGGAGGTTCCTGCGGCCTATCTGGCCAAGATCGTAAAAAAGCTGAATGATGCTGGTATTGTTGAGTCAAAACGCGGAAAAAACGGGGGAATCTGGCTGGCCAGGCCACCCAAACTGATCAGTCTATTGGACATCTGTGTTGCCATCGATGGCGATGATTTTCTCGGCCCGTGCCTGCTGGGGTCGGAATACTGCAGTGAAGAACGCGCCTGTCCGACCCACAATTTCTGGATCAGGAACAAGGAAGTCATTCGAAAGGAACTCGGGCAAACCAAGCTGTCAGACGTGCTCGATTTCAATACGAAGCGGGGCGTCCACCAAATGCCGAACGGCTGATACCTTTAATTTCCAATGAAAAATCTAATGGGTGAATATATTAAAAAACCCGTATAAAGTACCTTTATTTACGCACCTTTAAGGAGCTCCAAAAGGTGCGCTAATAAGATTTAATATAAAATAGATACCGACATCTATTTTTCTGGCGTTATACACGCTCGGGATATATACGTGAGCTTAATTATCATATAAGTCGAAAAAGGGTTTACCCGAAGGCAGGCCGCATGAAGACATCAGGAATGGTTTTGATCGCACTAACAGCAATCGTTGTTTGTTCAGCTTCCGGTCAGACCGGCGATCCCGCAAAACTGATCGGTACCAAGAAGTGCGCCATGTGTCATAAGAAGGATGACAAAGGCAATCAATACGGAGTCTGGCAGACGAAAGCGCATTCGAGGGCCTATGAGGTGCTCGCCACCGATGAAGCCAAGGCCGTTGGTGCCAAGCTGGGCATCGACGATCCCCAGAGCAGCGGGCAGTGCCTGAAATGCCATTCCACCGCGTACTTCTTCACAGAAACCCTGCAAAGCGAAGAGGTTGCTGTTGAAGACGGCGTCTCCTGCGAATCCTGCCATGGACCCGGAGCCGACTATAAAAAGAAATCCGTCATGGAAAGCCGCGAGGAATCCATTGCCGGCGGCATGATTTACCCGGCCAAGGAAAAGAGCTGCACCCTTTGCCATAACGCAAGCAACCCCAATTGGGATCCTGAACGTTACACGTTACCTGACGGTACCAAGACCGGTTTCGATGTGAATCAGGCCTACGAAAAGGTCAAGCACGAGCGACCTGCTACGCCAACTTCATAACCGAGATATGAAAACAACCGATCACCATTTGAATCGAAACTTTTTTGTTGCGGGGCTCAACTATCGCACCGCACCGGTAGAAGTGCGCGAGCGTATGGCGGTTGCGCATACCGACCGGATCGAAGTGAGCAGGCTTCTGCAGTTGAAGATTGGTTTGAGTGAGGTGGTTGTTCTTTGGACCTGCAACCGCGTCGAGATTTATGGGGTGGCATCGCGGGAGGGTGAAATCGATGTCGCGCCCATGTTCGAATGTTTATCGCGTGAAGCACCGAGCCTCGGTTCGCACCTGTATTGCCTGCGCGGTGTTGATGCGATGAAGCATCTGTTCAAAGTGGCTAGCGGACTGGATTCCATGGTTTTGGGCGAAACCCAGATTACCGGCCAGGTTCGGGATGCCTATGAAGCCGCACGGGAAGAAAAGCTGGTTGGAAAAATCCTGAACTCCGTATTCCAGAAAGCGCTGCAGACCGCCAAGGCGGTGCGCAATCAAACGTCGATCGGCCAAGGTGCACGCTCCGTCGGCGGCGTTGCTGTTGCTCATGCCAAGGAAGTCCTGGGGGCGCGTGGGCTCGGCAAGCACTCCGTTCTGATGATTGGTGCCGGTGAAATGGCCGCCTGCTGCCTGCGGCATTTGCAGAAAAAGGGCGAATGCTCCGTGGTGGTGGCCAACCGCTCGCCTGAACGTGCGCAGGAACTTGCTTCCGAATTCAACGGAACGGCGATCCCTTTAAGCGAAAGATACACAGCCATGGCTGACGCCGATGTGGTGATCAGCTCGACCGGAAGCCCGGATACGGTGATCAACGCCGAGGATTTGAAACCGGTGATGGAACAGCGCGCCGGCCGACCACTGGTGGTTATTGATATTGCCGTTCCGCGGGATATCGATCCGGCCGTTGCCGAACTCGACGACGTGCATCTTCATGATATCGATGCGTTGGAATCGACGGTGCAGCAGACGCTGGGTCGCTGGGAAAAAGATCTCGAAACGTGTGAAGAAATAATCAGACAGGAAATCGGAAACCTGCTGCAGCATTTCAGGAGTCGGAAGGCGGCGGAAAACGCCTGCCACAATGCTGCTGCGATGGCGGTTTAGGGAAATAAAACCAGTAAGTGGGAGTCATCTAGCGGCTGGGGGTCAGCCAAGGAGAAGGACATGAAAAAGCAAAGCAAACATATACTCGGGTTCAGGGGAATCGTGCTCACGGCATTTGTTCTTCTTGGTTTGGAAGCGAGTCAGGTTCTTGCGCAGGATCTGAAAATCGACACGCGGCCATTGACGCCGCAGGAAATCAAGGATTATGGCCTGACAAACACCACGCAGATTGCCAGCGGCAACCATGTTGTGGGTCTCGGTCAGCCGGTCTATCTGGAGCTGCTCGTTAAATCTGGCATAGTGGTTACGCAGGCGGTCTGGTCGCTGGATGCCGTGCTTGATGCGGATGATGATCCGATCTCCTCTGCAGCGGTTCTTACCGCCAGTCCATTGCCGCCGACGATGCCTACCTATGATTCTGTTGATCGGGTTGCCTATGATCTGGTCGACCGTGCCGTGATTGTTCCGGACGTGAAGGGTACTTATCAGATTTCGGCAGAGGCTTTGACTTCTAACAATACCTTGAATGCCAGTATCGATGTGGTTGGATCTGTGTATCTGGGCAAGGATTATGTGGCCTGCACACTCTGCCATGCCAGCAAGCAGGCGGACTTTAATCTGACGCACCATGCCAGCGCCTTCATCGATCAGATCAATGGCGAAGGCAGCGATCACTTTGC
>JBFHPA010000108.1:0-7990 GCA_041592955.1 Pontiella sp.
CCGACATGAACCAGAAGCCGGCTTCCAAGACGGTGAAAAATGAAGCCGCAAACGGGCTTAAAAACGTAGTCGGCAGCATTGCGATGGCCCGCACGTCTAATCCACACAGCGCGAGCGCCCAGTTTTTCATTAATCTGAAGGACAACACGTTTCTCGACTATCCCGGACAGGATGGCTGGGGATACTGCGTATTCGGCCGTGTGGTCGAAGGCATGGATGTGGTCGATGAGATCAAGGCCGTACCGACGGGTAACGCCGGTCCTCACCAGAATGTCCCGAAGGAAGCGATCGTGATCAACGATGTGGTTGTGGTCGAAGAGTAGTGCACTTAACGATTGAAACGCCGTAACTGTTTCGGCTCATAGAGCCGACGTTACACCAATGCTTGTTGTAGGGTTGGCTCTATGAGCCACGCAACGCGAGGCTGGTGCACATAGCAACAGTAACGGAGTAAGGCGCAGTGGCAATTTGCTGAAGAAATCAATGCAACATCTGAGTTGCTCTAACTTCCCTGTAAACTGAAAAAACGCCCATGCCGGAACTTTCCATCGTTGAAAGATTCCGGCATTTTAATGTCATGAACAGGGAGCAGGAAAACCTGATTGAGGCCATTCAGGCCAGCGGCCTCAAGGCGTGCATCGTCCTATCGGGCGGCGGGTCAGGTGCGATTCATAGTCTTTTGTCGCACCCCGGCGCATCGCGTTTCATTTACGAAGTCCAGATTCCATACTGCGCCCGGGCCATGTTCGACTATCTGGGCGAAGAGCTCGCCCAGTCCTGCTCCGAAAATACCGCCGTCGTCATGGCCGGGCGTGCGTTCGAACGTGCGGTGATGTGCTCCCTCAACGATGGCAGCGGAAGTCCAATCCTTGGCATTGCCTGCACCGCCGCCCTGCAAACCAATCGTGAGAGGAAAGGTGCTGACCGGGCGCATATCTGCATCACGTCGCGCAAAGAGCAGCTCGTAGAAAAGATTGAATTTACATCCGGAACCCGAACGGAGCAGGAAGAGGAACTAAGCAAGGCACTCATTGAATCTATTGCCCGTTTTGTGGGAGTCGGTGAACAGTGAATGATGCATTGGACCAGCTGATCGCCGGAGAACTGCCCTACATCCTGGTGGGGTGCGATGAACTTTCCGATAACGCCATACTTCTTCCCGGTTCGTTCAACCCTTTGCATTGGGGCCACGAAGGTTTGTTGCTCGCGGCTGAGAGGGTCTCCGGCAGAGAGGGTTTGCTCGAACTCTCCATCTCCAATGTGGATAAACCTCCGCTCGATATTGTCGAAGTCGAACGAAGGCTGTTGCAGTTGAAGGGGCGCTATTGCGCGGTTATCACCTGTGCCCCAACCTTCGCTGAAAAGGCCGAGCTTTTTCCGGGTGCCTGGTTTGCGCTCGGTTACGACACGGCCGTCCGCCTGCTCAGTCCCGACTATCATGCTGATGTGCCCGCCATGCTCGAACGCTTCCGCCTTTTGCAAATCCGCTTCGTTGTGGCCGGCCGCCTTTATAAAGGAGCATTTCAGGGATTGGAGCATATAGGCATTCCCGCGGGATTCGAGGAACTGTTTATTCCGATCCCTGAAGCCGTATTCCGAGAGGATGTCAGTTCCACCGAGTTGCGCAGGGAATAATTGTAGGGCGGGAATGGTTGTAGACCTTCCCGCAGAAAAAGGAAAAGGCGGGAAGGCCATTGGCCATTCCCGCCCTACAATCAAGATGTCGCGGCTTCACAACGCAGCAACAGCGGCATCGCGGACCAGATCGCCGAGTTCCGAAGTGGATGCAAGAGTGTTGCCTTCGCGCCACAGGTCGCCGGAGCGGTAGCCGTCGTTCAATACCTTTTCAACACCGGCGCGGATGGCCGTTGCCGCATCGCCTTCGTTGAGGGTGTCGAGCATCATGGCCACCGAAAGGATCATCGCCAGCGGATTGGCTTTGCCCTGGCCGGCAATATCGGGAGCGGAACCGTGCACCGGTTCGAAGAGACCCACGGGGCCGCCGACCGATGCGGACGGCAGCAGCCCGAGCGATCCGCCCAGTGTGGCGGAAGCATCCGACAGAATGTCGCCGAAAATGTTGCCGGTCAGGATCACGTCAAACTGACGCGGATTGATGACCATCTGCATGGCGGCGTTGTCGATATACATGTGGTCGAGCTCAACATCGGAATATTCCGCCTCGTGGAGCGCCTTGACGGTGTCGCGCCAGAGGCGGGAAACGGCCAGCACGTTGGCCTTGTCGACGCTGGTCACCTTGTTGCGTCGCTTGCGTGCCCAGTCGAATGCCACGCGGGCAACGCGTTTAATTTCGCCGACAGAGTAGATCATGGTGTTCCATGCCTTTTTGTCGTCGCCTTCGCCCTCTTCGCCGACAGGTTCGCCAAAGTAGATGCCGCCGGTCAGCTCGCGCACCGTGAAGAGGTCGAGACCGGAGACGGCTTCGGGCCGCAGCGGCGAGTTTTCCGCCAGCGAGGCAGGGACGGTGACAGGGCGGAGGTTGGCGAATGCGCCGAGCTCCTTACGGATTTTCAACAGGCCGCTTTCAGGGCGAAGAGCTCCTGTCAGGTGGTCCCATTTGGGGCCGCCGACCGCGCCGAGCAGGACGGCGTCGGAGGCCTTGCAGGTTTCGACCACGGAGTCGGGCATGGGGTCGTTGTGCGCATCGATGGCCGCACCGCCGGCATTGCAGGTGGTGTATTCCAGTGCGAATCCGGCTTTTTTCGCAACCGCATCGAGCACCTTGACTGATTCGGTAATGACTTCGGGGCCGATTCCATCGCCGGGAAGCAAAGTGATTTTATATGTTTTAGACATGTCAGTTCCTTTGTTCAAAAATGAGCGGCGGATTGTGCCAGAGGCAGATACGATTGCAAACGCAAAAAAAAGGCACCCGATCGGGTGCCCGCCAGAGTAGGGATTTTTAGAACAGTTTGGTTAATCTTCTTCGCTAGGGATTGCGGCCTGTTGAGGCCATTGCTCTTCCTTGCCGTCTTTTACGATTTCGGCGAGATACTCCTCGGAGATGCGGTGTTTCTTCGCAATCTCTGTCTTGTGGGGTTGCATGAGCACTGTGGCGGTTTTTTCCGCTTTAGCTATTCTGGATTCGCGTTGCTCGGGTGTGTGGTGAATTTTAACGGGGTACATTTTTACGGCTTTATCATGCGCCTCTTCCTGCGCATGGCAAAACTCGATATAGACGGCTTTCTGTTCTGCTTCGGGCAGAGATGCCTTTAGAGCGGGTTTTGTATCTTTGGCGGCCTTCTCTTTATCGCTGAAAAACTGTCCCGTGGCTGAAAGGCAGCAACATGTGATGCATAGCGCAATGAATGTCCTTTTCATTATTCCTCCTGCTGGTTACATGCAGGACAAGGCACACCCTCATCCATTCGAGAGAATACTCAGTTTTGGCGACTAGGCAAGAGCGAAATGAATGGAGTGTTGGAAAGAATTCATCAGAAAGAAACTACTGTCTTCGGTCGCCGCCATCACGTCCGCCGCGGTCGCCGCCCCGTCCGCCGCCGCGTGGTGACCGCAGTGTCGTGGCAGAAATAATTTCTTCAATGTGATCGGCAAACAGATTTGCATCTTCGCCCTGATAGCCAAGTTCAGATCCCAGCTGCTTGAACATGATGACCCGTTCCTGCCGCAGAAGTGGCCGGGCCTCATTCATTTCCGTGAACAACTCCCGCATGGCTTCGCGGTCGGGCGCTGCTTCGGGATCCTGGAACTGTTCCGTAAGCGCCCACACATTCGCCATTTTTTCCACCAGCATTTCGTGGTTTGCCCGTTCCTCTTCGTTCATCAACGAGGTGTCGAGGTCCATGAAGGTGGCGGTGCGTTGAGCGAGGTTATAGCGCATTTCCTGCTGACGCTCCTGCCGCCGTTGAATCATCTCGGCATATTCCTCGGGCTCTTCTGCCTTCATGCGCGCCATTCGATCTTCCCAGCTTTCCCGCTCCGGACGTTGCTCTTCCATTTCGGTTTCATCGGGGGTTGTAAGCACGGCCAGTTGCTCATTCTTTTCAGCCAGCAGGGCCTTGAGTACAGCCACTTCGTTCGTCTCGCCCCGACTGATCAGCTCCGTGATGGCGTCCTCATCGGGCAGGTAGGCCTGCATACGGGCAATCTGCGCCTGAAGGCTGGCTACCTCGGCTTCGGCAGCCTTGCGTCCGCTGGAGTTCCTGACGGCCGATGCGATACTTACGAGGACAATGACCGCTGAAACCACGCCGATAACCACAATTGGCTTTTTATTCATGAAGAGCTCCGATTTTCATATTAAACGAATCACACATCATTTTTGGTGCAACTATTTTGCATTAAAGGAGAATGTCCTGTTTGAGACGCTGTTGATCGTCGAATGCAACGGACAGGCTGAGCTGGATATTAACGATCGCGGCGAGCACCATCGAGGTGAAGATACAGATCATGATCCCGATCTGATATTTGATGGCTTCCATTGGCAAGGCGCCCCCGAGAATCTGCCCGGTCATCATGCCGGGCAGCGACACAATACCCATGGTGGCCATCGTGGCGACGGAGGGATTGACTGCCGCCTTGATGGCATCCCGCAGATAGGGGCGCACGGCCTCGCGCAGGTTTGCTCCGAGCATGAGGTAGGTCATGAACTCGGTTTCATTTTTTCGAATGCCGCTATAGAAGCGTTCCAGACTCAGCACGTTGCTTCGCAGGCAGTTGCCGAGAATCATGCCGATAATCGGAACCATGTAGCGCGCATCGTAGATCGGGTCGGGGCGGATCGCGACGAGAATAAACCAGCCGCCGGCGAACAGCGTACTCCCGGACACGCCCGCCAGCAAACGCCAGAAAAAAACGCCGCGTCTCAGTCCCGCTTTGTTCAGGATGCTCAAATTGGCGACCACCAGCATGATGGCCACCCACAGCAGGCTGATCAGCGGATTGTTCAGCTGAAAGACGTATTTCAGATAAAACCCGACCAAAAACAACTGCGCAGTCATGCGGATGAGAGCAAACAGCGTGTCGCGGATAATGCCAAGCTGGAGATAGAAGAAGACCGCCAAAGGCACCAGCATCAGCGCATACATCCAGAACAGCGATGCAATCGACAAATCAATGGTCATGGCGCACCTCCACCAACTGGCGATCTCTAATCTCGACAATCCGATCGCAGGCATTGATCCATTCCGGATCGTGCGAGACGGATAGCAGCGTGATTCCAGGCTGGAACAGTTCGCTCATAACCGCTTCGCGGCTTTGGGGGTCGAGGGCGGAGGTCACTTCATCTACCAGAAAGATGTTCTTATCCAGCAGCAGGGCGCGAGCAACGGCAATACGTTGCTTTTCGCCGCCTGAAATCTGCTTGCAGGGCTTAATCAGGATATCGCGGGAAAGATGCAACTGCTCCAGGGTTTTGTAAATGCGCGCGTCAGAAGGCCGGTTGCCCTTGTGCGTCTTAAAGCCGAACGGGAGCATCAGGGCATCGTGCACGTTATCCGCACCCAGCACCGGTTCCTGGCCGATGAAGGCGATCCGGCTGCGTATACCGGCCACCGTCGCACTCGTCAGTTCCATGCCATCGATGACGATTGAGCCTCCACCTAGGGGCAAGGCCCCGACCGCGCTCTTCAGTAACGAGCTTTTCCCGCAACCGGACGGGCCGCGCACCACCACCTTGTCACCCTTGGCCATCCGCAGCATGGCATCGTTGAAGAGCGTATGCTGTTGGACCTTCAATATGATGTGTTCGAATGAAATCATCTCAGAGTCCAATCGCGATGATGATCGGCAGGGTAATGGCGGACAGCAGGGTGCTCAACGCGACAATGCGACCCGCCAGCGGGCCATCGTTGCCCATCACCTCGGCCATGACGTACGACATCCCGGCCGTCGGGCAGGCGAGATAGAAGATCGCAATCATGCGTCCGGTGGTGTCGAGCGGCACAAGCGGGGCCAGCAGGAATCCGATGGCGGGGGTTACCGCCACCTTGAGCAGCGAGGCGATCAAGGAAGGAGAAGCCGCGCCTTTAATGCGGACAAATCCCAGTGAAGCGCCAATGCTGATCAGGATCAGGGGGAGCGCGGCCTGCCCCAGTGCATCCAGCGGGCGGGAGAGAAACAGGGGCAGCTCAAGACCCGTTCGGTTCAAGACAAGGCCGAGCGTGCAGGACATGATGAGCGGATTTTTTATGAGCTGCGTCACAAAGGTTGCGATCGATTGACCCGCACTGTTTTTGTGCCGACTATGGTGGATCAGCACCAGCACGCTCAGGATATTGAAAACGAGAACAACGGGAGCAAGCACGACAGTGCTCAAAACTTCAGCGTTCGGATCGATGGTTCCCAAGGTGTAGAGGATGACGGGCAAGCCGACAAAGGCCCCGTTGCCGCGGAAGGAGCCTTGTATGAAGGAACCGGCAGAAGGGCCGTCCAGCTTTAATCGTTTGGTCACCAGCCACGCAATTCCCAGGCTGATCACGGTGCCGGCCGTAAACAGGAGAGTAATGCCCGCAATGGCGCGGAAGTCGATTTCGGCGCTGCTGATGCTGATGATGAGCAAAGAGGGAAGTGCGCACCAGAAGACCAGCTTGTTCAGCCCTTTGAAAAACGCATCAGGGAAGACGTTGGTTTTCTGCAGGATTTTGCCCAGGGCGATCAGCAGGAAAATCGGAACAATGCTGTTAGTGATGAACATGCTTGGAAGCGTATGGTTTCAGGATGCGGGTTGCAAGATTTCGCTAAGGCACGGGAAGGGCATCAAGAAGCGCCTTCATGGCGGGGTTGATCTTTGCAATGTTTGGAATGCCGGCTCGAAGCTGCTCGGCGGTTTGAACAAATGGCGCATCGGCCAGTTCATGGCCGCAGTTTTGGATCAGCGCCTCCATGCTTGCCGGGGTGGTTTCCATGTGAAACTGCAGGGCGATGACCCGGTCATTATAAACAAAGCCCTGGTTTTGGCAGGCGTCGCTTGATGCCAGACGTATAGCGCCGGCGGGCAGTTCGAAGGTGTCGCCATGCCAGTGGAACACGGTCAGTTCGTCAGGGAGCAGGGCCGGCGCGTTTTCACAGCGGCGGACCGGAAACCAGCCGATCTCTTTTTGCGGACCCGGATAGACTTTCGCGCCGAGCACGTCGGCGATGAGCTGTGCGCCGAGGCAGATGCCGAGTACGGTTGTACCCGCTTCGAGGGCTTGCCGGATGAGTTCTTTTTCCGCGACAAGCCAAGGGTACTCTTCGTGATCGTAAATTCCCATCGGCCCGCCCATGACCACAAGCCAGTCGAGGTGCTCAATACTTGGAGGCTGTTCTCCGGCATACAGACGGGTGCAGGAAATTTCGGCATACTGTGTTTTGGCCCACTCTTCGATGATGCCGAGGTCTTCGAACGGAACATGTTGAAGCCAGTGTAGTTTTATACTCATCCTTCTCCAGGCAGAAATATTCACGGCAGAAAAATAAAAGGACTAAGCTCCTAGGCAAATAGTTCTGCCAATTATTTTTCTGCCCGAAAAGTCAGGTGTTCTTTTCCACAGGTTTGGGTTCAATCGGGACATGCACCTCGAATCGCTTCATGAAGGCGGGGACATAGGGGCCATTCCAATAGATGGCGTAGGCATCGCCCGCACGTATCCAATCCTTGGACGCCGCAAGATGGTCAAACAGTTTTGCACTCGCCTGCTTGAAGTTCTTTTCGGAGTAGCCCCCGCGCACGCCGATGCTCATGACTGTGCATTCAGGAACGATCATCACCTTGACCGATTCGGTGTCCTTCAACTCTTTTTCGAGATCCTTGGTGCCGACGTAAAAATACATTCTGCCGGGATCGATGTCTGCCTTGACGGGTACCGTCATGGAAACATCGTTATCTTTGATGTAGTTAAACAGCTCGCCGAAAAGCCGGTTGTTTTCGTCGAAGTAGCTGCCTTTGTTCTGCGCAACAATCAGGGTGCGCTCAGGAATGGTCTTAACTTCAATCTTGCCTGGTTTGGTGGATGAGAACGCCTTTTCA
>JBFHPA010000109.1:0-7975 GCA_041592955.1 Pontiella sp.
ACGTGTCTGTTCTTGAATCATCGTTCTGCCCTATTTCGCTGCTTCTGAAACAACGTCCACCAGACGCCAGCGCTTCAGCTTACTGAGCGGGCGAGTTTCCATTACACGAACAACGTCGCCAACATTCGCGCGATTGTCCTCATCGTGGGCGTGGACCCGGCTCGAAAGGCGGATTTCCTTGCCGTACAACGGGTGACGAATTCGACGCTCAATCAGCACAATAATCGTCTTGTCGCCGCTCTTGCTGGCAACACGGCCCTCGCGGGTTTTCCGTAGATGTCTTTTAGTATCTTCCATGACCACTATCCTTCAACTTTCTTTGCGTTCTGGATGGTCCTGATGCGGGCAACCGTGCGGCGCAGCTCTTTCACGCGCGCCGGATTTTCCAGCTGACCGGACACCTGCTGGAGCTTCAGGTTGAACTGCTCCTTCTTGATGTCGGCGAGCTGCTGATCCAGCTCTTCCATCGTCATTTCATTCAATTCCTTAAACTTCATGGTCGGCCCTATCCTTTAGTCGTGAGCATGACGTTGCACGAACCGCACGCGGATCGGCAGCTTGGTGGCTGCGAGGCGCAGGCACTCTTTGGCCAGCGTTTCCGGCACACCGTCAATCTCGAAAAGCATCGTACCGGGTTTCACAACGGCGACCCATTGGTCGACACCGCCTTTACCTTTACCCATACGAACTTCGAGTGGCTTCTTTGTAATTGGTTTGTCAGGGAAAATGCGAATCCACAGCTTCCCTTTACGTTTCATGGCACGGTTTGCAGCCACACGGCACGCTTCGATCTGGATCGCGGTGATCCATCCACGTTCGAGCGCCTGAAGACCGTACTCCCCGTAAGCCAGCTGGTTACCCGACTGGGCAAGACCCCCGCGCGAACCGCGCTGGACCTTCCGGTATTTAACTCTTTTTGGCATCAAAGGCATGGTTCAACTCCTAGGCTTTCGTTTCGGCTTCCTTGCAGACCCACACCTTGATGCCGATGATGCCGGCCACGGTATTGGCTTCCGCCGTCCCGTAGTCGATGTTGGCACGCAGCGTATGCAGCGGAATCTTGCCTTCTTTATAACTTTCAGAACGTGCGATTTCCGCACCGTTCAGACGACCACCCGCCAGAATCTTGATGCCGAGCGCGCCGTTGTCCATGGCCATCTGAATGGCGCGTTTCATGGCACGGCGGTGAGAAACACGGCGCTCAAGCTGCATGGCCACGTTTGCGGCAACCAGCGTGGCATCGAGGTCGGGTTTCTTGATTTCGGCAATCTCGATATAGATCTCCTTATTGGTGATCTTGGCGAGTATCTCGCGAAGCTTGTCAATGTCTTCGCCCTTGCGGCCGATGACCAGACCCGGACGTGCGGTCTTGATGGTTACACGGATGCGGTTGGCATAGCGCTCAACATAGATGTCCGAAACCGCAGCGTCCTTCAGTCGTTCACCGACGAGCGCGCGGATATCAACATCTTCCTTGAGCATGGTGCCGAAGTCCCGCTTATCCGCATACCAGCGCGAACGCCAGTCTTTGGTCAGCGCGAGCCTCATTCCAATTGGATTTACTTTTTGACCCAAAACAGTCTCCTCTCAACTACGCTTTTTCGTCGGTTAATATAACGGTTACGTGGCTTGTCTTCTTCTGGATCGGACTAGCCATGCCCCGGGCACGCGGACGATAACGCTTCATCATCGGTCCGCCATCCACGATGGCGTTCTTTACAAACAGGCTGTCGGCCGACAGACCCTCGTTGTTCTCGGCGTTTGCAATGGCCGATTTGAGCGTCTTGCCAATCTGAACCGCGGCCTTACGGGCATTGAACTCCGTAATGCGCAAGGCGTCAGCCACCGGCAAACCCTTGATTTCGTTTGCCAGATCGCGCGCCTTGGTCGGCGACATTCTTATATATTTGGTTGTTGCTGAAACTTCCATGGTGTTTTCACTCTATGTTTTTGTCCACTAGGGATAAAGGGCGGACAGTCTATGCATTTGCTTTCTAAAATCCAGTGATTTCGCAGAAAAAATGCGACTTAACCCTTATCTGTTGCCATACCGTGGGTTCTGAATGCGCGGGTAGGCGAAAACTCGCCCAGTTTGTGCCCGACCATGTTCTCCGTAACAAACACCGGAACGAAAACCTTGCCGTTGTGAACATTGAAGGTGTGTCCGACAAACTCCGGAACAATCATGGAGTTGCGGGCCCAGGTCTTGATCGGGGCCTTACGTCCGGAATCTTCCAGTCGGCGAACCTTCTTGACCAGCTTGAGGTCTACGTATGGACCTTTTTTCAGTGAACGTGCCATAACTATTTCTTCCTCCGCTCAACAATATATTTATTGGTCTGCTTGTGCTTATTGCGGGTGCGCTTGCCCTTCGAGAGCAGACCCCAGGGCGACTTCGGATGCCCACCGCCGGAAGTGCGGCCTTCGCCGCCGCCCATCGGGTGGTCAACCGGGTTCATGGCAACACCGCGGACGGTCGGGCGAATGCCCAGCCAGCGTTTGCGGCCTGCCTTGCCCATCACAATGTTATTGTGCTCCACATTGCCCACGCGGCCGATCGTGGCCATGCAGTTGGTGCGGATCATCCGGATTTCGCCTGAAGGCATCTTGACGTTCGCAAATTCATCTTCGCGCGACACCAGCTGGGCCGATGTGCCTGCGGAACGAACCAACTGCGCGCCGCGACCGGCCAGCAGTTCGATGTTGTGCAGGGCCATGCCTACCGGAATCTTGCTCAACGGCAACGCATTGCCCAGTGCCGGTTCGGCATCGGGGCCGGACATCAGCGTGGCACCAACCTTCAGGCCGGCAGGAGCAACAATGTAACGCTTCTCGCCGTCGGCATAGTGCAGCAGCGCAATACGCGCCGAGCGGTTCGGATCGTACTCGATCGAGGCAACCTTGGCGGGAATACCAAACTTGTCGCGCTTGAAGTCGATCACACGATAGCGGCGCTTGTGTCCGCCCCCACGGTGACGTACCGAGATGCGTCCCGCGCTGTTACGGCCGGCTTTACTCTTCATCGGCTTCACCAGTGAGCGCTCAGGGCTGCTCTTGGTGACGTCGGCGAAGTCGGACAACACCATGTGCCGGCGGCTCGGTGTTGTCGGTTTATGTGCTTTCAAAGGCATTGCAACAAACTCCTTAGATCAGGTTAATGCTGTCTTCTGCATTCAATGTAACCACGGCACGTTTCCATGCGGCGGTCGTTCCGAAATGAGCTGTTCTCTGGCGCTTCTTCTTGCCTTTTCGGCGCATCGTATTGACGGCCATAACACGGACATTGAAGAGCTCTTCGACGGCTCGCTTGATTTCCACTTTGTTGGCGTCAACGGACACGCGGAACAAATACTTGTTCTGCTCCTCAGAGAGGCGCGTGCCTTTTTCGGTCAACAAAATACGTTTAATTACATCGGCTGAACTTTTCATCTCGTAAGGCTCCTTAAGCGAGGCGCTTTTCCAGTGCTTCCATGCCTGCCTTCGTAACGATCACGTTCTTGAAGCGCAGGATCTGGTAGGTGTTTACCAAGTTTGCCGTGGCCACTTCTACGCGCTGTATGTTACGCGTGGCCAGCAGCAGATTGTCGGTCGTTTCGTCCACGATGAACAGTGCGCCGCGGTCGAGACCGAGGTTCTTCAGCACCGTGGTGAATTCCTTCGTCTTCGGAGTCGAAACGCTCAGCTCGTCGATGACCGTGATATCGCCCTGCTCAACCTTGGCGCTGAATGCGCGCTGGAAAGCCAGACGGACCACTTTCTTCGAAAGCTTCTTCTTGTAGGAGCGCGGATGCGGGCCATGGGCCACGGCACCGCCGCGCCATACGGGCGACTGCTTGTAGCCGGCACGTGCACGTCCGAGACCCTTTTGCTTCCAGGGTTTCTTTCCGCTGCCGTTGACAAACGACTTGCTCAGCGTGGAGGCGGTGCCGGCACGCTGGTGCGCGTTGTAGGCCACAACCGCTTCGTGAACGGCCTGGTCGCCCTTGTCGAGAACGAGGAGCTTGTCTGCAACTTCATAGTCGCCAACACTGTCTCCCTTGATATTTTTTAAAGGTACTTTGCTCATGATAATCCTCGCTTACTTCTTTTTGAGCGCTTCTTTGATCGTCACGATGCCGCCGGTGGCACCCGGAACCGACCCCTTGACCAGGATCAGGTTTTCTTCCGGACGAACCTGGATCACCTTGAGATTCTGCGTAGTGACGCGTTTGTCACCCATCTGGCCGGGCATTTTCTTGCCCTTGAAGACACGACCCGGAAATTCACACATACCGATCGAACCGGTACGACGAATCCAGCCGCCACCATGGGAGGCGCGACCGCCGCCAAAGTCGTAGCGCTTGACGACGCCTTGAAAACCGCGACCTTTTCCGGTGGCAACAATATCGACAAAGTTGACTTCTTCGAATGCACTCGCGTTCACCACGTCGCCTACAGCCACTTCAGCGGTATCCACACGGAACTCTTTGAGTACGCGTTTGGCATCGACGCCCGCTTTTTTAAAATGGCCGAGTGCCGGCTTGGTCATGCGCTGTTCCTTCTGGTCTTCAAAACCAAGCTGAACGGCACAGTACCCCTCTTTGTCGTTGTCTTTGAGCTGCGTAACCACGCACGGACCTGCTTCGATAACCGTCACCGGAACGGCAACGCCGTTCTCGTCATAGATGGAGGTCATCCCCAGTTTCTTTCCAATTAAACCTTTCATGATGCCCTCCTTCCTAGATCTTGATGGTGATGTCCACACCCGCCGGCAGGTTGAGCTTCTTGAGCTCATCAACCGTCTTGATGGTGGGATCGATGATGTCCAGCAAACGCTTGTGCGTACGGATTTCGAATTGTTCCATCGCCTTTTTGTTCACATGCGGACTTTTGTTCACCGTGAAACGTTCGATGCGGGTCGGCAACGGAATAGGGCCTGCAACGCGGGCGCCCGTTCGACGTGCCGTCTCGACAATTTCAGTGGCGGAAACGTCGAGCACACGGTGGTCGAACGATTTCAGCCTGATTCTGATACGTTGATTCGTCATTATTTCTCTCTCATCGGTTGAGGATAGAATCTTCCATGGACGCGGGAACCGGTTCAAACGCTTGCGGCTCCATCGTATAGCTCGCCCTACCCTTTGTTAAGGAACGCAATGAAGTTGCGTATCCAAAAACTTCCGCAAGCGGAACATCCGCCTGCACGACTTGCAAATCATTGGTCGCCTTGATTTCGCGGATGCGGCCGCGGCGGCTGTTGAGGTCGCCCATCACATCGCCGAGATGCTCCTCGGGTGTTTCGATCTCCAGCAGCATGATCGGTTCGAGGAGGATCGGTCCGGCATTGCCGACGGCATCACGCAACGCCATCACCGCAGCCGACCGGAAGGCCATCTCGGAGGACTCGGTGGCATGCGTCTGACCGCCGATCACCGTCACCTTGGTGTCGATAATGGCAAAGTTTCCGAGCACACCGGTCAGGAGGGCATCTGCGATCCCCTCTTCGATTCCTTTGCGATAGTCGTTGGGAATGATGCTTGTGGATACGTCGAACTCAATGGTATTGCCCGCTCCGGAGGATGCCGGGGCCACCTGAAGGGTCAGGCTGGCAAAATGGCTTTCGCCGCCGATCTCGCGCTCGAACGTAAAGCTGCCTTCACCCTTTTTCGACACGCTTTCGCGGTAGGCCACCATCGGCCGGCCGGCATTGGCCTTGACCTTGTATTCGCGCAGGATGCGGTCCTTGATGATTTCGAGGTGAAGCTCGCCCATGCCCTGAATGATGGTCTGGCCGGTTTCTTCGTGGATCGACGTGTGGAACGTCGGATCTTCGTCCGCCATATCCTGCAGCGCTTCAACCAACGCATCCTTGTCGGCCGTGGTTTTCGGCTCGATGGCCATGGAAATAACGGGTTCAGGAAAATCGATGGTTTCGAGAATAATCGGATCGTTCTCGGGGCACACGGTGTCGCCGGTGGTGAAATTCTTCTGGCCGACCATGCCGCCGATTTCACCGGCGTACAGCACATCCACATCTTCGCGGTGGTTGGCGTGCAGACGCAGCAGGCGCCCGATGCGCTCGCGCTTGCGGGTGCGCGGATTGAAAATATTCTGTCCCTTCTTAAGCTGGCCGGCATAGATACGGACAAAGGCCAGCTTACCGACAAACTTATCGGTCGTCATTTTGAAGACGAGGCCGGTCAACGGCTCAAAGTCGGAAGCAACGCGCTCAAGCTCCTCATCGCTCTTCGGGGAGAGCCCGGTAACCGCAGGCACATCGAGCGGAGAAGGCAGGTAATCGACAACGGCATCCAGCAGCGGCTGCACGCCTTTGTTCTTCAGCGAAGATCCGACGAGCACGGGAACAATGTGGTTTGCGATCGTGGCGCGGCGCAGCGCCTCAACCAATGCCTGTTCGGAAACATCGCTGTTGTCCATGTAGGCTTCGAGCAGCTCTTCATCAACTTCGGCCACCCGCTCGATTAGCGCGGCACGCGCTTTTTCAGCCTCGGCCGCCAAATCCGCAGGAATGTCGATATAGTCGACCCTGGAACCCATGTCGTCTTCGGAGAATGTGATGCCCCGCATCTTGATCAGGTCGATCACGCCGGAGAAGGTTTCGGCCGCGCCGACCGGCAGCTGAATCGCAACGGCTGGAGCGCTGAGCTTTTCCTGCATTTCCGAAAGCGCCTTGTGGAAGTTGGCACCCATCCGGTCCATCTTGTTGACGAACGCAAGGCGCGGAACCTTGTACTTCGTGGCCTGCCGCCAAACCGTTTCGGACTGGGGCTGCACACCGCCCACGGCACAGAAAACGCCCACGGCGCCATCCAGGACGCGAAGTGAGCGTTCAACCTCCACGGTGAAATCCACGTGGCCGGGGGTGTCGATGATATTGATTTGGTGATCGTTCCAGAAACACGTGGTGGCGGCACTGGTAATTGTGATGCCCCGTTCCTGTTCCTGGATCATCCAGTCCATGGTGGCCGTACCGTCGTGCACTTCGCCGATTCTATGGACCTTGCCGGAGTAAAAGAGAATGCGTTCGGACGTCGTCGTTTTGCCTGCATCGATGTGGGCAATAATGCCGATGTTGCGAACCGAGCACAAAGCATGGCTGCGGCCATCGGCTTCCAGTTTGGAATCCGAGCCTTTTCCTGCTTTGTTATTCTGATGTTTCACAGCGTTCGTCATTTCTTTTATCGACAAGCGGAAGGTTCCAATGATTGGAACCTTCCCTTGCATCGGCGACCCCCATCCGTTGGGGATTTCCTATATTTCCAGCATACAGCGCTTACCAGCGGTAGTGGGCGAAAGCCTTGTTGGCCTGCGCCATCTTGTGCGTGTCGTCACGCTTCTTGATGGCGGCACCCTGCCCCTTGAAGGCATCAATCACTTCATTGGCCAGTGCACGGCGCATCGGGACCCCTTTACGGTTTCCGGCAAACTGAATCAGCCAGCGGGTCGCCAGAGCGATCTGACGCTTGGGCTTTACTTCCAGCGGCACCTGATAGGTCGCACCACCGACGCGGCGAGACTTCACTTCGAGGCGCGGAGAGATGTTTTCGATGGCCGTGGTGAACACGTGCACCGGATCCTCGTCCTTCAGCTGACCCTGAATATCCTCAAGGGCTCCATACACAATTTTTGCAGCAACCGATTTCTTACCGCGCTCCATCACGCAGTTGATCATATATGCGACCATCTGGTTGTTGTAGCGGGGATCTGGAATCAGATCACGTTTTACAGCTCTACGTCTTCTAGCCATAGCTCAAATATCCTTAGCTTTTCGGGCGCTTGGCACCATACTTCGAACGACCGCGTTTACGTCCGTCAACACCGAGGCAGTCCAGCGCGCCACGCACGATGTGGTAGCGAACACCCGGCAAGTCCTTCACACGTCCACCGCGAACCAACACCATGCTGTGCTCCTGCAGGTTGTGGCCCTCGCCCGGAATGTATGCATTGACTTCACGACCGTTGGTCAGACGAACAC
>JBFHPA010000110.1:0-7920 GCA_041592955.1 Pontiella sp.
GCCGCGGGCGGCAATCTGTTGAGCAATTTGCTGTTGTGTCTGGAAGCCGGCTTCGGCGGCATCCGGCACCTGCGTTTCGGAATAACGGACCAGGCGCTCCTGGCTTATCATCTCGAGTTTGTTGATGTTATAAAAGAGGCCGGACGCGATCGCATTGCTGCTTGTGAGTGAATCGTCGATTGTGGACAGGAAATCGCCGACATTCAAATCAGCCAATGAAGCGCGATTGGACAGTGAATTGTAGTCGAAGTTGATGTTCACGCCAGCCGCATTGACGACGTTGGTGGTCTTGACCAGACTGCCGAGATAGGCCTGAATATTGGCGTTGGTCGACAGAGTAATGGCACCCGTGCTGCTGACCACCGTGAACGAACCGGTCGGTGCCGCTGATGTGCCGGAAACGAGGATGCGTGCGCTCGGGTCCGACATCACGAGTGATCTAGTGCCCAGTTTCACGAGGCCGTGTTCACCGGTCCGGCCGTCGTAGGCCAGGGAAATACTCGAATTCTTGCTGATCTCCAGCTTGCCGCTGGTGGTAATCACATCGCCCATGCCTGCATTAATGGTGGATCCATCAGAGAGGAAGAGCGAGTTGAAATCCACTTCGCTGTCGGTATTTAGCAAGGTGAACGACGATCCTGCTGCAGTGATAAAGTCGCTGTTAAATTTCATTCGGCCATTGATGGTCACATCATTGAAGAAGGAAGCCGCGCCCGCAACGCTGATCACTGAAACCACACCGCCATTCTGAACAACGCGGCCATTGTTGACGGCGCTCGAGGATACGGTGAAGGTGGAATTTCCTGCTCCTTCAAACAGGATTTCCCCGTTGACGGTACCCCCTTGGAAGCTCAGGGTTTTTCCAGCGTTTGAAAAATAGATACCGTCGTTGATGACGGTGTTCGTACCGGTTGCGTCATTGATGGTAACGCCGCTGTTAACGGCAAATATACCGCGGCCTGCCCGGGCTGTGGCATTTGCTCCCCGTGCCAGGCCGGCGCGGGCTCCACTGAAGGTTCCGCCATTGATGGTGAGGGTGGAATTCTCGGCGCGAACGCCTGATCCGCCGTCGGCTGTGGCCGTGTCCACGGCGATAGCTGTGCCGCCACGCTCCCCCTGGAAGGTTCCTCCGGAAATCGTAACATTGGCGGCGGTACGGGCATACACTCCGTTACCGCCCGAGGCGTTGGCAACCGTATTTGATCCAAGGGCAATGGCAAAGCCCCCTGCGGTCGCCCGGGCATCCGCTTTCGCAATCGTACTGTTCCCCCCGGTCAGCCGGATCGCATGGCCTCCCTGGGCATCCGCTTCTGCCTGCATGGTTCCTGTCACGGACGCTTTTCCTGCTTCTCCTCCAATAAAGGTTCCCTGGGCAATAGTTGCTACACCAAACGTATCCACTCCAATACCGCCGGATGCGCGGGCCAGGCCGGAGTAGGTCTTCATGTCAGCCCTTCCGGCACTGCCGCCCATAAAATATCCGTCATCTATTCTGGTCTGAGTGGGTGTGACGTGGCGGATTGCCGCGGCACCCTCGGCAAGGGCCGTAGAATTACTGGAGATGCCCACGAGACCGCTAGTGATGATCAGACTCTCACCTTTGGCATTTCCCGCATAAAAGTCGCCGCCGTTTATGCGCAGTGTCCCGCCGGTCATATGAATCGCATTGCCGCCCGAAATGGAACGCATCTGGTTTTGCACGGTCTCCAATGCATCGCTGTCACCATCTCCGCCGCGGATGACATCAAAATGGGTTGCCGATCGGGTTCGGTTGTTAATCGTGACAGTACCGACCAACTCAGCCTGAAGCCCAGTGTTTCCTATGAGTATGCTCGTTGGATCGAGGTCGGATTCCAGAGAAGAATACGACCCTGATGTCCCGTCGCCGCCGATCAGCGACGTTCCGTTTAGATTCAGGGCGGCGGACTCGGTGACATGCGCGCCATCGTTGTTTTCTCCGCCAAAGTAGTTGCCCTCATGCAGCGTCCAGGTGCCCATGGAGGTAGGATTGTTATGGCGTGAAATAACAAAAAAACCGGGCGTGGGGCGATTCCGGCGCTGCCTCCGCGAATCGGTGGAGTTGGAGCCATACACTGCGGCCACGTTGGGGTCATCATGACTGAAGATGGTGGTGGTGTAGGTGGGATAGGAGTTGTTGTTTCCGTTGATATTGGCTTCAGCAGCGATGAACCCGGTTAAAACATGATCAACATGGACCTGTACATCGGTAAGAATGGAAGAGAAGCCACGCTGATAGGTACCGAGCCCATCGCTAACGGTACCTACGACATTGGCTGAGTTCAGGGGATTGTCTCCGCTCCGGTCCCAGTTGAAGGCAGCTCCATTCACGCGGGAAGCTCCCTGCACATCACGGTTAATATACCGCTGACCGTAGGTTTGGAACGCAACGCATAGTACAACCGTGCCGATGACCGGCAAAATCCTGTTTGTTTTCATGTATCTCCCCATTTGGATCTAATCTAAATCACCCACCTATGACCAGATGGAATAATGTCTCTATTATCAGGCTTCTATGTTCGGATAATCGACGTAAACCATGCTACTTCGCAAGCCAAAATTACTTTGCCTCCATTAAATTTTTTTGGCGCAAAATAAAAAGACCGCGCTGATTGAATCCATCGAAAGCACGCCTTCTGTCGGTTGTTCGCGGAAAATGGTCATAAAAACTATTTTAGACCAGACAGGTGTTGATTGTGCCCTCTATAGGTGCGCCACCATATTCCCCTCACCAAAACACGAAAATCTAGCATCTGTTTTATTCCCCGTCAACGTTTATTGCGCCGCGGGATTGCGCATAATGACTATCAAAAGGAAGAAAAAACGATCAAGGGGTCAATCGAGGGGTCATCGAGGGGTCAGTCGAGGGGTCAGAACGCTTTTCTCGTCATATTTTGGTTGTACGTGTGATTTGAGCGGGGTAGCTTCCGATTATGGCTCGCAAACCACGTATTGAATATGCCGGTGCGGTTTATCATGTAATGAGTCGGGGTGACCGGCAAAATGACATTTTCCGGGATGACCGGGACCGGCGGGTTTTTCTGGATACGCTGTCGGAAGCCTGCAGCCGGCAGGGATGGTTTGTCCACGCCTATGTGCTGATGGGCAATCACTATCACCTCTTGCTGGAAACGCCGGAGCCAAACCTTGTGGTTGGAATGACGTGGCTGCAGGGAACCTATACGCAGCGCTTCAACAGTCGCCACAAGGAGTGGGGGCATCTTTTCCAGGGGCGCTACAAAGCGTTGGTTGTTCAGTCGGACCGGGGTGACTACTTTTCGACGGTTGCGGCGTACATCCATCTCAATCCAGTACGGTCGAGGCTGATGGATTTTGGGATTCATGAGTTATCGGACTATCCCTAGAGCAGTTTCCCGTTGTATTTCGACCGCGCAAAACGCCCTGACTGGCTCTGTGTATTGCGCGTGCTCGGGAATTATCAATGGTTGGATAATCGGCAGGGACTTGAGCAGTTTCGCTCTTATATGAACAAGAGGACGCAGGAAATTCTTTATAGCGAATCGCCCGGTATTTTCGACAAGAACTGGCAGGATATTCGCCGAGGTTGGTGTCTTGGAGATGATACATTTCGCGCTGAAATGGAGGGATTGGTTGAGGCGCGGATTGATCAGTATGATCGTCGTTCCTATCTCGGGGATGAGGCTAGAAAACACGACGAGCGGGAGGCCGAGCGCCTGCTGGTTGCGGGATTGGACGTGCTCGGCGTTGAGATTGACCAATTGCCCGCCATGCAAAAGAGCGATCCCCGCAAGAAGGTTCTAGCCTGGCTAATTCGGCGAAACACGAGCATAAAGAACGACTGGATTTGCGAGAGGCTTTCCATGGGGCATGCTTCTAACTTGGCGCGTCATGTGAAGGATGTGGAACAATCCGCGAACGAAGACGTCATCAAAATGCGGGAAATGACGAGAAAAGCGTTCTGACCCCTCGCCCTCTCGGTCACTTAATAAAGTCATACAGTTGATTGCCGACCTCGGCCGCCGCCCTGATCAGTTCTACGTTTGGTCCGTCCACCACATCAAAAAAACCTACGTGATAGTTTTCGCCGTCATAGCGCCCGGCGGCATTTTGGTCGCGCCACTGAAACCAGTGGGTTCCGATGATCTGTGGGTGGTTGACCGCCTCGAGCACAAACGAGCGGTACAGTCGGCCCTGCTGGACGGCATCCTGCGCGCTGCGCAATCCGCTACCGAGATTATTCCCGCCGACATTGGCATAATGAAATTCGCTGATGAGCACCGGACGCTCCGTCTCGCCGGCAAAGCCGAGATGGGGTTGGAATGAATAGAGGTTATAGCTGATGACATCCACATGATCCGCCATTGCCCTCATCACTTCCGGACTGCCGGAATTACAGCGGCTTCCGAGATATAGCACATTCGGGGCGTGCGCATGGAGCTCCTCTTTCACCATCCGATAAAAGGCGTCCGCCATTCGGGTGGTCAGCTCCGCACAATCCGCGGCATCCATTGATTTCAGCCGGTCGTCCGCCACCTTGCGCAGCAAATCATCCCAGGCAGTAAAGGTGGTTTTCCAGGCCTTGTTGAGTGCGTCAATTCGGCCGTATTTCTTTTTCAACGTATCCCGAAAAAACCGACGCACCGCACTGTTTTCAAATTCAGATTCCAGAATGGCTTTAACCAACGTTGCGGAATCATTTTTCCAATGCAGCTCATTATTCACGAAAGCACCCAGACACCACGGATCATCCCGAAAATCGACTGGATACGCCTGTATGGCTTTCCGCAAACCTTCGCGTGTTTTCAGGTCAAACGGATCCGGCAGCTTTTCCGCCGCAAAGGCATATTCATAATGCAGCATCACCGTATACGGCACTCCCCGCGCAGCAACTACCTCGTTGTCAGACCAGGCGCCGATGGTATTCAGGCGACAGCTCTTCATCCGGCGCAGTTCCTGGGCGGGATAATCCGCCTCCCAGCTTTCACCATATTTTTTGTACAGATTGGCCCGGGTAAAGTCGTAATGCGGCACATCCTCGCGCAGCTTATAATTATCCTCCACATCCAGCTCCGTATGAAAGCGCCCGAAATCAGGATCCTCCTTGGCAGGGAGCCCGGCAAAAACAGCCGGATTGCGTTCCGTCGGCGTCTGACCGGCAAATTCCACCCCCACACAGGTTACGCCATGCGACCAGAACAGATAACCTTCCGGATCCACAAACCACCAGCGGTCTTTATACTGCTCCGTGCGAAAAAATCCGGTCGCCTCCAGCTTTGGCCCATCCATCCATCCGCCATAGATCGAAAAGCCCTTCGATTCGCCCAGCTGCGTGTGCAGATTGTTTTCCTTTTTCGACAGCAGTTTGAGATCGGCCTCGGCCGTCACTTTGCCCGCCCAGTCTTTCAGCATGTACTGCCCGAATGCATCGATAAACGGGAACACGCCCATTCGCTCCGGCTTCATGGTCTGCAACGCACCCATCGCTCCCAGCTCAAAGCAATGTTCGCCCTTCGAAGCACAGGTGATCAACACCTGCTTGACCCGTTTGGGATCAATCGTGTGCCAATGGCGAAAGGTGCCGTCAGGTTTGCCCGACATCCGCAAGTAGGCCGGATCCGTACCGGCATAGTCTCCCGACCTGCACAGCGAAACACCCAGCGGCATGGTCTCTCCGGGCTTAACGATGGTGCGTCCGAGCGACGAGTTGGACCATCCCGTGGCGCCGTCGTTCCGCAGCATCACATCGATAACCAGCTCCGATTCCCCGGTATTGGAAAACATGAGCCCGAATACACTGACCGCCTGCATATCCCAGGCATCGCCGGTTTCCGGTTTGAGCATGATCCGGAATCCATTCCTGCCGCTGAAAACATATCGCGAGTCCTTCTTTTCTGCGGAGATGCCGGAAAGCTGCCCGATTTGATAGGCGTAGGCATCGCCCGGGTGGACCGCCCGACTAGAGCCTCCGCCCTGAGCATTCGCTCCAATTAAAAGTATGGAGCCAATGACAACAACACGGGCACTGAAATAAAAACGACTACACGAAGAGTTAACTCTGAACATATGTACCTTCTTGGCATTTCATTTTTTGCATGAAGCAACATGCACTAACATAATGCGATCAACCCCGAAAACCTGACCCATGACCAGAACATTTTTACCGGAATTCCACGACCTTCACTGCCGTTCAAACCCGCGGTCCTTTTCAATTCCTGAGAGTCATGCGAGATTATTACGGGCCATGATGTTGCACATTTTTATTTATATCGGGTCACGATAACGCTAGATACAGCAAGTGGTATAGAAGGAGTAGTGTGCGCGGGGTCGGCGGAAACCATCAATAGAGCCGAAACTGTGGTGGCATTCTCCGATAGCAGGTTTGTAAAAATAATCAACATAAGGAGAGTTAAATGAAGCGACTTAAGTTTTTTGCGATTGTACTGATGCTGGGGATTGCGGGACTGGTTTATGGGGCCGTCAGCGTTCAAACTTTTGACGAAGCCGGCCATTTGGGGGCTCCGTATCGATATCAGGTGAGAAAGGTCAGCACCGAACCGGAAGGCACCAAACTGCCGGCGTTTATTCTTTGCCATGGAACAGGTGGGGGGAATAAGGCCTACCCGCCGGAAAATAAAGAGATTGAATGGCAAAAGGCGCTTTCGCAGAACGGCGACTCCTATTATTTCTTTATGCCAAAAAACGGCAAGAAGAGCGGCAGTCTTTCTCTAGAGGGTCTCGAGCAGTTTATCACCAACGTTGTCGCGAATTATGACGTGGATCCAAAGCAGATCACGATAGCTGGCTACAGTGCCGGCAGTGGAGCAGTCACCGGAGCCACCGTGCATAAAGGTCATCTGATCAAATCAGCCATTGTGATTGAAGGCGGCTTCCGCGGAGAAGTTCCGGCTGAGCATACGCTGAAAGATCTGCCGATCTGGGTCTTCCACAATAAAGATGACCAGCGGGTTGCTTTAGAACGCGGCGAAAGCTACGTCAACAAAGCGCGTGCGGCCGGCGCCAAGGTGAATTTTACAATTAATCCCGATGGCGAACACAAGATTCAGGTGTTAAGAAACATCACTCCGGAAGTGGTAACGTGGATTTTTGCTAAATAGAGCCAGCCTCTAAGCCTGAGTGAACCCCTCCCCGGATTTCGGTCCGGGGAGGGGTTCACTCACGTTGTATAAGCAGGATTAAAAAAGCCGGACAAATGTCAGTAGAAGGGGCCGGCCCCGGGCCCTTTCATTGAACCAGGAGCTAAACCTTCTTCCCGCTAAAACGGGCGGCGGCCTTTTTTGGCGCGGATTTGCTGCCGTTTCGGGGCGGGCGGTTTTTCGAGGTAGAGGCTGTACCACTGATCGCCAAACCCGGCGTTGGAGAAGCTCTTGGCGCGGTCGTTGGAAAGCATTTCCCAGTTGCGGGTAATGACCTCGTTTGACATTTTTTCCTTGGCCTTCGCCAGCAACTGTCGGGCCTCTTCAATCTGATCCTGTTTCACATAGATCCACGACATAACACCATACAGCAATGCACCGTTATCACTTCGGAACCATCGCACATAACGCTTAAAGGTTTTCTGGGCACGCGGCACATTTTTGTTTTCAAACTGACGCGCCATTTTCATGGCCACCAGCAGCGGCTCCGACAGAATCGGTCCGGTCAGCATTCCTTTGGAAAAAACCTTATCGACCTGATCGAACTCTTTCAGCTGGTAGAGAAACTGCAGACGCAGCGTGGAAATCTGCTTCTCCATCAGCAGGTTCCATTTTTTGAAGGGCTCCAGTTTATTGGAAAACTCGAGCGCGGATCTGAAAAGCTCATGCTGGGCATGCTCCACCTGCTTCTGCATGAGGGTGGGATTGCCGCCGGGCTTATTCTGAAACTGGTTGATTTTATGACTCAGCCGTTTCTGGCCTGTTA
>JBFHPA010000111.1:0-7877 GCA_041592955.1 Pontiella sp.
AGAGAATCCGAAGATGGCCGTCCGTTCCCGGCACGAGCACCTCGTCGCCGGGGCTGCTGGAAATGACGTCCCCCGCAATAATCATGATATTGAAAGAGGTCGGGGTCTGGTATTCCCACAGCCGGTTATCAGCGGCCGGATCAACAATCAGATCCGGGCGCTGGAAGGCGATGACCTTGCCTTCAATGCTCATGCCGACCACATAATCGTTCGTGCCGATGCCGTCAAAATCTGCCGTCGTGACATGAATCAGATTATCACCCTGTGTATTATAGGGTTGGAAATTGTTTTGAGCGTGCGCCGCCGAAACCGTCATCGCACACATAAAAACACTCAATAATCGCATGATCCTCATCCCGTTTCTCTTTCTCAGCTGACTCCGCAGAGGTGCCTGAAGCTGTTCTTCAAGCCACTGACATACGTAGCACACACGGAGTTATATTACCATGATATTAAGTATTATACGCAATCAAGAGGTCGGTTGGCCGACCTCTTGATTCCATCTTCCGTTTCTAATCACCAGGTGATTGAAGGTCTAATTGCCTTCGACACGAAGACGCATGAACTGCTGCGGCTCGGACTCGGTCGAGACCCGGTTGGTGACGGAGTCGAAACTGGCATCGATGGTGCCGGTTCCGGCATCGAGCACCCCGGTGGTGTTCCATGTTCCCGTCACCAGATTGGTGGTGGCCTCAACCGTATAGGTCAGCCCGCGGGCCGCATAATCGCTGCGGCGGCGGAAGGCATATTCCAGCCAGTTGGTGCCAAGGTCGGAAATGATTCCACCCTTTGGAAGCAGGACCGCGGCATCATTAGTGGAAGGATTGCCGCCGAGGGCGAATTCCAGGAAGTTGTCCATGCTGTCCGGCTCCAGATCGGCCGATTTCAAGGCATTGGATCCGGTGAGTCCGTAGCTGGCGGCCCACACGTCATAGGCGCTGATGACCGTAATGTTCACTGTCGCGGTATCGGAAGCGAGTGCCAGATCCTCAACCTTAACGGTAAAGACGTTCAGCCCAACGTTGGTGTTGGCCGGCGTGCCCGAGAGCGCGCCATTGGCCGCCACGTTCAACCAGGCCGGACCACCAATCTTGGAGTAGGTCAACGCGTCGCCTGCATCCACGTCCGTTGCGGAACCGGCGATGGTATCACTGTAGGCTTCGCCTTCATTCGCGTCCGGTTTGTTCATCGGATCGGTCGTAAAGACCGGAGCATCGTTGACGTTGTCGACGGTAATATTCAACGTGGCGGTATCGCTTCCGCCGGTGGCGGTCACTTGTACTGTGAAGACGTTCAGCCCCACATCGCTGTTGGCCGGCGTGCCCGAGAGTGCGCCATTGGCCGCCACGCTCAGCCAGGGCGGACCGCCAAGCTTCGAGAAAGTCATGGAGTCCGTCTCCGGATCGGAGGCGTTGTCGCCGATGGTGCTGCTGTAGGCGGCGTCTTCGGTGGCGTTGATCTCGTTGATCGGATCAGATGTAAAGGCCGGGGGTTGATTGGGCGGAGGAGTCGAGTAAACAATCTCGAGGACCGGCGGGAAGGCCGACTCCCGCGTATCGATGTCGCGGAAGGTGTCGTTGCTGGTCGATTTGAGTGCAAACGAGTAGAGTCCGTTTGCCGTAATCGCTGCCGTGACATCCCACTCATACCAGGTGTTGGCCAGTATGTTGTTTTTCGTTCCGAGACTGCCGCCGATCGCCGGGGCATTGTTCCAGTTCAGTGTATATTCGTCCCAGGAGGTATTGACCACGTGGTGCAGGGTCAGATTTTGGATGGGATTGGCTCCAATATGAACCCTGAGCTTGGCCGAATCGATGGTGCCCGATACGCCCGTCACACTGAATTTCATGTATGAATTCTTTTCCTTAGTGTTATTGGAGCGGACCTGCATCACTAGATCGCCACCATAATTGACAGTCGGAGAGTTTTGCTTGGAATAGGTGTCGGCCGCCGCATTATAGAGGTTCGTGGTGCTGCCGCCTCCCCCCGGCGTGAAATCGGTCTTGAGCGTCAGGAAACGGGCGGCACCTGCCGGAATCGAAATACTCACCAGATCGGAACCGTTCGTCAGCCCCCCCAGCGGAATTGACTGCGAGCCAAACTGGTCGAAGACCTGCCAGATTCCGGTCGCGCTGCCCTTCTTGAGCTGTACGGTGCGGTTCGTCGGCGAAAGCGTGTTCGAATCCATCAGCACGGCAAACAGGGTGTTGGTATCGTTCTTCTGCTGAGTAACCTGCCAGAAGCATTCATTATCGACATAGAACAGCTGGTTAAACTTCTGCGCCACGAGCTCGGCCGCGATGGCGTCGCGCCCGGCGGTCAGGCTGCCGAATTCAGCCCAGCTGTTGCCGTCAGTCTGGTAGGCCCGGTTGCACCAGGTATTGGCTTCGAGTTGGGCGCGCGTGACGTACGGCACCACCGGCACAAAACCACTTGGTGAGGTCGGCAGAAAATTTTCCCACCGGCGTTTGGTATTGAGCATAATCGCCGTCAGATCCACGTCAGGCACATCGGAATAGGCATCCCAGCAGGAAAGTTTGTTGATCACATAATCCTGCGGCGGAACGGTATAGTCCTTAAAGTTATGGTTATCGGTCATATTATGCAGTCGGGCGACGGGTTGATACAGCGCCGCCGCAACGGGCGACACCCCCTTGAGCTGACTGCGATCGGGGCCGTTGGGATAGATCCCCTTTTCGACCAGTCTTAAAAAGTTATAGATCCCCTGTCCGTAGGCGCTGCTGTATTTCGGACCGGTTGCATCGCGCAAAAAGAGCGGATTATCCTTCCCCTGAACCGACGTAACGCGAAAGACATCCGCCCCGAGGGCATACTGTGAGAGCATATGACGTAGCGTCATATGCCCGTTGCGCATGCCGCCGTATTCCACCACCCGGTTGGCGGCCAGATTATCGCCGATCGTGTTGCAGCCCCAGCTTTCCACATCGCCGTTGAGCCACAGGCCCGCCCGCTCGGCAAAACTCCAGTCCAGTTCATTGACATTGGAGTTTTCAACGCCCGGAACAAAAACATCCTTGTAGGCAGGGAAGTAGGTTGCGACCTGTGCAGGGGTCATAATTGAAAATATCGGCCCTTTTGTGCAGAACATCACTTTAGGCGGTGCCACGCCCAGCGTGGTGGCCCGCGCGATGAGCGCATCCATGTGGGGTTTATAGGTATCAATGTCAGCCGGATGGGAAAGTTCCTTCGTGCGCGTCATCATGTAGCTGTTCGTACCGACGATCGAGGATTCAAAAATATCGGCCAGATGATCGGGTTCAATATACTTATTGCCTCCTTTTCCAATAATCAGGCAAAAATGAACACCGCGCACAGCGAGTGCGGTCGCAAAGTTTTCCAGGCCATTGGTGGCAACCACCGTTACGTCTTCGCCATTACCCGCCGGACCTAGGCTGGCGGTCAGATAGACTCTCTGCGGGTCGTATCCGCCCCCAAACAGATCACCACTCAAGGTGTCGATCGCCGCTTTCACTTCATCTGCGCGATTGGAAAGCGTTGTAGGGTTGGTTTTGTCAAAGAACTTTATCGAGCTGTCAAAATTATCCACATACCAAATGGGCTTTCCAGCCACGGCGGTCGTGCCGTTAAAGTTATTTGCATTTAGTTCCAGCGCATCCAAGGTGTCGCTGATCTCACCGAGCACCCCGTTCCCGTTAATGGTTTTGGCATCGGTCTTCCATTGGCTGGAGTTGAAATCCACGACATAAAAATGATCGTCGCCGTTGGGCGGTCCGGCAAGCACCAGCTTGTCAACGCCGCCGTTTCGATCTTCCAGTCGTGCGCCGTCGGTGAAATGGTAGAGCGTGTGGGCATAGCCATAGTCTTTTACACGAAAGCGGTTGCTGGCAGGTTCGTTGACCGTGTCGTAATCGACCAGATACAGATCGTCGCCGTAAATGGTAACCATTTCCGGTCCCGGATAGGCGGCCCAGCTCCTGAAGTTGCCCGGTACGCCCTGCTGCAGCAGATATTTTCCGGTATCGGTGTCTTCATACTCACCAATGTAATGCGTGTTCAAATCGAGCGACTCGCCGGAGGTCAGCATGGTCGACAAAACCTGCGTGCCGGGCCCGTTTTCCGGATGCAGCACACCCCAATGGCCGACCAGCTCGTCGTCGCCGTCGCCATCCATATCGTAGGCATGCGGCAGCTGCTTGTCCGTCCAGCCCAACGATTCCTGCACATCGTTTACATTCACCGAGGTCACTCCACCCCAGTAGGACGGGCGGGCGAGTGTATTGAGGTCCGTCACTTCAAAAAAGTTGTTGCCGGAAAAGCTGTTGCGATCATAGAAGGAGATCACTTCGTCGCCACCGAGACCATCATAGTTTCCGACCACCACGCGGCGAATGACGCCCGCATGACCATTTCCCGCGGCATACGGCATAATGGCCGCGAGCTGCGTCCCGCTTTCATTCAGAATATAAATCTTTCCATCAACGCCGCCGGTCACGATGCGCTTCTGGCCGGCGTTGTTCACTCCGACATCCGCGCTGTAGAGAACGCCCGAGCTTACGGGCCAGTCTGCCAGCAACACTCCGGTTTTGGAAAGGATCCGCAGATGGCCGTCCGTTCCCGGCACCAGGATTTCGTCGCCGGGGCTGCTGGTAATGGCATCCGCCGCAATGATCATGATGTTGAACGAATTCGGTGTCTGGTATTCCCATAGCCGGTTGGTAGAGGACGTCGGATCAACAATGAGATCCGGGCGCTGGAAGGCGATGACCTTGCCTTCAATGCTCATCCCGACCACATAATCGTTCGTGCCGATGCCGTCGAAATCCGCCGTCGTCACATGAATCAGATTATCGCCCTGTGTGTTGTAGGGCTGGAAACTGTTTTGAGCGTGCGTCGAGTGCATCGTCATTGAAACGCACAAAATCACTAGTAATCTGATCATCTTCATCATATTTCCTCTCTTTTAGTGCCGAACGGTTCTGAGGACATAACAGTCACCTCTCCACCAGCTTCCATGTATTTAGCGTATTTTGGCCTTTCATGCAATAATATTGCGCTTTTACGACGCTATTTAAAAAGGCTGGCAGGTGCTTTTATTGCCCTTTTAAGCGTTTCCAGCTCAATCCCTTACTCGGTTTGAAGCTTCAACCGCATAAACTGCCGGTCATCGGTGCCAGTCGAGACCCGGTTAGTGACCGTATCAAAATCGGCATCAATCGGGCCGGTTCCGGCATCGACCACCCCGTTCGTCGTCCAGATATCGGTGACCAGATTGGTGGTGGCCTCAACCGTATAGGTCAGCCCGCGGGCCGCATAGTCGCTGCGGCGACGGTAGACATATTCCAGCCAGTTGGTTCCCAACTCGGAAATAATTCCTCCCTTAGGAAGCAGGAACGCGGCATCATTAGTGGTAGGATTTCCGCCGAGGGCATATTCCAGCAAGTTGTTCATTCCGTCCGGCTCCAGATCGGCCGAGGCCAGCGCATTGCTGCCGGTCAGGCCATATCCGGTCATGTAGGTGTCGTAGGTATCGGCGGTGCTCAAAATCGAGATCGCCACATTATCGATGCGCATGAAATCATATCCATCGTTATCCGGAATGGAAATCCGGAAGGCCGCGGTTTCGCCATCGAGCAGGATGGTATCGGCCAGCAACGTGGTCAGATCCAGATCCACATCCACCCATGGTCCGATCGCCAAGCCGTTGGTTGCAAAAAGCGAAACCGGGCCATCGGTCAAATCACTCACTACATCCAGGTGCTCTACCGCGAGGCTATCGAGACCAGCGTTGGTGCTGTTCAGCTGGAAGTCGAAATGAAGACTGCTCAACGTCACAGGTGCACCGGTTCCGTTGGTGACGGCCACATCCAGGAAACGATCCTGATTACGCCGCGAACGCAGCAGAACCATGCCGCTTTGTGAGGGCTGAGGGTCGGGGATGGATACCGAACCGTAGGTGCCGTCGCTGCTGTCGGCGGCACCGGACCACTCACGTCCGCCGCCCACATTCATTTTGGAGGGATCGACGCCGCCTCCGAGCAGGCCGGACAGTCCCGGAAAAACATGATCCGGCGTGGCGTCTTGAACGGCCGTTCCGGCACCCGAATCTGCCGGACTATGCCAGCCAACGGCGAGAACTTCGGGCCCTGCTTCTATCGGTGCAATGGCCGTCCAGACGGGTTCCCACTTCACGGTCGGATGGCCATTATCCCAGACCACCGGGCAGAATATATACAGCCCCTTTTCAAAAGGATGTGACTCGGGCTCATCATACGGGTAACGGTCGCCTCCGTACATCCACTGACCATTCCCCAGCTGAATAATAAAGCGATGCTGCGATCCATGAGAACGCATTATTTTCTGCGCCTGCGTTCCGCCGGGCCGCTCCGGATCCATACCGATCTCCTGCTCGGCGGACCAGTCTTCCAGATTCGTCGATGTCCGGTAATAACAGGCGGAAGCCGTCCAGCCGGCGGTGTGACTGCCGGTCATATAGTAGGTGTCATCCTTTTTGAACAGCCACATGGCCTCGCGGGAATCGTTGCGCAGCCAGCAGACCTCTTCTGCAACATCCAGAAAATCGGGCGTCAGCTTATAGATGCCGGTATAGCGGTGATTTGCACCTTCTGTTTCAGACTTAGGCGTACTCGGCAGCCAACGGCGGGAGGTGATGACATAGGCATTCGTTCCGTCCTGAAAGGTGCCCATACCTCCGATTTTATAATTGCCGCCCCGGTTATCAATCTGAAACTTGTTCACCGTGTTCACATGGGTGTATGGCCCTGTGATACTGGCGCTCTCATAGAACTGCAGCCCTGACTTGGCGACAATCACGTAATTGCCCGTCGCATGAGAGTACAGGAGCGAGCAATTGCTGGCCCCGGTCCCGGGCGCGAAATCCACCATCTTTCCCTCGTGTTTCCAGCTGCCGCTGCCGAGCGTTTTAGAGGAATACAGATGGATATCTTCCCCGTTAAGCGAACGCTGCGGATCATTCCCCACCCAGTAATAGGTATCTCCCACCAAGGTGATGTGTCCGCCCATGCTGGCTAAGACGTTGCTGCCATTGCTGTCCACCCACCACGTGTCGTTGCTGATCACATTGGCATCGGCCAAGGATGAACAGGACAGCCCAATGAAAAAGAGGACTCCTCCCGCTATACTCGCTCCCAATTTCATGCGATCAACCTTCCTCTTTAGTAAACCTAAGCAGGCAGCATGTATCGAGTCCAGCATGCCGCCCTGCTTAGCTTCATTCTTCCCTTTTCAATCAACGGGTATTTGATGGCCTAATTGCCTTCAACGCGAAGCCGCATAAACTGCTGGTCTTCGGTGTCGGTCGATACCCGGTTGGTGACGGAATCAAAATCCGCATCGATCGTGGCGGACCCCGCATCGACCACCCCGTTGGTGGTCCATGTATCGGTCACCAGGTTGGTGTTGGCCTCAACGGTATAGGTCAGCCCGCGGGTCGCATAGTCGCTGCGGCGACGGTAGACATATTCCAGCCAGTTAACTCCAAGGTCAGAAATGATTCCTCCCTTTGGAAGCAGAGCCACGGCGTCATCATTGGTCGGGTTGCCGCCGAGCGCATATTCCAGGAAGTTGTCCAGTCCGTCCGGCTCCAGATCGGCCGAGGCCAGCGCATTGCTGCCGGTCAGGCCATATCCGGCGATATAGGTGTCGTAGTTATCCGCCGCGCTTACAATCGTGATCGCCACATTATCAATACCGCTGGCCGCGGTGGTGTTACTGGCGGTATTGATACTGATCTGGAACGTGGCGCTCTCCGTATTGGCGAGTACCCGATCGGACAAGGCGGGCGCGAAGGAAACTTCAATATCGTCGTAGTCCCCGGTGCTGCCGTTGTTCAGCGCGCGAGGTCCGCCGCTTGCAAT
>JBFHPA010000112.1:0-7732 GCA_041592955.1 Pontiella sp.
CAACCTATGCATAAAGGACTGCTACTATTGCGGTATCCGCAAGAGCAACCAGAAGGTCGAACGCTTTCTGATGGATGAGGATGAAATCTTCAAGGAGGCCATGTGGGCGTATGAGGCGGAATACGGCTCCTGTGTAATCCAGTCGGGCGAGCGGCAGGATGAAACCTACATTGCCATGATAGAACGGGTGGTTGGAAGGATTGCCGAGGCCTCCAAGGGAGAGCTGGGCATTACGCTGTCGCTCGGCGAGCAGACCGAGGAAACCTATGCCCGTTGGAAGAAAGCGGGTGCGCACCGCTATCTGCTTCGTATCGAAACCACCAATCCGGAACTGTATGCGAAGATCCATCCGGCGGATCACAGCCTCGAGGAGCGCAAAGCCTGCCTGGCCGCGTTGCGGCGGACCGGCTATCAGGTCGGCACCGGTGTGATGATGGGGCTGCCGGAGCAGACCATGGAAGACCTTGCGAATGACATCCTGTTTCTCAAGGCGATCGACATCGACATGGTGGGCATGGGTCCCTACATCCCGCACTCCGACACGCCGATGGGGCAGGAGGTTCCGCTCTATACGGACGAACAAAAGAAGGCGGCGCTGACGCTTGGCCTCAAAATGATCGCCGTCACGCGCATCGTGCTCAAGGATATCAATATTGCGGCGGCCACGGCGCTGCAGGCATTGGAATATACCGGTCGCGAGCAGGGCTTGCGCTGTGGGGCCAATGTGATTATGCCGAATGTGACCGAAACCGACTATCGCCCCAAATACCAGCTCTACGACAACAAGCCGTGCACCGATGAAAATTCGTCCATGTGCCGGGGTTGTCTGAGCGGGCGCATCAAGGGAATCGGCGAAACGGTGGGGTTCAACGAACGCGGCGACGCACCGCATTACCACAAGCGAAAAGGTTTGTAGTACCGCCTTCAGGCGGAGCCGCCGGAAATGCTGTAGCCGGGGGCGTTGACCCCGGATTTGAAAAGCCATGCAATTCTAAAAGGAGAGCGGGGTCGCCGCCCCCGGCTACAACACTTGAATGGCGGCCACCACATTTCTTAAAGCGCTCTAGTGGGGTTGCTTTGTGCACCAGCCTGCCGTCACTTGGCTCACAGAGCCAACTCTACAACTCGCATTGGTGTCGCGTCGGCTCTATGAGCCGAAACAGTTGTGCCGTTTCATCTGAAAACGCTTACTCCGCCTTTTCCCAGATGATGACCCCCGGCTTCGGCTCGGCCGGTGCCTCCTCTATGGGTGTCTCCTCTGCGGGCGGTTCTTCTTTCGGCGTTTCCGCAGTGGGAGGTCCCTTTGCTTGAAACATTTTTGTGATGGCCGATACAGGATCGAGTTTTCTTTCTGCCTCTTCTTCCGGCTCTTCCTCCGGTTCTTCCTCGAGCGGCGGATGGAACAGGTAGGCCAGGCCGTCGATGGTTACGCCAAGCAGAATGACAAACATTGAAAACAGGAAGAAGTTGGCTCGTCCGCGGTATTCAAGAAAGCTGACCATGCTCAGGGGGGCAAGTCCTAGAACCAGGCCGAGCCGGGTGAAGTGATAGCGCTTCGACATGAATTTCAGCGCAAACGCCAGAACGGCCCCGACGGCAAGGATCGCCACCAGCGCGAGGATTCCGCTAAGAAAATCGGCGATCACTCTGTCGCTCAGTCGAAAAGTCATTTAATTCGTCAACCCGCAGGCTCTCCCTTCTGGAGCTGGAAACTAGCATCGGAATCTTGACTAAATCCAGTCAAAACCATGCTGCATGGTATCGGCGCTTTTCAACGGCTGGAACTTGATGCATAGTTTGCCGAACTATTGGAGGAATCAATGCCGATAATGCTTCTGCTGATCGCTGTTTTGGCACTCCTGTGTGTTGTGCTGGTGCTGCAGCTTACAGGAAACACCAAAGTGAATACCCGTATGGACGAATCGTCGCGGCAGGGCGAAGAGCGCTATCAGCGGTTGGAGGGCTTTTTCCAGACCATGGAAAAAGAGCTGCGCGAGGATGTTGAAGGCGTCCGCAAAAAGGTCGACGAGTCGCTCGAACGCAATAATCGCCAGCTCGGCGAGCGGGTGAAGGAACTGATCGAAACCAACGAACGGCGGCTCGGGGAAATCAGCGGCAAAGTAGAGGAGCGGCTCGAAAAGGGATTTGAAAAAACCACCTCAGTCTTCGCCGATGTCGTCAAACGGTTGGCGCTGATCGACAAGGCGCAGGAAAACATCGCAAAGCTATCATCCAATGTGGTTTCGCTGCAGGAAGTGCTCTCCGACAAACGTTCGCGCGGGGCTTTCGGCGAAGTGCAGCTGAATGCGCTCATCTCCAACATCATGCCCGAAAACAGCTATTCTTTGCAGCACACCTTTGACAACGGCGTGCGCGCCGACTGCGTCCTGTTTCTGCCTGAACCCTCCGGAACCATCTGCATCGACTCCAAATTTCCGCTCGAGAGCTATCAGCGTATGGTGGACTTTGATCTGGGCGACGCCGACCGCAAGACCGCGGAACAGCAGTTTCGGCAGGATATCAAGAAACACATCAAGGACATCTCCTCGAAGTACATCATTTCCGGCGAAACCTCCGACGGAGCGGTCATGTTTATTCCGGCCGAAGCCATCTTTGCCGAGATCCACGGCCACTATCCCGAGCTTGTCGAAGAGGCGCAGCGCGCCCGCGTCTGGCTCGCATCGCCCACCACCATGATGGCCGTGCTGACGACGGCCCGCGCCGTGCTCAAGGATGCCGATACCCGCCGGCAGGTGCACATTATCCAGGAACATCTCGTGGCGCTGGCCAAAGACTTCGAGCGGTTCCAAATCCGCATGGACAAACTCGCTACCCATATCGGCCAGGCCAACAAGGATGTCGGCGATGTGCAGGTGTCCGCTAAGAAGATCACCAGCCGCTTCACCAAGATCGAGCGCGTCGAGCTGGACGGCGAAGTCGACGATGCGCTGGAAGAGGGCACTGTAACCGATTAGTGCGTTGATTGATAGAGGTATTATTTGGAGGGACGACCTCTGTATCGTCCTAATAACGGCAGAAAAGAACAGTGCCTTAGCTTGCGCGCGGACGACACAGAGGTCGTCCCTCCATCTGGAACATACGGCGTTTCATTTGGACATATTTCAGAGCTAAAATAAAGAATCCGCCGGGTTGCGCTCATTCGTGGCCGGCGGTATAAAATACAATTCACTGAGCGGGAGTAATTCAGTGGTAGAATGATTGCTTCCCAAGCAATTCGTCGCCGGTTCGAGTCCGGTCTCCCGCTCCACTTTTCTTAAGGCTAGGGCCCTTTTCCTTTGACCTCGTAAAAGAAAGAGATTCTAAAATGCATAAGCTGACCTCTTTTTTTATCAGCGTTCAGCTATGTGCAATTCGGATTGGTCCCGTAATCGAGTAATCAGCGGTCGCACAACGTTTTGAAACATATCCACATCTTATCCCGAAGCAGACCTTTTTTCGGGCTCGAGGTAAGGGCGTTGTCTTTTCAACCCGCTAACTCGGACGGCTAGGGACAGCCGTCCCTACCTCTGTCCCTACCTTTAGTTGCGCGGATTCACCCAGATCTCGTCGTTTTTCCCGGACAGCTTGGCGGCGTGGCGGGCGAGGACGAAGAGGGTGTCGGAGAGACGGTTGAAGTAGGCCAGCAGCAGGGTGTTGACGTCCATGGTATCGCGTAGCGTGACCAAACGCCGCTCGACCTTGCGCGATGCGGTGCGGGCGAGATGTAGATGCGCGGACGCCTTGCCGCCGGCGGGCAGGATAAAATTGGTCAGCGGTTCCAGTCCCTCTTCGAGCTCGTCGATCAGATCTTCCATGGCCTGGACATCTTCCTGCGTAATGAAGGGGAGGCGTTCGTCGTGAGCGACATTGGTGACCTCGGATCCCGCCACGATGAGCTGGCTCTGAAAATTCCGGAGGACGAGGTCGAGCTGCTCATCGTCGTTGTAGCTGCGCGCCACGCCGATCAGCGTGTTGCATTCGTCGATGGTTCCATTGACTTCGATCAGCGGGTCATTCTTGGGCACGCGCGTGCCGTCGAACCGCCCGGTTTGGCCTTTGTCGCCCGTTTTCGTGAAAATCTTCGGCATGATACATCTCCTTTAGAATGTTGGGGATTATAACCGCTCATGGACACGAATTAAATGCGGGAATTATTCTGTCACGAAATGGTTTCGTTGTGGTCTGTTTTTTCGCTGTTCCGGTTGGGGGTGCTGAGGCCTTTGATAAATTTTTTCAGGACCTGCTCGGGGCATTTGCGGTAGTTGCGGTGGCCTTCCTTTCGAAAAAAGGCACCGAGTTCGGCCTTCGTGACGACAAAGTCGACCCGCTTAAACACAGCCAGCACGCCGTCTTCCTTTAGCTCCAGCGCGATCCGGAGCTTTTTCAGGATTTCGTTATTGGAAAGGAATTCGAGCGGCTCCGGTATTGTTCCCGAAGGGTGGGGGCCGCGCATGTCGATGATCAGCCCGTCAAGGAATTGGCAGAGCAGGGCGTGCGACATTTCCGTGTAGCCCTCCTCGTCTTCGCGCTTCAGCCAGTTAACGACTTCGTCGGCGGTGGTGGCGCGCCCGGTGAGGGTAATGGTTTCGGCCACTTTGGCATCGTTCATATTCAGGGCATAGCGCAGGCGGCGCAGCGTATCGTTATTGGTCATTATTTACTTCCTTGTTGAAAGGGGGACATTACACCACAGAGAACTCAGAGACCGCAAAATATATTGAACCACGGATGAACACCGATTCACAGGGTGGGTATGAATGCTGCAGTAGTGGGATTGTAACCGCGAATCGACACGAATAGACGCTAATTAAATGGCTCTACGAAGATATTTTATGGTGATCTAACTGACTTCAATAACTACCGTCCCGTGCATCGGAAATATTTCAGCAACGAATGTAGGAAAAGCAACGAATATTCCGGCAGACGGGGCTCGTTGTGATGAGGGATTCAGTATTTACTGGCCAGTGCTTTTTTCCTGTTTATGCCGCCGTTTACAGGGGTGCGATAACGTCTCATTCCCATTGTATTCGTTGCTTTTCCTAAATTCGTTGCAAACACTCGCTCTAGTCCCATGAGATGAAAAAAAAGTCGTCGTGCCATAAAATTCTACGTAGAGCCCTATTTAAAGGTCTTCTTTTTTGCCACGGGCTTTGCGGATGAGTTTCATGGCTCTGAAGCTGATGAGTTTTCTGGTTTCTTCGTCCCACAGGTGGATGCGAAGCGATTTGAAACTTTTGCGCACGCCGAGCGGCTCGATGTGCTGCAGCTGCTGGATCTCGTCGTGGCAGGGTTGCAGATTGTAGTTGGGGATCGACGGGTTCAGGTGGTGGATGTGGTGGAGGCCGATGTTGCCGGTAAACCACTGGGCGATCTTAGGGAGCTTGTAGTAGGAGCTGCCTTCGAGCGCGGCCTTCAGCGAGTCGCGGACCTCGTTGCGTGCCCAGTAGACCTCTTCATACTGGTGCTGCACATAAAAGAGCCAGAGGCCCAGTGTGGCGGCGATAATGGTAATCGGCAGCTGGATGATCAGATAGTTTTTAAAGCCGATGGTGCTACCCGCCAGCAACGCGATGGAAAGGATGGCCAGATTCGTGAGGTAGACACTGAAGCGTCCCTTGTGCTGAATACCTTTCTGGGAAAAGCGCTGCAGGATGATGAAAACAAAGGCGGGGCCAAAGCCGAACAGGAAGGCGGGATTCCTGAAGATACGGTAGGTGATGCGCTTGATCCGCGGCGCGGCGATATATTCCTCGACCGTCAGCGTCCAGATGTCGCCGACGCCGCGCTTGTCGAGATTGCCGGCGGTCGCATGGTGGAGGATATGCGCCTGCCCCCAGTCGACAAAGGGCGTGAAGGTGAGGATGCCGCCGAGATAGCCGGTCAGCGAGTTTGCCCATTTGGACTTGAAATAGGAGGAGTGGCAGCAGTCGTGGAAGATGACGAAGATGCGCACCAGAAATGGCCCGGCAATCAGAATGGGAATAAAGGCCAGCCAGAGGGAATACCCGTTTTGAATAAGAAGAATGGCGGCGGCCCAGAGACAGGCGTAGGGGATGAGTGTATTGCTGAGCTGCCAGGCGGCCTTACCCCGGCTCGGGGTGGTGTACTTCAGGATAATCTTGTTCAGTACCTGCCGGGATATCGGCTCATTTGTAGACTCTTCGTTCATGCGTCTGCCTTGTCATTATTTGTGATATGCCGGAAAACATGCTTCAGCAATCGCGTTGTTTGATTGCCAATAAACTACAAAATCGAGAGGTGGTTGCGAGTCTATAATGAACGGGATTGGTTCTATTTGTTTTTCGCTTTGCCCCGGAGGGGGTTTCCGCTTAACTCCACGGCTCGATTGAAACCCATGAACCCCTGATTTCCCATGTTTGAAAACCTATCCACCGCCCTTCAGAAAACCTTCAAGAACCTTCGCGGCTACGGGAAGCTGACGGAGAAAAACGTCAAGGACTCGATGCGCGAGGTGCGCCTGGCCCTGCTCGAGGCGGACGTCCACTTCAAGGTGGCGCGCGACTTTGTGAAGCGCGTGGAGGAAACCTGCATGGGCGAAGAGGTGCTCGGCAGCGTCACCCCCGGCCAGCAGGTGGTCAAGCGGGTCAATGACGAGCTGGTCGAGCTGCTTGGCGGCGCGCACGAGGAATTTGACCTGACCGGCCGCCCGGCCTCGGTGATGATGATGGGCTTGCACGGATCCGGTAAAACCACTTCGGCCGGCAAGCTGGCGTACCGCTGGAAAAAGTCGGGCCGTCGCATCCTGCTGGTCGCCTGCGATATCCGCCGACCGGCCGCCGTGGAGCAGCTTTCCATTCTGGCCGGGCAGGTAGGGTGCGATATCGTCAAACCCGAGCCTGATGAAACCGTCCCGATGCTGGGCCGCCGTGCCGCGCAGCTTTCCAAAGACGGCAGCTATGATGTGGTGATCTACGATACGGGCGGACGCTTTCAGATCGATGATGAGCTGATTGAAGAGCTTTCGGCGTTCCGCGCTGAAACCGAACCGCGCAACGCCGTACTGGTGCTCGACGCCGCCATCGGACAGGAATCGGTCAATGTGGCCGAGGCCTTTCGCGATGCGGTGGGGCTGACCGGTCTGATCCTGACAAAACTTGACGGCGATGCGCGCGGCGGGGCGGCGCTTTCCGTACATGCGGTGACCGGTTGCCCGATTCTGATGACCGGCAGTGGCGAAAAGATGGAGGACCTGGAGCCTTTCTATCCCGACCGGATGGCCTCGCGCATTCTCGGCATGGGCGATGTGGTCAGCTTTGTGGAGAAGGCGCACGATGTGGTTGATCAGGAAGAGGCGATGAAGATGCAGGAAAAGCTGGAGAACAACCAGCTCGACCTCGAGGACTTCCTGAAACAGATCAAGCAGATGAAAAAACTAGGCTCGATGAGCAGTCTGTTCGACATGATGCCGGGCGATATGATGAAGATGGATGCCGGCAAAAAGGCGGCGATTGCGAATGCCTCCGAGATTGAAATGAAGCGGTTTGAATCGATCATTCAGAGCATGACGCCGTGGGAGCGTAAAAACCCAAAGCGGATCGACCGCAGCCGCCGGCTGCGTATTGCGCAGGGGTGCGGTCGCAAACTGGCGGATGTCAACCAGTTGCTTAAACGGTTCGAGCAAATGGGTAAAATGTCGAAGCAGTTCAAAAAGATGGGAAAAAGGTTGCGACACCTCAAGAAGTTCACTACAAAGTAGCCCCTTTACCCCGAA
>JBFHPA010000113.1:0-7711 GCA_041592955.1 Pontiella sp.
AGTGTGCCGCTAGTCTGAACCGTAATCTCATCCACTGAGAGTGCCCCGTTAAACGCCCCGATAATGACCCTCTTGCGTTCCGTGAAGAGTATACTCAGGGCATATTGCGTGCTTTCCGCAGCTTTCTGTACCGCCGGATGCTGGTTGCCATAGGTGGTTACGATATTGATCATGCGGCCGAGCTCGGTCAAAGCAGCGTGGAGGTTTTGGTCCTCAATCGGTTTGAAATCTTGATCTTTTCTGTTGGTTTCTTCGGCCATGGAGTCTCTCTTTTCTGTAGCTAAAATCAATACGTGTATGGATTAAAGCAGGAAACATGCCTGACATGGCAGATCGATCGATATGAAGAATAAAACCGGCGGATTTATGGAAATACGTGAAAGGAATAGGCATATTCCTTTACGCATTTCGGTCAGGTGCGCGAAGAGATAGAATCGCGTTTGTCAGTACTCGAATGAGAAATACGAGCGAGATCAGCCAATGCGCTCGAGTATGAAGCCGGTACGCGATGGAATATAGATGGTGACCTGGTTGCGGTCGTGCTCGCCATCATTGAACGCAAAGCTTTTGTATTCCTGCGCTCCCTTAACAATATCGTGACCACCGAATTTCGGATCGTCGGAATTCAGCAGCAGACGATAGGTTCCGGGGGAGACATCAACCGGATAGTCGCTGAAGGATTTATTCGGGTGGAAGTTCAGCACGAAGACCAGTCCGTCGCGCTCAAAGGCAATGACCTTGTCGCCTTCGTTGATCAGTCTGAATATTACCTGCTCGGTTCCGATGATGCCGCGCTCTCGGATGAGGTTGACCAGATCACGGTCAAAGTCGGCCAGGAAGTGGAATTTGAGCGACGGGTCGTCGCGCAGGTTCCATTGCCGGCGGGCATAGTGGTAGGACCAGTTGTTGCCTTCGCGCGGAAAATCAATCCATTCCGGATGGCCGAATTCGTTGCCCATGAAATTGAGGTAGCCGTGCGCCGCGCCGCCGAGGGTGGCAAGCCGCGCCATTTTGTGCAAAGCGAGGCCCCGGTCGACGAGCAGATTCTGCGAGTCAACGTGCATGCTGTAGTACATCTCTTTGTCGATCAGCTCGAAGATGAAGGTTTTTCCGCCGACCAGCGCCTGGTCGTGCGACTCCACATAGCTGATGACCTGTTCTTCGGGCCGGTGGTTCGTCAATTCGTGATAGAGCCCGTTCATGTTCCACTCTTCGTCGGGGATATCGTTGGAGAGCTTGAACCACAGATCCGGCACGCCCATGGCAAGACGGTAGTCGAAACCGCAACCGCCTTCGCTGCCGGGAGCCGCGAGACCGGGCATGCCACTGACATCCTCGGCGATGGTAATGGCGTTCGGCCGCACTTCGTGGATCAGCTTGTTGGCCAGTGCGAGATAGGCGACCGCATCGATATCGACCGAGCCGTCGAAGTAGGCATCGTAGCTGTTGAATCCGGTGCCGAGGCCGCGGTGGTGGTAGAGCATGCTGGTTACGCCGTCAAAGCGGTAGCCGTCGAAGTTGAATTCATCGAGCCAGTAGCGGGCATTCGACAGCAGGAAGTGCAGGACCTCCGGTTTGTTATAGTCGAAGCAGCGCGAATCCCACGCATCGTGGTCGCCGCGGTCGCCTTGATGAAAGTATTGATACAGTGTTCCGTCAAAGCGCGACAGCCCCTCTTCCTCGTTTTTCACAGCATGCGAGTGAACGAGATCCATGATCACGGCGAGGCCCGCTTCGTGGCAGGCATCGATCAGTTCCTTGAGTTCCTCGGGTGTGCCGAAGCGCGAGGACGCGGCAAAGAAGTTGGAGACGTGATAGCCGAACGAGCCATAGTAGGGGTGCTCCATGATGCCCATGAACTGGACGGTGTTGTAGCCCATTGCCACAATACGCGGCAGGATCTTTTCCTTGTATTCGAGGTAGCTGCCAACCTTGGCTTCCTCCTGCGCCATCCCGACATGCGATTCGTAGACCAGCGGGGCACCGATCGGTTGGGCGGGCTCGGGGAACTTCCATTCGTACGGTTTTTCGGGATGCCAGACCTGGGACGTGAAGATGTTTGTTTCGGGATCCTGAACCGCCCGCCGCGTGTAGGCCGGTAAGCGCTCACCCTCGCCGCCGGGCCAGTACATTTTCAGCTTGTAGAGCTCACCGTGCTTGAGCCGATCAGCCGCCAGCTCGATTTCCCAGACACCGTTGCCGTCGCCATAGTTGAGGGCAAACTCGTCAAGCTGCTGCCATCCGGAGAAATCGCCGATCAGATAGATGGCAGTGGCGTTGGGGGCCCATTCGCGGAATATCCATTTGTCATCCCGGAAATGAAGTCCGTAATATTCGTGCGCATTGGCGAATTGATTCAACGACATGGAGCCGCCGGTCAGGCGTTCTTCCGTGTAGCGGATGTGATCCACTCGCTGCTGAATCTGTCCGAGGTAGGGTTGCAGCCACGGGTCGTCGGTAAGCTTGGCTAGCTTCGGGTCTCTCATAGGATTCCTATTTGGCTTTCTCAAAGACTTCATCGACCAGTGGACGATTCAGCATTTGCTGGTAAATATCAATATACGCCTGTGCGGTGACCGCATGATTGAAGCGCTTTTTGCTCTCTTTCATAATACGGCCGATCTGGGTGCCGCGGATATGCACATCGCGACTGTAGAAATCCATCGCATTGTCGATCGCCCAAGCGAGTCCGGCGGAATCATAACTGTCAAAAAGGAATCCGTTACCGGTGCTGTTTTCAATATGAAGGTTGCTGACCGAGTCGTGGAGGCCCCCGGTATTGCGGGCAATCGGCAGCGAGCCATAGATGGCGCTGGTCATCTGCGGTAGACCGCACGGCTCGAACAACGACGGGATCAGCATAAAGTCGGAGGCCGCGAATCCGATATGCGACAGCCCTTCCTCGAAGTCGCAAACCGCAACGCGCTTGTAAAGATCGTGTTGGTACACAATATCGTGGAAGATCTGCTGATAGGCCCCGTTGGCGATGAAGGCGACCTGAAGGCCCTGATCCCAATACTTGTCGACGACCTGGTAGAGTATTTCAGCAACCAGCTGGCATCCTTTCTGGATCGGGTCAAAACGCGACGGCCAGAACAGCATGGGGGCATCGGGGTTGACTTCCAGTCCGAGGCGTTCCTGCAGATACACCTTGTTTTTTCGCTTTGCGTCGAAATGGTTTTCGACACCGTAGCGCTCGATGAGATATTGGTCGGTTTCCGGATCGTGAGAGGCATCCGGCGAATTAAGAATACCGGAAGCACATCCGGCATGGTATTTACTGGCGACTTCCCACTGGATGTTGCCCGGCACAAAGTTATGCTGGTTATCTACGATTTCCTTCAAGAAAGTCGGGCTGACGGTATTGATGAAGTGCGATGCAAAGATGCCGCTGCACAGGAAGTCCACGGGATTGTTTTCACGCGCCTCGAAATAGTTCGCCGATGGCCACCCATAGAACAGGTTGCTCCAGAACTCCGCCGCATCGATGCCGCGGTCCTCGATGTGGGCAAGCGTCGTCTTCACCGTGTGGATGTTATGAAAGGTGAACAGGCTTGGGATGCCCAGCATGCGCGCCTCGGCGGGGATCAGACCGGTCATCCAGTCGTTGCAATGCACCAGATCCGGTTTAACCGTCGGAATAATGTTGTTGATCACCTCGCGCTGGAAGGCGAGGGCGATCTTCAGGTCGATTTCTTCGGTATTGGTGTAGACGCGGTCCTGATAGTAGAAGATCCGGTCTTCAGCGAGATGGATGCGGTCGTCGGGCAGCTTGCTCTTGTAGACCAACAGCTCATTTTCGATGAATCCGCCGATATCGACATGGAACATTTTGCGGTAGTGCGGCAGCGCCACATGGACATCCGCCCCCAGTTCATAGAGTGCGGAGACGAGCGAAGCGGAAACATCAGCCAGACCACCGGCCTTCGCCGACAGTTTATTGGTCATATTGCCCATGCCGGAGGGCAGGTAGGTGATCTCAGGTGTGACGATTAAGATTCGCGGAGATTTACTTTTCTTATTTGCAGGCTTCCTGGTCGCTGTCTTTGTGGTTTTCGCTGGGGTTTTTTTCGCGGTTGTCTTCGTAGCCTTTTTCGCGGTCGTCGTTGCCATTGTCATTCCTCTTTACCTTCCTCCCCAACCCTAATAGGCAGAAGCGCAATCCGACAAGAACAATATCAAACACTCAGCCGTTTGATGACGCGATAAAGCTCCGTGACGCCCCACGCCTGCGCACCGCATCCCCGCTGGACATGCGGTGTATCACCATCGATGACCTCCGGACTTTGGCGCAGGCATCCATGGTTGATCACCTCGGAGGCACTTGCCAGGATGGCGCGGGCGGTATCGCGGGCCGTCTCGCCGTAGACCATCGCAAGCGCCTCGGCATAGGAGGGGAAGGGCCATGTCCATGCGGTACCGTTATGGTAGGCGGGTTTGCGGCGGGTATCCTCATCGCCGGTGTAGTGGCCCCAGTAGGGGTTTTGCGGATCGTTGAGCAGATGTCCGTTGCTATACACGGGAGCGGGGCGCTGGACCGGTCGGTCGGCCAGGCTGCGAATCGCCCCGGGAATCAGGAGCTGCTCGCAGGCCTCGATAATTTTTTTACACAGTGCCGGGTCCGTCACGGCACCGAGCGTTACGGCCAGCAGCTGGTTCGAGCGAAGGGCGTCGTCCACTTCGGCGTCCTTCGCGGCGATGCCGGGTTCGGCGGCCAGGCAGTCGGCCAGATAGGTGAAGTCGTCGGATTCAATGACGAAGTAGGTGCAGATCGACTTTGCGACCTTGTCGGCCATCTTTTTCCAGACGGGCGCTTTATCGACTTCGGCGAGCATGTTGAGCGCATAGTGCCACAAGGCCTGAATTTCAATCGGATAGCCCTGCCGCGGTGTACCGGCCGGATAGTTGGTATCCATCCAGGTGAAGTGCGACGGGCTGAAAATCAGCGCGGAATCCTCGTCAAAAGTGATGCCGTTTTTTGTGCCTTCGATCAAGCCGGTTGCCAGCGACACCAGCACGTTCATCAGCGTTCGGTCGCCGCACTTTTCCTTGAGCAATTTCTGATTTCCCTGCGCCAGCATCAGCTCGTTGCACGCCACGAAAAACCAGAGGGGCGCATCGGAGGTCTCGCGGTTGTTGTCGTCGTTGCCGCGAATCATGTTCGGAATGGTGCCGCCCTTTTCAAACTTGGCAAACTGGAGCAGGATGTTTTTCGCCTGGTGGAAAAGTCCGCCGGCAATAATTCCGCGCAGGCAAATCAGCGTATCGCGTCCCCAGTCGAGGAACCACGGATAGCCGGCAATCACCGTCTGGTACGCATCCCGTTGAACGATGAACTGCTCCATCGCCCGTTTCATGGCCGCTTCAATCGAAAGCGCTTCCTGATCCGCGATGAGCATCGGCTTTCCAAAGGGGGGTACCGTATTGATGCCGGCGACCAGCTCGGCGGTCTTTTTCCCGGCCAGGTCGATCTTGAAGTAGCCCGGGCTGAACAGATCGGAATCCCCATCCATGCCACGCGCATGGTCGACGGGGTGGCCGATCATGTAGTACCACTCCGGCTCGGAATGGAATTCGCCGTCCTTGAGTGTAATGGTCAGTTTGCGGTCTTGCGCCGGCGTAAAGGTGAACGCTTCTTCCTTGGCCTCGATGGCTTTGGGCCAGGCTTCCTCTGCGCCGTTCATGGCTTTGGTTACTTCATGATTATTGCGGTCTTCAATATCGGTGCGGAGGATCAATGAGACAGGCACATCGTTCGCCAGATGCTCGGGGTCGTTGCCGGCGTCTTCGCGAATGAAGCTCAGCTGGACGGCGTTGGCGTCGGGGTGCAGCTGCAGCGCGACCTTGAGCGGAATAAGTTTTCCTTCGCCGACAGGCACAGCAAAGTCCCACACCACGGTGCCGTCGTCGGCAACCGTGAATCGCTTCTGGCAGTGGAGCGATAACTCGTTTGAATAGCCGGCGCGCACGATCCACGCACGGCAGCGCGTGAACATGGTGTGGCGATCGACCGGGACATCGGGGTCGAGGTTGGCGCTCAGTAAACCATCATATTTGCTGCGGAGTTCCCCCCAGCCGATGCGCACCTGCGAAAGCGCGCCGTGGTCGTTCGTGCATACCGCATACCGGTCGCGGTCATGGACCTCGCCGGCCCGGCAGGTGGTGATGACTTTGGCATTCGGCTCTTCACACAGTTGCATGATCGGCGATTCTTTATGTATGATTTTATCGTCATCGAAAACGGTCAGCTTCAGTTTTAGATGCCGATGCGCATTTGGTGTTTCCAGCGGCTGGAAGACAGCCAGGTGTTCGCCATTGGCCTTCATAAACGATTTTTCATGCGCCAGGGTGGAGCCGTTCTCGTTTTTCAGCTCGGCGATAAATCCACGCTGCGATTTAACGAGCAGGAAATGGGCGGGCGGCAGCAGGACGGTGCGCCGCGTATCGCGGGGCCACTGCCAGCTGGTTACGCACGGTGCCCCGCCGGCAAGCTCCTCGCAAAGGGCCTTCGGGTTTTCAACAAAGCGGTCGAGATCGAATTGATCCAACACATCGAAGTGGTGGTAGATGTCCATCGCCTTGGCACGCAGGCACTGTTGTTCGCTCTGTGCCGACCCATGGAATGGGGATTCCATGGTCTCGAAAACGCGGTTCGCCCATACGGGTTCGTCGGTCAGACACAAGACCTCGCCGGCCTGTAGCGAACAGAAGTTCTTGTCGTGGTCGACGGGACGCGCTGTCAGCAGATCGGTTTTGAACGTTCCCCAATCACCGTTCCACTCGACGCGTCCCTCCGCTTCATGGCTGAGGTTGGCAAGCACGAGCAACCGGTGTTCGCCGCCGGCATCGGTGCGCAGAATCGCCGCCGAGTTGTGGTAGCCGCGGGTGATCATCTCGACCGTGGCCCCGGCATGGAAGGTAGGATGCGTTTCCATGATGGCATGAATGCGGCGGAGATGTTCGATCATGTTCGGCTCGGCGTTCCAATTGAGCGAATGGGCGTTGTGAACGTTGATCTTCTCCTGCGCATACCATTCGACTCCGTTGGCGAATCCAAACGCGCCATTGTGCGAAGTGAGCGCGCAAAAGGCCGCGCGCATCCTTGCGAAGGTGTGCGAGGTGGCGGCGAGCCGCAGGTTGTCGTGCGTCTCGCAGAAGTGGATCAGGTTGCCCTTGTTTTCCGAAACACGGATGCTTTCGGGCAGGTAGCCGTCGACCTGCGCCTGGTCGTAGTTCTGGAAGATTTCGGAATAGGCCCAGTTCATGCCGGAGTCGGCCAGCAGCCTCTCGGTCACATGCTTGTAGCCGCCAAGCCCTTCCAGCATGAAGATGGTGTCGGGATATTCCATGCGCACCTTGGCGATGATGTATTCCCATGCTTCGAACGGCACCTTGTAGCCGGCATCGCAACGGAATCCGTCGACCCCGCGGCGGCACCAGAAAAGAAAGACGTCGGCCATATAGTGCCAGAGGCCGCGTTGGGAATAGTTGAGCTTGGAGAGATCTTCCCAGAGAATACCCCATGCACCCGGCGACATGAAGGAGTCGTCCTCGTTGCGGTGGAACCATTCGGGATGGGTGACCTGCAGGTGTGAAGCCCAGCCGGTGTGGTTGATCGGCATATCGAGATAAAGCCGCGCGTTGCGCTTATGCACCTCGTCCACCAGCTCCTGAAACTGGTCGATCGGGGTGGTCTGCTTGTCGAACTCGG
>JBFHPA010000114.1:0-7448 GCA_041592955.1 Pontiella sp.
AGACCGGTCAGAATGGAGTTCATGCAGACCGATTTCCCTGACCCCGTGGCACCGGCAATCAGCAGATGCGGCATCTTGGAGAGATCATAGATCATCGTTGCCCCGCTGACATCCTTGCCCAGCACCAACGGAAGCGAGCTTTTACCCCCTTGAAAGTCCGAGCTCTCAACCAGATCACGGAAGAAGACGGAGGAGCGCGACGTGTTCGGCACCTCTACCCCGCAGACCCCCTTGCCTGGAATCGGAGCCTGGATACGAATACTCTCGGCATGCATCTTAAGCGCAATATTGTCAGCCAGCTGCTTGATCCGCTCAACACGGACACCCGGCGCCGGCAGGATTTCATAGCAGGTTACTACAGGCCCTTGCTGGACGCCGGTAACCTGTGCTTCAACACCAAACTCCTCGAGGGTCTTCTGCAATACCTCTGCAGTTTCGGCCACCTCGTTGGCCGACATGCCCTTGCCCTGCGGCTTGGAAGGATCGAGCAGTTCCAACGTGGGCAACTTGTAGTCGGTAGGCGGTTCGCCGCCGGTGTGGGCCGCAAATTCCTCTTCGGCATTATTGGCCTTCGGCTTGAGCTCTTTCTTGGCGCTGGCTGTCACCGGCTCCGCCTTGGGTTCCGGCTTCTTCCTATCAGCCTTTTTCTGCTGCTCTTCCACCATCGCACGGATGTCCACCTGCCGCTGCTCTTCGGTCTCAGCCTTCACCGCTCTCTTCTTTCGCGGTGCGCGCTTGCGCTTAGGCTCCTGCTTTGGCTCGGGAAAGACCTCTTCGACCTCCGCATTTTTCAGCTCAATGGTCTTGGCCTTCTCCCACAAAAGCTTCAGCAACTCCACGACTCGCAGGTCGAGCATACGCACGACAGCAATGGACAAGAGTACAAAGAATACGATCCCGGCACCGGCGTGCCCGATCCAGTAGCCAAGCGACCGCTGCGCCAACACCTCGCCCATCAGGCCGCCGGGCGTGCCGATGTTCAGGTGCTCGACCCTTCCGTGCCACAACTGCTCATTCATGTCCACCAGGCCGGAAAGGCAAAAGAGGACGAGCACCAGCCAAAGCAGACGGGGATAGATTTTGTGCGCGGACCAGAAAACAGAGGAAACGCCGATCCAGAGCACACAGAACGGAATCACATAACCCGCCACACCGAAATACATAAAGGCGATATAGGCCGTACGGGCCCCACACGGCCCGATCCAGTTATGCGAGCCCGGAACATTCCGAAACACGCTGATATCCGCAGGATTATACGATAAAACGCCGAGGAGCAGCATGAGTCCTACCGTACCCACGAGAATCCCGGCAATTTCGCGCCATCCCGAACGATCGGGTTCTTCTGTCTTTGTTTTCGCCATTGGAGGAATATAGAGGAATCGCCCCTGCTAAATCAAAGTGATTTGCAAGGTTTGGAAGTTAATCTGGATTTTTCTTTTCCGCCACCTTGCCGGACAGATCAGGCAATTGAATCCCTAGCCGGTAATATCAAGGTGTGCGCGATAAAACGCGAGCTCGGCGATCGAGGCTTTGATATCGAACAGGGCGTCGTGTGCATTCGTAGCATCGATGCCGCCGTCGGGGAAATATTGATTGAGCAGATCAACGTTTTCTTTATCGAATGGCTCGCCGCCCACCCAATCCTGCCATTGGATTTTGATCGTCGAAACATCCAGCAAGCGGTAGTGCAAGCGTTGTGTAAACTCCGGAAGAAACTTTCGCATCAGGAACCAGTCGTTGTGGATGCTGTTACCGGCCAGTACGGGGCGGTCGGCCATTTCCTTGCCGAGTGTTTTGCAATATTGATCCAGCAGCGCCGCGATCCGGCGATCGGCTTCCTCGATCGCCACGGCTTCATCCGAATGGCATTGAGCAACGAGTCCGGAAAGATTTTCAGCAACCCATGGACTGACCTGCTCCCCCTCTTTGATGCGGATGCAAAGATTGAGATCGGCTTCAGGCGGATGAATGCGCTTAAGTTCGTTGTCGGTCACGATGACCGCCACCTGCAACAGGCGGGCCTGATCAAGCTCCAGCGAGGTAAACTCAGCATCGAACCAGACATACGCAGAGGTTTTCTTCAGTTTCTCTTCAGACATGCGCAGGATTTAACCACGAACAGGCTGAATCAACACGAAAGGATTTGTGTTGATTCGTGGTTGTGAACTCCATTATTTGATCAGGTTGTAGGTGTCGAGCGCGATGACGAGCTCTTCGTTGGTGTGAATCTTGAGACCGGTCACCGTCGAGTCATCGGTGGTGATAATGGTTTCGTTGGCATCGTTGCGCGCGTCGTCAACCTTAAGGCCGAGGAAGGTGAAGTTTTCGAGAATCCGCTTGCGGAGCATCGGATTGTTTTCTCCGACACCCGCGGTAAAGACGATACCGTCTACACCATTCATTGCGGCGGCATAGCTGCCGATATACTTCTGAATGCTGTAGCAGAACATTTCGATGGCGGCCTGGCAGCTTTCGTCGCCCTGCCCTGCGGTTTCGACGATATCGCGCATGTCGCTCTTGCCGGCAATGGCCAGCAGCCCGCCCTGCTTGTTCAGCATGGAGCTGACCTGCGCCGCCGTCAGCTCCTGCGATTCCATGATGTGCAGCGGAACGTATGGATCAAGTGAACCGGACCGCGTTCCCATGATGATTCCGTCGAGCGGTGTGAAGCCCATGGAAGTATCAACCGATTTCCCACCGAGAAAGGCCGCCAGCGATCCGCCATTTCCGAGATGGCAGGTAATAAGCTTAAGCTCCTCCAACGGCTTACCGAGTGCAGTGGCTGCCTTCTGGGCCACATATCCGTGGGATGTGCCGTGGAATCCGTATTTGCGAATCTTGTAGTTCGTGTACTGGATGCGCGGCAACGCATACATGTAGGCCTTCTTCGGCATGGACTGGTGGATGGCCGTATCGAAAACAGCAACCTGCGGCATAGAGGGCAAAAGCGATTGCATGGCTTTGATCCCCATCAGATTTGGCGGATTATGCAATGGAGCCAGCATGGAGTTGCGCTCAATCGCCTTGATCACATTGCGGTCAACAAGCACCGATCCGGTAAAATCCTCGCCGCCATGCACGACGCGATGACCAACGCCTGTCAGCTCTTCAAGGCTCTTCAGCACGCCCTTTTCACTGTCGGTCAGGAGCTTCAGGATTTCATCGATCGCCGTCCTGTGGTTCGGCAGCTCAACAAAGTGCCTCTCCTTGTCGGCAGCATCGGCGCACTCATGACTGATCGTCGAGCCGGCGATGCCGATGCGGTCGGCCTGACCTTCGCATAATGCGGAGAACTGGTCGTTTTCGAGATTAACGGTATAGAGCTTGAACTTGATGGAGGACGAGCCGGAGTTGAGAACGAGAATTTTCATTTAAACCATGTTCCTTAAAATTAAAGCGACTGAAGCACCGTGATTGCCGCGACACCGACGATATCTTCGACAGAACACCCGCGCGACAGATCGTTGACCGGCTTGTTAAGGCCCTGCAGCAAAGGACCGAAGGCCTCCGCGCCCGCCATCCGCTCAACGATCTTATAGGAAATATTCCCGGCATTGAGCTCAGGAAAAATCAAGACGCGGGCTTTGCCACCCAATGGGCTTTCAGGACATTTCTTGGCCGCAACGGCCGGAACAATCGCCGCGTCGAGCTGAAGCTCACCATCGATCACGATTCCCTTGTCGGGACATTCGTCGGTCACGCGCTGCTTGGCCAAAACCGTCGCCTGCTGCACCTTTTCCACAAGCGGGCTTGATGCGGAGCCATAGGTTGAATACGACAGCATCGCTGTCAGCGGCGGAATTCCAAACTGAATGGCCGAGTTGGCGCTTTGAACGGCAATCTGCGAGAGCTGATCGGCATCCGGATCTTCCACCAGGCCGCAATCAGAAAAAATGTACGGAACGCCGTTTACACATTCTATGAAGAAGCTTGAAACGGTGGCACCGCGCTTGGCGGCCTTGATGATCTGAAGCGCCGGGCGAACCGTATCGGCCGTGGAATGCGCCGCACCCGATACGAGCCCATCGGCTTCGCCGGCCTGCATAATCATCATCCCGAAATAGTTGACCTGCTTAACAGCTTTCAACGCCTGCTCTGCGGTGATCCCTTTGGCCTTGCGAAGCTCATGGAACGTGTCGGCATATTCCTGCAGCTTATCCGAGGTTTCCGGGTTGATCACCGTGATGCCGGCAAGGTTCCAGCCCTTCGATGCAAATGTATCCGCAGTCATTTGCTCGTCACCGAGCAGGGTGATGGATGCGATGCCTTCGGAGTTGATGATGTTGGCGGCTTCGAGCACGCGCTCGTCGCTGCCTTCGGGTAATACGATGTTACGTTTCTTAACTTTTGCAGCATCAATGATTTGCTGAATAAAGATACTTCTGCCCATTGGCCTGTTTCCCCATTTTGCTTAGTTAATGCATCCCCAATGCTGCAAAAATCACCGCAAAAATTAACAGCTCCGGACTTTTGCGCAACCCAAATCCGCAGGTATATTGCCCATTTTCCATGATCCGGTCTTTTAAAATCTGCCGGATTTTGCTTTTCGGTAGATTTGCCGAAAAAAACAAGCCTTCGCAAAGCGCCAGACGCATGTTTTCAGAGCGAAACAGAAAAACCCCGTAGCCCGGAGGGCGACGGGGTTTTGTATTCAGCCATTGCGAGCGGTTTATTTGGCAGCGGCTTCCTCGGCAACTTCGGCAGCCGGTGCGGAGATGGAGTCTACCCACTCGAGCAAAACCATTTCCGAGCTGTCCGAGATGCGACGTCCAAGCTTCACGATCCGCGTGTAGCCGCCATTGCGCGCCGAGCAACTCGGAGCAACTGCTTCAAAAAGCTCCTTCACGGAGCCTTCCTGCTTCAGGGTGGAAATCGCCTGGCGACGGGCCGCAAGCGTACCCTTCTTTCCAAGCGTAACCATTTTTTCAGCCAGACCGCGTGCCGCTTTTGCTTTGGGCAATGTGGTCTTGATGCGCTTGTTATCGATCAGGGCACATACCAGATTTGCGAGCAGCTCGTTGCGGTGCGCGCTGGTGCGTCCAAGTTTCACTGTTTTCTTACGATGTCTCATTGTTCCAACCTCTGGATAGTATACAAACTAGTCTTCGATCAGCGATACCTTGAGCAGGTCCGCATCGAAAGTCATGCCGAGCGACAGTCCCATTTCCTGGATCTTCGCCTTGATTTCGTTCAGCGACTTTTTACCGAAGTTACGGTATTTCAACATTTCGGCCTCGGTCTTCTGTGCCAGTTCGCCCACCGTGGTAATGTTGGCGTTGTTCAAGCAGTTTGCGGCACGCACGCTGAGTTCGATTTCGTTGACGCTGATGTTTAATTTCTTACGCAGCTCCTCTTTCTCGAGGTCAATCTGCTTTTCACTCTCTTCAAACTCGATCAGGTCTTTGTCGTAGGAGACGAACACATCGAGGTGATGGCGAAGGATGGCGGCTGACATCGTCAGCGCGTCGTCAGGACTGACACGTCCATCGGTCCAGATTTCAATGACCAGTTTGTCATAGTCGGTGCGGCGACCCACTCGGGTGTTTTCCACCTCGTATTTGACCCGACGTACCGGTGAAAACAGGCAGTCGATCGGAATAATACCGATGTCCTGGTTTTCCTTTTTGTTGAGCTCGGCCGGGCAGTAGCCGCGTCCGATGCGCACTTCCATTTCCGCTTCGAAAACACCGCCTTCTGCAAGCGTGCAGATGACAAAGTCAGGATTGAGCACTTCAATCGTATCCGGAGTCACGATGTCGCCGGCGGTCACTTCGCCCGGGCCTTCAACCTTGATTTTCACGCTCTGCGTGTCACGGGTGTAGCTCTTGAACAGCAACTGCTTGATGTTCAGGATAATGTCCGTCACGTCTTCAGTGACGCCATCAAGGCTGCAGAATTCGTGAGGTGCACCCTTGATTTTAACAGATGAAACGGCTGCGCCTTCAAGCGAGGAGAGCAGCACGCGGCGCAGTGAGTTGCCCATGGTGCGGCCATAGCCGCCTTCAAAGGGTTCTGCGTAGAATTTACCGTAGTTTTCAGTCGAAGCGGCGTCATCCTTGACCACCTGCTTCGGCATTTCAAAACGACCTAGTCGTGTAGCCATGTTTTTATCTCCCAGAACCGGGCATTAACCGGCTCGTATGGTGTTAATTATTTGTTGTTAGAAAATCAAATTCTAGACGCGGCGACGCTTGGGCGGACGGCATCCGTTGTGCGGAATCGCGGTCGTGTCCTTGATGGTCGTAATGGAAAGGCCCGCAGACTGAATGGCGCGAACTGCAGATTCGCGGCCGGCGCCGGGGCCCTGCACACGCACTTCAACCTCGCTCATGCCGTGGCTGATTGCAGTACGGGCGGCGTCCTGCGCCACGGTGGTTGCCGCAAAGGCCGTGCTCTTGCGCGAACCCTTGAAGTTGCAACGCCCGGCACTGCTCCATGAGACAACGTTACCGCGCATGTCGGTAATCGAAACGATGGTGTTGTTAAACGTGGTCTTAACGAAGGCGATACCAAACGGCACGTTCTTGGAGCCCTTCTTCCGCTTGATCGGCTCAACGACTTCGTCAGCCAGCAGGTCGGCTGCGGTAGGCAGACGGGATTTGGTTTCCTCCGCCACTTCTTTAGCCTTTGCTTCCGCCGGTGCGGCTTCAGCGGGCTTTGCTTCCGCCGGCGCGGCTTCAGCGGGCTTCGCTTCAGCGGCAGCCGGAGCGGCCTTCTCGACCGCTTTTTCTTCCACCTTCGCCGAGGCTTCAGCGGACACGTCTACATCTTTCTTTTCTTCTGCCATGGGAATAATCCTTTTTAATCAGTGGGCGAGCCTATTTGCCGGCTTTGACCGCGGAACGGGCTTCCTTGCCACGAACAATACCTACGGTACGCTTGGCTCCCTTGCGGGTACGGGCGTTGGTCTTGGTGCGCTGTCCGCGTACCGGAAGGCCGGCGCGATGACGACGACCACGGTAGGAACCGATCGAAATCAGACGACGGATGTTGGCCGAAACTTCGCGGCGCAGATCCCCTTCAATACGATAGTCAGTTTGCAGGACGGCAACCAGACGCTGAATTTCTTCATCGTTCAGGGCGTCCGCTTTTTTGGTCGGATCCAGCTTGGCTTTCTCGCAAAGATTCTTCGCGGTCGTTGGGCCGATTCCGTAAATGTAGCGAAGCGAATATTCCAGCTTCTTTCTACCGGGGATGTCTATACCGAGTACACGTGGCATTAATTAAACTCCTTCTTATCCTTGGCGCTGTTTATGACGCGGGTTCGTGCAAATGATGCGAACCACACCTTTGCGCCGGATTACCTTACATTGTTCACACATTCTCTTTACTGAAGCTCTTACTTTCATCTTATTGCTCCTGGTCTGGCACCAGACGCCCCTTGGACATGTCGTAGGGCGACATTTCAACAGTGACATTCGAACCGATCGACGGCAACGCAGTGCCAT
>JBFHPA010000115.1:0-7352 GCA_041592955.1 Pontiella sp.
CCGGGTGCAGCACTCGCCTTCGTTCAGCGCTACGATTTCCGCCCGGCGGCAATCATCGAGAAACTCGGGCTCCGGCGGCCCATTTACCGTGCCACCACGAACTACGGGCACTTTGGACGGCAGGGATTGCCTGGGGAAATTGATCAATGAAAGCCGCGCCAACGGACCGGTCCGTGCCGTCTGGCGGCGCCGGCAAGACCGCATGGTATCTGCTAATTTATACACAGTATCGGTTTACATCGCAGGAGATGGACCCTAGTCTCTTCCGCTCATTTTTAAACGAGGAAGAGCAATGGATTGGAAGGCATTGGCAAACAGGATTTTGGATGGCGGCGACCCGATTACCCGCAACGAGGCGCTGGCCGTGCTCAACTCGTCCGACGACGAGCTGCTCGACGTGCTGCAGGCGGCCTATCTCATCCGCAAAAATTTCTTCGGCAAGAAGGTCAGCCTGCATGTGCTCAAAAACGCCAAAAGCGGCGCGTGCCCCGAGGATTGCTCATTCTGCAGCCAGTCAAAATCCTCGACCTCCGAGGTCGAGGAGTATGCCATGCAGACGGCCGATGAAATCGTGGCCGGTGCCAAGGAGGCCACCGACATGCAGGCCCTGCGCTACTGCGTGGTGACCAGCTCCCGCGCGCCCTCCGAAAGCGAACTGCAAATCATCACCGAGGCGGCTTCGCGCATCAAAGCCGAAAATCCGCAGCTTGAACTCTGCGCCTCCATGGGCTTTCTGACCGAGGAGAAGGCGCAGCGCCTCAAGGATTCCGGCGTCGACCGCTTCAACCACAATCTCGAAACCTCCGCCAACTTCTACCCATCCATCTGTTCGACGCACCAGTACGAGGATCGTGTAGAAACCGCTAAAACGGTCAAGAAGGTCGGACTCGACCTTTGCTGCGGCGGACTGATCGGTATGGGCGAAACCCTCGAAGACCGGGTCGATCTGGCGCTGGCCCTCAAAGAGCTGAAGACCGACTCCGCACCGATCAACTTCCTCGACCCGCGCGAAGGCACCGGGCTGGAAGGCAATAAGCGGGTCTCGCCGAACGACTGCCTGCGCACGCTGGCCTTGTTCCGCTTTGTGCTGACCTATGCCGAAGTGCGTATCGCCGGAGGCCGCGAAACCTGCCTGCGTGATCTCCAGCCGCTCTCGCTCTACCCCGCCAACTCCATGTTCACCAACGGCTACCTCACCACCGGCGGACAGGACTTTAATGCCGATAAACAGATGATCGAAGACTCCGGGTTCGAACTGGGACACCTCGTCAACGCATAGCAAAAAGTTGAATATAACGTGATCGAAGGCCGCTCTTTTCGGGGCGGCTTTCTTCGTTTGCGGGTATTTACTTCGGGGGCTTGTCTGGTAGTATCCGCCGTTATTTACGCCATTTAAGGAGAGGGTATTATCATGCGCAGCGACAAAACGAAAAAGGGTATCGAACGGGCACCGCACCGCAGTCTCATGCGGGCGACGGGGATGACATCGGAAGACATCCAGAAGCCGTTCATCGCCATCTGCAACTCGTTCAATGAAGTGATTCCGGGTCATGCACATCTTGATCAGGTGGGCAAGCTCGTGAAAAAGGCAGTACGCGAAGCAGGCGGCACACCGATTGAGTTCAATATGATCGGCGTCTGCGACGGCATTGCCATGGGCCACGCCGGCATGAAATATTCCCTGCCCAGCCGCGAGCTGATTGCCGACTCGGTCGAAACCATGATCGGTGCCCACGCGTTCGACGCGATGATCTGCATTCCGAACTGCGACAAGATCGTTCCCGGCATGATCATGGGGGCCATGCGCGTCAATATCCCCACCGTCTTCGCCAGCGGCGGTCCGATGAAGGCCGGCAAAACCAAGGACGGGGAAGTGATCGACCTGATCAGCGTGTTTGAAGGCGTTGCGGCGCATAAGCAGGGCAAGATTTCCGACGAGGAGCTTGAAGAGCTCGAATGCAAAGGATGCCCGAGTCAGGGTTCCTGCTCCGGCATGTTTACGGCCAACTCGATGAACTGCCTGTGCGAAGCGATCGGTCTCGCCCTGCCCGGTAACGGTACGCTGCTCGCCATCGATCCGGCCCGTCATCAGCTCTGGAAAGATGCGGCCAAACGCGCCGTGGAAATGGCCTATGCCGATGGGCCGCTGCCGCGCGATATCGTGACGCAGGAGTCGCTCGATAACGCCTTTGCGCTCGACATGGCGATGGGCGGCAGCACCAATACCGTCCTGCACACGCTGGCGATCGCCAAGGAAGCCGGGGTTGAATACGATCTCGAGCGCATCAACTTGGTTTCCAAGAAATGTCCGAACATCTGCAAGGTGTCGCCGTCTTCGCACTACCATATCGAAGATGTGCACGCGGCCGGCGGCATCAGCGGTATTCTGGCCGAGATCGCCAAGAAGGAAGGGCTGCTGAATCTCGACTGCCCGACGGTAACGGGGAAAACGCTCGGTGAAAACATTGCCGATGGCGGAAGCAAGGACGAAGCCTGCATCCGTAAAGTCGAAAATGCCTACAGCGAAACCGGCGGCCTTTCCATTCTGTGGGGCAACCTCGCCGAGGGCGGCTGCGTCGTCAAGAGCGCCGGTGTTGATCCCAAGATGCTGGTTCACACCGGGCCGGCTGTGATCTTTGAATCGCAGGAAGAAGCCTGCGAAGGGATTCTTGCCGACAAGGTCAAGGCGGGCGATGTCGTCGTCATCCGCTACGAAGGACCCAAGGGCGGACCCGGCATGCAGGAAATGCTCGCGCCGACCTCCTACATTATGGGACAGGGACTGGGCGACAGCGTGGCCCTCATTACCGATGGCCGCTTCAGTGGCGGTACGCACGGTGCCTGCATCGGCCATGTTTCCCCGGAGGCGGCGGAAGGCGGACCGATCGGGCTGATTCGCGAAGGCGATATCATTGAAATCGATATTCCGAACAATAAACTTTCCGTTCAGCTGTCCGATGAACAGCTGGCCGAGCGTCGGAAGAATTGGAAGGAGCCGGTGCCGCGCTTCACGACCGGCTGGCTTTCGCGCTATGCCAAAATGGCCACCAATGCGAGCAACGGCGCGGTGCTGGCGGGCTGAACCCCGTCAACCGACTATGCGATTAAAAGTCCCAGCCATGATTCTGCTAGCGGTGCTACTGCTGATGCAATCTGCACATGCCGGAAAGCTTCGGGATTTTGAGAAGAAGGCCACGGAGAAAAAGGCTTCTTCATCGACGTCTTCGAACGGGGATGATGGACATCAACGCAGATCCTCCTATGGATCCGGAACCTATCCCTCGCGCTGGGGCAGATACGAGGACTCTCCCGGCTTTCTGGCCTGGCTCATCACCGCACCGTTCCGGTATCGCTACAACGATCCCGCGGGCTATGATGAAGATTTCGAAGGAGAAGAATGGGCTTCGGAGGACCGCTACATCCCTTGGGCGCATGCGGCGGGAGAACCCACCGTCCCGCATGCCCGTCTTGATTACAACTGGCAATATGTTGACTCAAATATCAATGCGCAGGATGTCCGCGTTGAACTCGGATGGAAATGGCTGGCCTTTCACGGGCGCACCACGATGTATGAAGATGCGTCGGACGGCTTTAGACTCGACCTCAACCAGTTCTACGGGGTGCTTCGCCTCGATGGTGCAAGTCCGGAAACCCTTCCCGGAAAGTTCGAGTTCGGTCTTGGTTTCGGCGGCGTGCAACTGAAAGGCGACGAGAGTAACTCCAGCGGTGCTATCATGCTGCCGGTGAAATATTATCCCGTCGACTGGTGCGGCCTTGAATTCCGGGCGGCATGGTACGAACCGGTCAACAAAACGATCAGCGACTACGACCTGTCGATCAGCCTTGGACTGCGGTATGTACAATTGCGTGGCGGTTACCGTTGGTTATGGCTCGAAGGCGAAGGGGAATTCAATACGGGGCCCTATGCCGGGCTCTCTCTCTTCTTCTGAAGCGTCTCACTCGCAAAGTGCTGATTGCGCTTTTCAATGGGTGGAAATAACCTTAACTTCGATCTGTTCAAGAATCAACGGGGAGGATCCAAATGGCGGGCAAGTCAGTTGATCAGGCTAAGAAGTTTATCCATTTTCTTCAGCATGACCTGTGGAAGATTGAGCTCGGCTCCGCGTCGAAGCTGAAAGCATTCGGGGTCGAGGCATTGCGCGTTATCCACCTCGTGCTCAAGAGCACGAAGGATGACAACTGCAAGCTGCATGCCTCGGCACTGACCTATTCCACCCTCATGGCTATGGTGCCATTGCTTGTGATGGTATTTGCCATATCGAGCGCGATCGGTTTTGAGACCGCAAAGCAGAATCTGTTGGTGTGGGCCGAGCGGATGCCCGACCTATTGCCATTTGTTGAGCAGTTGATCGGGATGGTTGAAAGTGTACAGATCGGTGCGCTCGGCAGTTTGGGCGGCGTTTTTCTATTGTACATCATCTTCAAGCTGCTTAACGGCATCGAGGAATCGTTTAACCAGATATGGGGCGTGCAGGCTTCGCGCAGTATTACCGATAAAGTCCGGAATTATATCTCCGTGCTGGTGATTGCGCCGATACTTATGCTGGTTTCAACGGTTGCAACGCCAACTATCATGGCATTTCTGGGATCGATGGATTGGCTGGGCCCTGTTGCGAAGATACTGATCCGGCTTTTCCCGATCGGTATTTTGAGTATGGCATTCCTGGCCATCTTCATGTTTCTGCCGAATACCAAGGTATCGGCCCGCCCGGCTTTGGTTGGATCCGTGGTCAGTGCCATTATGGTCGTGATCCTGCAGGTTCTCATGATCAAGGCCGGCATCGGGGTCACGAGACTGGGCCAGATTTATGGAACCTTTGCCTACATTCCGATCTTTCTGTTCTGGCTGTACATGAGCTGGGCCATTCTGCTCTTCGGTGCGGAGTTGGCGTTTGCCATCCAGCACCGCGGAACGTATCAGGAGGAGCAGCGCGCGGTGCGCGCGAGCATGGTTTCCAAACTCTGGGTCGCGTTTGCCGTCATGCAGGAGGCGGTTCGCGTCTTCCAAAGCGAGGAACCCTCCTTCGATGAAGCCGCCTACGCCCGCAGCAATAACATTCCGATCCGCTTGATGAACGAAGTGGTTGGGGTGCTGGTTCGTGAACAGCTGATCGGAGCTGTCGGCGGGGACGGGCAGGAGGGCTATGCGTTGCTGCGGGCGCCGGAAGATATCACCGCCAAGAGGGTGTATGATCTGATGATCACCGACGGTTCCTCCCCCGAAGAGCTTGGCCTCGTCAAAATCGGGATGACCGATCAAATCCTCTCCTCCGCAAATAGCAGCCTGGGCGAAATTCTCAATCCCATCACCCTGCGCAAATTCTTCGACGGGGAAAAATAACGTAGACGCGACGTTCAACCACAGCAAAAGCCTTTCCCCGAATTGGCGGTTCCGCTATGGTGCGCCGATCATGAATTTTCAGGAAGAACTCAACGAAGAACAGTATGCCGCCGTCACCGCGCCCGACGGGCCGGCGCTGGTCGTGGCGGCCGCCGGAACCGGCAAGACCCGCACCCTGATCTATCGCCTCGCATGGCTGGCCACCGAGAAAAACGTCCAGCCGTGGGAAGTGCTGCTGCTGACCTTCACCAACAAAGCCGCCAAGGAAATGCTGACCCGCGCGGAAGCGCTGGTGCAGCGGCGTTTCAACAGCGGCTACAGCGGCACCTTCCACTCCTTCGCGAACCGGTTGCTTCGCTCGCATGCCGATGCGGTTGGATTCAGTAAGGATTACACCATCCTCGATGCCGATGACGCCAAGAAGCTGGTGCGCGCCTGCGCTGATGAGCTGGGGGTGGAGAAGAAACATTTCCCGAAACCGGAAGTGCTGTTGAGCCTGTTCGGGGTAGTAAGCGGTCGCATGGGCGATCTTGCTGCGGAGGCTGCCGAACGGTTCGAGCACACCGAGGTTGATGCCGAAGAGGTACTCAAAGTGCATGCTGGCTATCAGCAGCGGAAGCGGGAATCCAATGCAATGGACTTCGATGACCTGTTGATTTTTGCCCACAAGCTGCTCGCTGAAAACGAAAGAACCCGCACCTTTTATCAGGATGAGTTCAAGTATGTCCTCGTCGATGAATATCAGGATACCAATACCATCCAGGCGGAACTGGTGCATCTGCTCGTCAGGAGCCATGGCAATCTGATGGTGGTGGGTGACGACTTCCAGAGCATCTATTCCTGGCGCGGCGCGGACTTCCGCAACTTCCTCGGCTTCGACCAGGCCTATCCCGGCGCACAGACCTTTAAGCTGCAGATCAACTATCGCAGCACACCGGAAATTCTCGACGTGGCCAACGAGGTGATTGCCGGCAATCCCGAACAGTTCCAGAAGGAGCTGCAGGCCGTGCGGGAAAGCCACGCCAAGCCTCATCTCGCCAAAGTGCGTGATGGATCGGTTCAGGCACGCTATGTAATCGAAAAGGCGCGGGAGCTTAATCGGGGCGGGATTCCGTTCTCGGAAATCTGCGTGCTCTACCGCTCGCATTTTCATGCCATGGAGCTGCAGATGGAGCTGGCGCGTGAACAGATGGCCTACGTCGTTACCTCCGGTGTGCGCTTCTTCGAGCAGGCGCACATCAAGGATGTCTGCACCGTACTGCGCCTGCTGGTTAATCCGTCTGACGAACTGGCCTTTGCCCGCCTTCTGGAAATGTTTCCCAAGGTGGGAAAAAAGACGTCGCACAAGATCTTTCAGAAGCTGGGCGGCCGGATAAACCTCCAGCGCGAAGAAACCCACGACCAACTGGTGGCCGCACTGCCCGCCGCCGCGCGCGATGAATGGGAAAAGGTGAAGCCCGTCTTTCTCGCCTACCGCGAGGAGAACCTTCAGAACGATCCGGGCGAGGTCATCTTCCGCTTTAACAAGGCCTTCTATAACGAATACATGGTTGAAAACTTCGACAACCACAAGTTCCGCGCGGAGGACCTCGACGGGCTTATTGATTTTACCGTGAAGTTCGAATCGACCGAATCCTTCCTCTCCGAAATCGCCTTGCTCACTAATCTCGACAATGAGGGCGGCAATGCTCCATCCGAAGAAGAAGACCACGATTCGATCCGTCTGAGCACCGTGCATCAGGCCAAGGGGCTGGAGTGGAAAGCGGTCTTTGTGCTCTTTGTGAATGAAGATATGTTCCCGAGCAAAAAAGCGATCGAAGAGGCGGGTGACTCCGAGGAGCGGCGCCTCTTTTATGTGGCCGTCACCCGGGCCGAAGATGAGCTGTTTCTCTGTTCACCCATGGTGCGCCGCCAACGCGACGGCGGCATGATCTGTCTTGATCCCTCGCGCTTCATTTCTGAAATCCCTGAATCCATGCTGCAGCCCGAC
>JBFHPA010000116.1:0-7324 GCA_041592955.1 Pontiella sp.
ACGAGCTTCACTTTTCCAGTTAAATCATATGCCATGTTTCTATCCTTTCTATTCTCCCATACCGCACTGGCAGGGGTTCGGCGACTGCGCCGCCATTTCATCATGCAGTTCCAAGCAGGTTTCGCCGATCAGCTCCAGGGCCTGATCGATTTCCGCCTGCGATACGTTCAACGGAGGTAACAAACGTAGAACATTACCCGCGGTCGCCAAGGCAAGCATGCCTTTTTCCTGCAATTTTTTCTGTAGAGGAGCCGCCGGCACGTCCAGCACGATGCCCAGCAGCAGCCCCAGCCCCCGAACGCCGGCAATCCATTTCTTGTGTTTTGCGGCGATTTCGCACAGTCCCTCCACGAAATAGGCGCCCATCATCATTGTGTTGGCCAGCAGCTCTTCCTCGTCAATCACCTGAACCACCGAAAGCGCCGCCGAGCAGGCCAATGGCGTGCCTCCAAAGGTGGTGGCATGATGCCCGGGCTGGAAAACGTCCGCAAGCTTCTCGCCCGAAACAATTGCCCCAATCGGGAAACCGTTGCCCAAACCCTTTGCGAGCGAAAAGGCGTCCGGCTGGACATCATAATTCTGGAACCCGAACCATTTACCGGTCCGTCCCATTCCGCTTTGGACTTCGTCGCAGAGCAATAGAATGCCCCGCTCATCGCACCGTTTGCGAAGCTCGGTCAGAAACTCCGGATCGGCGGGGATAACACCCCCCTCGCCTTGCACCGCTTCAACCAGCACTGCCGCCGTCTTGGATGTGATGGCATCCGCGACCGACTGAATATCGTTGTAATTGGCATAGACAAAACCTTCGGGCAGCGGTCCGAACCCGATCTGGACTTTTTCCTGGCCGGTTGCGGTCAGCGTCGCCAACGTCCGGCCGTGGAAGGATTGCCGCATGGTGATGATTTCGTATTTGCCCTTATCGCTGCCCCAAAGCCGAGCCAGCTTGATCAGCCCTTCATTAGCCTCCGCGCCTGAGTTGCAGAAGAAGCACTTTGCACCCGGCAGGCCGGAGTGCTCCGCCAGCGCCTTCGCCAGCTGCGGCTGCTTTTCGTTGTAGTACAAGTTGGATACGTGCACCAGTGTTTCCACCTGATCCTGTATGGCGCGAACCATTTTCGGATGGCAATGGCCAATGTTCGTGACGGCGATACCCGATACAAAATCGAGGTATTCGTTTCCTTCCGCATCCCATACCGTGGTGCCAGACCCCTCAACGAGGGCAATCCCCGGCGCATAGGTCGGAATCAGAAAATCCTTCTGCATTTTGGCTATGTCTTCAGTATTCATTGATCTATTCCGTAATTTCTGTTCCGACGCCCTCGCTGGTGAACAGCTCCAGCAGGAGCGAATGCGGCATTGAGGCGTCGATAATATGAGCCTTCTTGATGCCTGATTCAACCGCACCGGCCATGCCCCGGATCTTCGGCAGCATGCCGCCGGCGATGACTCCGCGTTCAATCAGTTCCTCGACCTCATGCAGATGAAGCGATGAGATCAGCGTCGAGCGGTCCTCGGGATCCCGTAGCAGTCCTGGCACATCTGTCAAAAAGACCAGTTTGCGGGCATTCAGCGCACAGGCAATCGCCATGGCTGCATCATCGGCGTTAATGTTGTACAGGTGCCCGTCCGGCCCCTTGCCCAGCGGTGTAATGACCGGAACAATATCCGACCGCAGGTACGCTTGAATAGGCTCAATATCAACGCGATCCACCTTGCCGACATAGCCCCAGTCCAGCTCTTCATTGGTCTCCGGATCGCTGCCGGTCATTTTTTCCACGCGAATAATGTCTTCCCCGTGGATGCCCCGTGCCTTGCCATGAAATTGTTCGATGATCTCCACTAAATGGGGATTTACCTCACGGTTCAAAACCCGCTCAACCACAGTGATCGTTTTTTGATCGGTCACGCGCAGGCCATGAACAAAATTAGGAGCGATATCGTTTTCCTTCATCGCACGGGAGATGGCCTTGCCGCCGCCGTGCACCACGACCGGACGCAGACCCACACACTCCATGAAAGCAATATCCTGCAGGATCCGGCTGTAGCCGTCCTCGTGCTCCATGATGCTGCCGCCAAACTTGACCACCACGGTTTCGCCGCGAAACTGCTGTATGAACGGAAGCGCTTCGATCAGTACCGCCGCCTTCTCAATAAATTTATCCATTCAAAATTCTCCCTAAGGAACCCTCACGTATGTGGCTCGCCTAATAATTGATCCGCACATATTCCTCGGTGCAATTGCAGGTGTAAACCGTGGAGGCCCCTTCCCCGATGTGCAGATCGATGTTTATAGCAAAATCAGTTTGGGACACCACCTTAATCAGCTCCTCCCGCGGCACATCCGCCCCACACCCTCCGGCAACGGCCTGTGCAGTGTCGTAAAAGACATCTACCTGCTCTTCAACGACCTTGGCCCGAGAATACCCGATCGCATCCATGATCCGCCCCCAGTCGGGATAACTGCCTGCCCATGCGGTCTTATTGAGCATGGAGTTGGCAACCGCCCGCGCAGCGAACTCGGCGTCGGCATCCGACGCCGCGCCGCTCACGTTGACCGTCACGAACTTGTCCGCGCCCTCGCCGTCGTGCACGATCAGCATCGCCAGCTCGAAGCAGACCTTTTCCAAGGCCTGAACAAAAACTTTCCAGTCCTCGGATGTTTCGGATAAAGGCTTGTTGCCGCTTGCGCCGTTGGCCAGCGCCAGCACCGTATCGTTCGTGCTTTGGTCACCATCGATCGAGATCCGGTTGAAGCTGGCATCCACCGCGCGTTTCAACGCCGCCTGCAAAGCATGCTGCTCCACTGCGGCATCGGTCGTGATGTACGAAAGCATCGTCGCCATGTTGGGCTCGATCATGCCGGCGCCCTTGGCAAACCCGACCATCTTCACCGCCTTGTCTTCAATCTGAAATTCAGCAACCGAAACCTTTGGCCGGGTATCGGTGGTCATCATCGCCTCGGCAGTATCCTGCACCCGCTCGGCATGTGCCGCTGCAAAGAGTCCGTTGATCCCTGCGGCAATTTTATCCAACGGAAGCTGGGGACCGATCTTGCCCGTCGAACAGACGAAGATTTCCTGCGGCTTGCAGCCAATCACCTTGGCGGCTTCGGCGGCCATGTCACGCGCGGCAACCATGCCTTCGGAACCGGTACAGGCATTGGCGATCCCGCTGTTCATGACGATGGCTCGCGACAGGCCATGCTCCAGGTGCTCGCGGCACACCTTAACCGGTGCTGCACAAATCTGGTTGGTGGTGAATACACCCGCGGCGGCGGCGGGCGATTCCGAAAGGATCATCGCCATATCTTTTGCCCCTGCCGGCTTAATCCCGGCAGCAATACCAGCGCACTTGAAGCCTTTCGGCATATGGATATCTGAATACATCGACTTACCCCTTCTCCTCATAAGCAGGAGTACAGATTAAAAAGTTTTTCCGGAGTGTTGGAAAACAAAAAAGCCCCCCGGCTTCGGGAGGCTTTTGCAACGTGCTGTTCCAACGATTAACGTTTGGAGAACTGAAAGCGTTTGCGCGCACCCGGCTGACCCGGCTTTTTGCGTTCTTTCATGCGCGAATCACGGCTGAGGAACCCGGCCTTCTTGAGGACCGCCTTCATCTCATCGTCGGACGAGGCCAACGCACGTGAAACCGCGTGAACCACTGCTCCGCACTGGCCGGACTTGCCGCCGCCCTTGACGGATGCAAGCACGTCGTACTTGCCAACCACGCTCGCAGTGATAAACGGCTTCTTGAGCAACTCCTGCAACATGGCTGTATCGAAATAGGCATTCGCCTCAAGACCATTGACGGTGACCGTTCCGGAGCCTTCGGTGATGCGTACGCGCGCAACGGAAGTCTTACGACGACCGGTTGCTGCAAAGGTAACTAATTTTTTTGCCATAATGATTTATCCTGCTTAGAAGTTGATTGTCAGTTCCTTGACCTGCTGCGCGGCGTGCGGGTGATCAGCTCCAACGTATACCTTCAGGCGCTTGAGCGTCTGGCGTGTCTGGCGGTTAGTCGGCAGCATGCCCTTGACGGCCTGCATGATGATGCGTTCCGGATTCTTTGCACGGATTTCCTTGGCCGGAGTTTCTGAGCGGCCGCTGGAATATCCAGAATAGTCCTGATAAATCTTGTTCTCTTCCTTGTTGCCGCTCAACTTGATTTTTTCACAGTTGGTGACAACAACAAACGCGCCGGTATCAACGTGCGGGGTGTAGGTTGGCTTGTCGCGGCCGCGCAGTGCATCCGCAATTATCACAGCCAGGCGTCCGGCCGGTTTGTCGGTGGCATCCACAATCAACCATTCACGTTTGATATCAGCCTCTTTGGGCATAAAAGTTTTCATTGAAACGTCCTCTAGCTTCCTTCGGTAAAAACACAAGGTGGGGGAAGTTATATGAGCCGGACAGACGTGTCAACCCCTCTGCAAAAGAAGTTTCTGGTTTTTTACGGCCTATCCGGCGTGCTATAAGGTGCAAATGGAATTATCGCTCATAAAAGTCAGGCCGACACGGCGTCTCACCTGGCGGGGGTGGTTGCTGGTTATCATGCTGCTGACAGGACTGCTGCTTGCCCTGTTCATGAACCTGTACCCCTTTCTTGCTCCGGAAGACCCTCCTTATGAAGGTGTTATGGTGGTCGAAGGATGGATTCACGACTTTGCGCTCGATGAAGCCGTTGTGATGTACCGCAGTGGAAACTACTCCCGCATTGCATGCACGGGCATCCCGATTGAAATCGGAAGCTACCTCATCCCCTTTGAATCGCTGGCCCAAATGACTGCGCTTCGCCTGCAGAAACTCGGCATTCCGGAGGACGATATTATTGTGGCCGTTGCCGATGAGCAAAAGAAAGACCGCACATATCTTTCCGCCGTCGCCTTGCGCGAAGCCTTCATGGCCCGCAATATCGAAGCACCTAAAATCCACCTCGTCACAACCGGTCCGCACGGACGCCGCAGTCGGCTTCTTTTCCAGAAGGCGCTGGGCAAGGATTACGAAGTGGGCATCACATGCCTTGCAGACGCCGGCTATGACCCCGAAAAGTGGTATGCCTACAGCCGCGGTGTCCGCAGTGTGATTGAAGAATTCATCGCCTACCTTTACGCCAAATTCTTTTTCCATGCCTGAGATGAGCGATCCCGAAACCAACCTCCCCCTCTGGCTGGTCTTCCTCTCGATGCATGAGCAGGCCACCCGCGACTGGCTGACCGGCCTCTACAACCGCCGCTACTGCGAGGAAACCCTCGCCGACCACGTCGCGGCCGCCAAGCGCTACAAACGAGAACTCAGCCTCGTCCTCTTCGACATCGATCATTTCAAGGCCATCAACGACAGCAACGGCCACGGTGCCGGCGACGAAGCTCTGAAACAGTTTGCCGAGGTGCTCAGATCCTCGGTCCGCGAAGCTGACATCGTCTGCCGATACGGCGGCGATGAATTCGCCGTCATTCTTCCGGAAACCGGAAAAGAGCAGGCACGAGTCTTTGTTCAGCGCGTAATTAATACGCTCAACACGCTGACCGTCACTGCCGGCATCGCCGCCCTGCCCTGCGAGGATTTGTTTGCCGCGGCCGATGCCGAGTTGCTGGCGCGAAAAGAGGAAAGAAAAGGCGGAACCACGTACAGTTAAAAGAAAAGAATCCCGGCGATGGCCGAGCCGACGACCAGCACGACCGGATGCACCTTCCATTTAGCGATCAGTATGATGCCGGCGAGCGTGATGGCCGCTGTAACCCAGTTGATGATCGAAACCTTGCCGATCTGCCAGGCCGCCGCCGCCACGAGACCGACCACGGCCGGGCGCAGCCCTTTGAACAACGCCCGCGTTTTCGGCCGCTCGTAAAAATGGAAAAAGAAGAGAGCGAAGGAAGTCATCATGATCATACCCGGCAGCGAAACGGCGAGCGTGGCGATCAGCGCGCCGGGAACACCGCCGGCCTGATAGCCCACAAAGGTCGCCATGTTGATGGCAATCGGCCCCGGCGTGCTTTGAGCGATGGCAATGAGATCGACAAAGCGCTCGGTGGTCATCCAGCCGCGCCGTTCCACCTCCTGTTGAAGAAACGACAGCACGGCATAGCCGCCGCCGAAGGCAAACAGACCGATCGTGAAGAACGAACTGAAAAGCTGTAACAGTGCGCTCACGCCGGCGTCTCCTTGCGAAACAGCAGATATCCCAGCAGCCCGCCGGCGATGATCATCAGCACCGGATGTGCGTTCAGCCCGATTATGGCCAGGAAAGATCCGGCGGCGATAAGGCCCTTGGAGATCGAGTTGACCGACTTCTTTCCTACCTGCCAGACGGCCATGGTAATCATTGCCACGACCGCAGCTCGAATTCCGGAAAAACCCTTTTGCACCCAAGAATGGTCAAAGTAGGGAGTCAAAAAAGCGGCAATGAGCAGAATCACGACCAGCGATGGAGCGGCCATGCCCGCGGCCGCGGCCAAAGCACCGGGGATCCCGCGCTTGCGATAGCCGACGAGCGTAGCGGTGTTCATGGCGATGATGCCGGGAATGGACTGGCCGAGGGCGTAGTAGTCGACCATTTCGTCGTCGGAGATCCAACCCTTGGAGTCGACCACTTCAAGCTTCAGTAGCGGGAACATCACATATCCCCCGCCGATGGTGGTCGCGCTGATGCGGGCAAAGGTGCAGAAAAGCTCCAACCGCCTCGGACGTTCCGGTTGCTCAGCCATCAAAGCCTTTCCGCCGACATGCGGCCCAACCTAAAAACTGATGCACGAAGCGTGGAGCGCGTCGATCTGTCCGGCAATGCTGTCCACCAGCTGGCTGTCGATTTTCTCGCTGATCTTCAACAAGGCAAGAGAGTTTTCGCCGGAGGGATCGTGCGGATTGCGCATGTCATCAATATTGATCCCGGCTTCCGCAAGTGCGTTGCCGATTCGGCCAATGACGCCCGGGCGGTCCTTATAGATGAAAAGCACCGCGTTTCCGACCGGCTCGAAGTAGAGCTTGTCGAAGTCGTTAATGCGGGAAATCATCATATTGCCTTCGGCCACGGTGCCGCGCACGCTGATGCGCTGGAAATGAGCGGCATCAAGCGATGTGGTGACATCGACGGTGATGGAGTTTCCATATCCTTTACTGGTATCGGTTTCGCGGTTGAAGTATTCCACACCCATTTCCTTGAGATACTCCACCGCGGCGTCGTAACCAAGCGTGCGGTCGAAGTCGTCGCTGAGCGCCGCCACGATCTGCACCAGCAGCCAATCGCCAAACTGCGCGAGATCGCCGTAGAAACTGGTTTCGATGAGCTTCATCTGCTTGTTGCCGCCGGCGATGCCGCGGCA
>JBFHPA010000117.1:0-7305 GCA_041592955.1 Pontiella sp.
CCGCGGTGTTTCCTGCTTCATTGTTGAAAAGGACACCCCCGGCTTCAGCTTCGGCAAGAAGGAAGACAAGCTCGGCATCCGTGCTTCGGCCACCCGCGAACTGATTTTCGAGGACTGCGAAGTTCCCGCCGAAAACATTATCGGCCGCGAAGGCATGGGCTTCCTGCTCGCCATGAAGACCTTCGACATCTCCCGTCCCGGCATCGCCGCGCAGGGCGTCGGCCTGGCGCAGGGTGCGCTCGACGAAGCCGTCAAGTATGCCAAGGTGCGCAAGCAGTTCGACAAGCCAATCATCGCCAACCAGGGGCTGCTCTGGATGCTGGCCGAAATGTCCACCAAGGTCGAAACGGCGCGGGCGATCACCTATGCCGCCTGCCGCACGATCGACTCCGGCGTGAAGGATGTCTCTAAGATCTCCGCCATGTGTAAATACTATGCGGGCGACGTCGCCATGTCCGTCACCACCGATGCGGTTCAGGTCCTCGGCGGCTACGGCTTCATGAAGGAATATCCGGTCGAAAAGATGATGCGCGATGCCAAGATCCTGCAGATCTATGAAGGTACCAACCAGATCCAGCGCGACATCGTCGGCAACGCCCTCGTCAAGGAATACGCTTCGCTGTAATCCATCGTATTTTCGTAAATGAGACCCCGCCTTGATGGCGGGGTTTTTGTTTTAAATCGGATTGATTCCGCTTGGTTCCGCCGAATTGGACAGCGTATTATCCTCGCATTCGAAATGTTCCGACCGATGCGGGATTTGAACGGGCTTGAATGTTGGAGGATGCTTTGAACTATCAGGAATTATGGAAGCCGATAAAGATCGAGCGGGATGATACCCTGTCGATTCAGCTTGGACCGCTCAATCTGGCCATCCATCGCGGAGACATGGAGTGGCACATTGCCTCGACCTATTCCCAAAATGAGCAGGAACTGTTTTCGGTAAGGAAGATAGATGAAATGCCGGATCACGACTGGACCCGCTGGGTCATCAACGAGCCGATCGACGAAGTGGTTCTTCATCCTAAGATGCCAGACCGTCCGTTGATCGTCCGTCCGGAAATGCCGGTCTGCCTGCTACCGAATCAGTCGGTCCAGTTTTATATTGGCGTGCCCATCTGGCTGTCGATTTCACTGGGGAGTCATTTTCGGGACATTGCCGAGATCCCGGCGATCAAGCTTTCGAATTCCTGGTTTGGCTCGCCGACCGAAGGTGAGCTCTGCTATGCCATGCGCACGACCGCCAAGCTGCAGCTGTCGGATTTGCAGGGTCACCCGCATCGCGCTGTGGTGCCGTTCGAAATTCGTAACACCTCCAATGAAAAGCTCAATTTCGAGCGACTCTGCCTTCACACCAATCAGCTGCGGGTCTATCAGGGAGAGGAGCGGATGTGGACGAATCAGGGGCGCGTCACCTACCGAGGCGAGGAGAAATGGAGCCGGATCGTCTATGCCCGCGGGATACCGCCGTATGACGGGGCTGAAAAACTGATCGGCAAGGCGCGGGGAGGTGCAGACCGCGGAACACTCCTTAAGACCTTCGATAACTGGAAACATTTGGTGGATATCTAGGAGCTGAATATGGACGGATTCTTTCTTTGGACAGAAAAATACGAGGGCGTCATCATCCGCTGCATACTCCTGCTGGGATTGGGGTTGCCACTGGTTCAGCTGGCCGGATACCTGATCCGCAAGGGATTGAAGAAAAAGCTTACGCTTCAGTCGGTGATGCTGCTGAGTAAAGGTGTGGTCTACATCGGCTCGACGATCATCGTTCTGATGGCGCTTCAGACAGCAGGAGTCCGGCTCGGCACGCTGCTTGGTGCGGCGGGCATCGCGGGCGTGGCGATCGGCTTTGCCTCGCAGACGAGTCTCTCCAATCTGATCAGTGGCCTTTTTCTGGTATGGGAAGGCCCGTTTCAGGTGGGCGATGTGCTGCAGACGGATACCGACCACGGCGTCGTCCATTCCATCGACCTGCTCTCCATTCAGCTGCGCACCTACACCAACAAGCTGATCCGCATTCCCAATGAGAGCCTCATCAAGAACTCCTTCACCAACATTACCCGTTTCCCGATCCGCCGCATGGATATCCCCATCGGCGTGGCCTACAAGGAGGATGTCGAGACGGTGATGAAGGTTTTGCGCGAGGTGGCCAATGAGAATCCTTACTGCCTCGACGAGCCGGAGCCGGTCATTATTTTCCAGGGCTTTGGCGATTCTGCCCTCGAATTCCTGTTTGCGCCCTGGTTTGCCAAGGCGGACTATGTGGCCATGCGCAACAGCCTGATGATCGCGGTGAAGAAGCGCTTCGACGAGGAAGGCATCGAGATTCCCTTCCCGCACCGCACTCTCTACACCGGCGCTGTCACCGAACCCTTCCCGATCCGCCTCGTTTCCGCCGACGCCGCGCCGCCTGCCGGCGACTCATAAAGCCTTCTATTACGCACCAAAAAAACGGGCTTCGGGCTTGGTTCAGCTTTGGGGGGTGGGGTATGTTTCCGACCTTCGTGATAAAACAGGTAAAAAACCCATGAGTGCTGAAAACAAGGTATTTATATATGACACGACGCTGCGCGACGGCGCCCAGGCGGAAGGGGTAACCTTCTCGCCCGTGGCGAAGATCCATGTGGCGAAAATGCTCGATTCGTTCGGCGTGGACTATATCGAAGGCGGCTATGCGGCTTCGAACCCGAAGGACATGGCCTTCTTCAAGGACATCAAGAAGGAAAGCCTGAAGCATGCGAAGGTGGCCGCATTCGGCAGCACCCGTCGGGCCGGCGTGAAGGTTGAAGAGGACAAGGGGGCGCTGGCCTTGCTCCAGGCCGATACGGAGGTTTGCACCATTTTCGGCAAGTCGTGGCTGTTGCATGTGACCGAGGTCCTGAAAACCACACCGAAAGAAAATCTGGCGATGATCGAGGATACCTGCCGCTTCCTGAAGGAAAACGGCAAGGAGGTCATCTATGACGCCGAGCACTTTTTCGATGGCTACCGCGATAATTCCGAATATGCGCTGAAATCGCTGGAAGCCGCCGCGAAGGGCGGGGCGGACGTACTGGTGCTGTGCGATACGAACGGCGGTCGTCTGCCGCATGAGGTTTTTGAAATCACAACGCTGGTGCGCGAGAAATTTGACGTACAGGTCGGCATCCACACGCACAACGATTCCGAGACCGGCGTGGCCAACGCGATGGAGGCCGTACGGGCCGGTGCCATGCAGGTGCAGGGCACTATCAACGGATTCGGTGAGCGATGCGGCAACTGCAATCTGGTTTCGGTGGCGGCCAACATTCTCCTGAAAACGGACAAGACCTGCTTGGCCGATCCGGAACAGCTGAAGAACCTGAAGCTTCTTTCGCAGTTTGTGAATGAGCAGGCCAACCTGCGCGACAACAAGCGCGCGGCATTTGTGGGCGACAGCGCCTTTGCGCACAAGGCCGGCATGCACGTCGACGGCGTGCGCAAGGTCTCGCAGAGCTTTGAGCACGTACCTCCGGAGTCGGTCGGCAATTCGCGCCGCATCCTGATCTCGGAGCTTTCCGGCGCAAGCAACGTGATGGAAAAGCTGCTCGAGATGGGCCTCGACAATATCGACCGCAAGTCGCCGGAGGTGCGCGACATTCTCCAGACGATGGAAAAGATGGAGAAGGGCGGCTATGTCTACGAAGCGGCCGACGCTTCCTTCAAGATGCTGATCAAAAAGGTGCTCAAGGAGCACAAGAGCTTCTTTGAACTGGATGCTTTCCGTGTGATCGTCGAGAAGCGCAGCAAGAACGAGCCGTGTGTTTCGGAGGCGACGGTCAAGCTGAAGGTGAACGGCGTGAAGGCCTCGACGGTCGGCGAGGGCGACGGCCCGGTCGATGCGCTGAACATGGCCCTGCGCCGTGCGCTCAAGGAATTTTATCCGAGTATCGACGGCGTGCATCTGGCGGACTACCGCGTGAGCATCCTCGATCCCGAGGAAGCCACCGCGGCGAAGACGCGCGTGCACATCGAATCGTCGGATGGTGAAACCTCGTGGGGCACCGTCGGCGTTTCGGAAAATATCATCGAAGCCTCGTGGGAAGCCCTCGTCGACGGCGTGGAATACAAGCTGTTCCTGGATGAGGAAAAGTAAACGTACCGAGTATTTCGTACTACGTATTGCCTTCCAGATTTGTAGTACGTAATACGCAGTACGCAATAATTTACCAATTACGGATTAAACCTATGGCAGAACTATCGAAAACCTACGACCCGAAGCAGGTTGAGGAAAAGTGGTACGCGAAATGGATGGCGGACGGCCGCTTCCATGGCGAGAGCAAGGAAGGGGGCGACCCGTTCTGCATCGTGATTCCGCCGCCGAACGTGACCGGTATCCTGCACATGGGGCATGCCCTGAACAACAACATCCAGGATGTGCTGACCCGTGTGGCGCGCATGCAGGGAAAGAATACCGTATGGGTGCCGGGTACCGACCACGCCGGCATCGCCACGCAGAACGTGGTCGAACGCCAGCTGGCTAAAGAGGGAATGAACCGCGACGATCTCGGCCGCGAAAAGTTTGTCGAGCGCGTGTGGGACTGGAAGCACGAATACGGAAGCACCATCTCCAACCAGCTGAAAAAACTGGGCGCCTCCTGCGACTGGGAACGCGAGCGTTTTACGATGGATGAAGGGCTCAGCGAAGCCGTACTGGAAATCTTCTGCCGGCTCTACGACAAGGACCTGATCTATCGCGGCAACCGAATTATTAACTGGTGTTCGCGTTGCCAGACCGCGCTATCCGACGAGGAAAGCGAGCACATCGATGTCGAGGGCGCGCTTTACCATCTGCGCTATGCCGTAAAGGGCAAGAAGCGGAAGATCGTTGTCGCCACCACTCGTCCGGAAACGATGCTGGGTGACACCGCCGTGGCGGTGAATCCGCGGGACGAGCGCTACAAGGATCTGATCGGCGAAACCATTGTGCTGCCGATTACGAACCGCGAAATTCCGATCATTGCCGACGACTATGTCGATCCGGAATTCGGTACCGGTCTGGTGAAGGTGACGCCTGCGCACGTCCCGAACGATTTTGAAATGGGGCTGAGTCACGATCTGCCGCAAATCAATGTGATGACCGACACCGGCATCATGAACGAGAATGCCGGACCGTATGAAGGGCTTGACCGCTTCGAATGCCGCAAAGAGCTGATGGAAGACCTCAAGTCCGGTGGGCTTGTCGAAAAGGTCGATGTTCACCAGCATGCGGTGGGTCACTGCTACCGTTGCGACACCGTGGTTGAGCCGCGCCTTTCTCCGCAGTGGTTCGTGAAAATGAAGCCGCTGGCACGCCCGGCGATCGAAGCGGTGAACGATGGCCGTATCAAGTTTGTGCCCGAGCGCTGGAACAAAACCTACATGGGCTGGATGGAAAACATCCGCGACTGGTGCATCTCACGCCAGATATGGTGGGGACACCGTATTCCGATCTTCTATTGCGATGACTGCAACCATGAGTGGGCATCCAAGACGGCTGATTCAGCCTGTCCGAAATGCCAGTCCTCGAATGTTCGACAGGATGAGGATGTGCTCGATACCTGGTTCTCATCATGGCTCTGGCCGTTCAGTGTATTCGGCTGGCCGGAGAACAACGACGATCTGAAGTTTTACTACCCGTCTAAAACGCTGGTGACCGGAAACGAGATCATCTTCTTCTGGGTGGCGCGCATGATCATGTCCGGCCTCGAGGTGATGGATGACATTCCGTTCGACACGGTTTACATCCACGGCACCGTGCGCGACGACCAGGGCCGCAAGATGTCGAAGAGCCTCGGCAATTCCATCGACCCGCTCGATATCATCGAAAAATACAGCTCGGATGCGCTGCGGTTTTCGCTGCTGATGATCACGGCGACGGGGCAGGATGTTTATATCTCCGATGACAAGTTTGAGATCGGCCGCAACTTCGGTACGAAGATCTGGAATGCGGCGCGCTTCATGGAGATGCATTCGGAAGGGTTCGATGTCAAGGATCTGGCCTTCAGCGAGGCCGACCTGACGCCCGACGACCAGCATCTGCTGGCCAAGCTGAACGAGGCGATTGCTTCGACCAACGAAAACCTGCAGCGCTACCGTTTCAACGACGCGACGCTGGCGCTGTATGATTTCTTCTGGCACAGCTACTGCGATTGGTATCTAGAGTATGCCAAACCGGTTCTGTTCAGGGGAACGCGGGAACAGAAGAAGCACACCCTACAGGTAATGCATTTCTCCTTCTCGACTGCCCTGCGCCTGCTGCATCCGTTCATGCCTTTCCAGACCGAGGAGCTGTGGCATGGCATGGGCTACAGTCACTCCGCCGACAGCATCATGGTTGCCCCGTGGCCGGAAAAGCCGGTCGTGACCGGCATCGACGCGAAGATCGTGAAGTATGTGGACGGCAAGCACGACCTGATACGTGTTGGTCGCATTTTGCGTGCGGAATATAATCTGACGAACAAGCAGACCGCGGTCTTCAACATCCGGGCGGCAACCGAGCGTGTGGCCAAGCAGATTGAGGTGGACAAGGATTCCATCATGGCGCTGCTGAAGGCGGAGGAAATCAATGTCGATGTCGACTTTGCGCCCTCCGGCGCGATGCCCAGCGGCATGAGCGCACTGGGCACGATTTATATGTCGATCGAGGGGCTTGTGAATGTCGATGCCGAAATAGCAAAGCTCGCCGCCGAACTCGATGAGGTGACCGGCCATCTGGCCAACGTGAAGAAAAAGCTCTCCAATGAAAACTTTGTGAGCAAGGCACCGAAGGAAGTGGTTGCCGTTCAGGAAAAGCGGCAGGACGAGCTGATCGAAAAGAGCGAAAAGCTCAAAAAAATGATCGATATGCTGAACAGCTAGGAGAACGAACGTGAGCACAATGGATTGTCAGGAAAAACCCGAGCGCCTGCCGGAATGGCTGCGTCGTCCGATCCAGACCGACAAGGCCTACGCCGAGACGCACGCTGCCATGAAAAAGAATGGACTGCACACGGTCTGCGAAGACGCCAAGTGCCCAAACCGCCACGAGTGCTGGAACCACGGTACGGCGACCATCATGATTCTCGGCAATATCTGCACGCGCGACTGTCGGTTCTGCTCGATCGCAACCGGCAAGCCGATCGGCCTTGATCTGGAAGAACCGCAGCGTGTGGCCGATGCGGTCGAAAAGATGAACCTCAAGCATGTGGTCATTACCAGTGTAACCCGCGATGATGTGCTCGACGGCGGCGCTGAAATTTTTGCCCAGACGATTACGGCGGTGAAAGAACGCGTTCCGGGAGTAACGGTCGAAGTGCTCAC
>JBFHPA010000118.1:0-7267 GCA_041592955.1 Pontiella sp.
CGCCCTGACCGCCTTGGCGGGCATGGTTACCCCGGACAGTCCCATTCTCTTGCTGAGTGAAGCGCTTCCGGAAGGCATGCCGATCCGTACCGAAATCGACAACCATTTCTTCGCGGCCCGGGTGCGTCGTCCCGGAGGAATGATTGAAAAGTTTTTCCAGGGGGATGTGGTATTGGTTCCCGAGGGCATGCTTCCGCGGGCCGAGAGCCGCGGGTTTTCGCGGGTTACGCTCTTCAGGGCTGACGATATCGGCGAGCTCGGAGCACTGCAAAAAGGGCTGCAGCTGACGGCAGAGCTCGATCAATCCAAATTATATGTTCGAAGCTCACTTAAACTGCTCGGCGATTTGACCAAGCTTAAGTCCAGACAGGTGCGTTGGCGGTTGGGGCTGGCGGCCGTGTCCGGGGGCGTGCTGGCCTTGGTCCTCGGCACTCTTGCCGTTCTCGAATATCAGCAACGTTCGTATGTCATTGCTCTGTTGCGCAGCTTCGGGGTGCGGCGGAGCATTGTCTATGGAATGCAGTTGATTGAAAATGCGCTGATCGTAAATGTGGCGGGCGTGGCAGCCTATTTCACCTTCACCTGCATTCAGCGCGCGCTTTATAAATCGTTCGGTTCCGGGGCGGGCGCGGCCGGCCTTTCGATTGAACAGATGTCTGCCGAGCTCCTGATGATCTTTGTCTGTATCAACATCGGGGTTCTACTCAGCACGTTGCCTGCGTTGCATGTGCTGAAGAAGGATATCGGCACCATATTGAGCTGATCATGAAAACTGAAAGCAACAGACCAATGGCCATGCCGAGGGGGGCGACCCTGCGTCTCGCATGCCTGATTCTATTGTGTGCCGGTTGCCAAAGCGTTGACGAAAACATCGCCGAGCGGCGCGCGGAAATAGAGCGATACGCACCGGAGCTGTCCATCGATCCCCGGAACCTGCCCGAACGCATGTTGGATTGGGAGACGGCCGTATCCATGCTCGAAAACAACCTGATCCTGCGCAACGCCTCAGAGGAGATCATCAAGGCAGACGTTGCGGTGAGGCGTGTCTTTCTCGATCGAATTCCCCAGCTGACGCTGCAGGGCATATACAGTCAGGCGGTTAGCGATATCACCGAGCTGACGGCGGACAACTTTAACGCCAGTATCAATGCATTGTTCCAGATTCCCGGATTTCTCAAACTGAGGATGGATTATTATGGGGCGGTGCTGGCGCGCTACAAGGCCCGGCAGCAATATGAAATGACCTGCCGCGAGGAGGTGGTAAACCTCTATTCGCTCTTCAGGAAATATGAGCAGATGAAAGCCGTCCGGGCCATCGAGTCCTTGCAGTCCTCTTATCCGGCATTTGGCGATGTCGAACGCATGGAACTGGAATACAAGCAGAAGCAAAAGGAGACGGAGCTGTGGTTGGGATTGTCGGCGGCCTTGGGAAATTATTCTAACCGATGGGTGGTGGTTACGGATAATCTTCCAGCATTCGACTACCTGTCCGCTCCGCCCGAATGGAATAATCCTGAGCAGATTGGCGCAATTTTCGTTACACTGCAGGCCATCGAACTTGAAGGTGCGCGGTTGCGGGAATTGGGTGTCGTGTTTCAGTACTGGCCGCAATTGAGTATGCGTGTCTACAGCCCTTCGGTCTATCTGCTGAGTGCCGGTGACCGGGGCGGATTCGAGTTTGATGCCAACGATATCCGTGTCGAGGCCTCGGTCCGGATGAAGCTGGATACCAATTTCAAGATTCGCGACCAGCTCCGCGATGCGCGGCGTAATACGGGGTTACTGAAACAGAAGCTTTATGAGGATGCGCAGGAGCGCGCCAAAAAAATAATTGATGCCTATGATGCTCTGACGGTTGTCGAGGCGCGCTCGCAAAGGCTGGCCGCACAGAAAAAGCTGTTGGATTCGATTCCGGAATCCGGCAGCTACGATATGTTTGAAAAAACGTTGGCTGAGCGTGCCGAATTAATGAAACAGCAGATCGCCTTGCAGCAAGAGCTCGACTCCATCATTCCTGTTTTATGGATAGCCGACGAGTCCTGGTGGCAATCGGACGTGCCGCAGACGGAATTATGATTCACGAGCGCAATGCATCCATGATTTCCTGCCGCTCTTCTTTGAGCGAAGATGTGCATTCCGGCTGTCCGGCGCGGCGGTACCAGTAGGCGGCGTTTCCCAGGTCGCCTTCGACACGATGGAGGTAGGCGTGGATCCATGCCGCTTCCGGCGTGTCGATTTCCTGAATGATGCGGTGCGCCTTATCCCAATCGCCCGCCCATTCGATTTCCAACACCTCGATGTAGGTTTTACTGCTCATGTGCGAACGGTAACTAATATGTGGGACTTTTTGCACGCTGATTGTTATGAATACAGGCCGGTTTTAATCGGGTTAATTATGAAAATACAGATAGCTCTGCTCGTTTTTTTGATGAATATCGCGGCTTTTTCTCAAGCCAATGAGGCACCGCGAAAGGGATTTCCGCAGTGGGGTCAATCGGTGCGCGCCGGATCGGTTCATGATTTTGAGACGGATATGGATGGCGGCGGAGCGTTTGCCGTGAACCGTAACCATATAGAGGTCGGTCTCTCTCGACTTTGGCGGTATGACCGCATGGTTTCAGTATCGGCCGGGATCGGGCAGGACGACTACCGTTTCACCGGATTGGCGACTGAGCCATGGGGCCGGCTCAACAGCTATCGTGTCGGGCTGTTTGCCCGTTGGGGGTTGGATCAGAGCAACTGGACGCTGTTTACCGGGCCGTCCATTCGTTCGCATGTCGAAGAGGGGGCGGATCTCGACGATGCGATCACGGTGGCTGTATTTGGAGGAGCATCCTATAAATTCAGTGACCGCCTGACCCTTGGCCCCGGTTTGGGTGTGGTCGGGCAGCTGGAGGAGAGTGCCCGCTACTTTCCCGTGGTCATTGTGAATTGGGACATCACCGAGCGGCTCAACCTTGGAACCGGTGGAGGGATGGCGACAACCGGCGGCCCGGGTATTTCGCTGACGTATCGATTGAACGACCAATGGCAGGCGGGCCTGACCGGGCGATATGAGAAAAAGCGGTTTCGGCTGAATGGGGAAGGGCCAGCACCCAACGGATTGGGAGAGCATGAATATATTCCAGTTATAGCTAATATTACATACATTTTATACCCCGGATCATTTTTGAGCGTTATGTTAGGATATAATACGTCAGGAAATATGGTCGTAGAGAATGAAAATGGAAATATTATAGATGAAAGCGAGTATGAAAATGCATTCAGTTTCGGGTTGGTCGCTTCATACCGATTTTAGATCGTAGAATATCTGTATGATCCATGATGTTTTTACGATGAATGGCACTATATTAGCTCTATAAATATGAATTGCATAAAATGTTGACATTCACAGGGCGTATATTATGTTTCCGTTTCATTTGGAGGCAAAAAGATGACAAATAATGTAATGGAAGGCGGGCAGGCGCTCGTTCGATGTCTGGAAAATGAGGGCGTCGAATATATATTTGGCTACTCCGGTGGAGCGGCAATTCCAATTTTTGATGCTCTTATCACCACAGATACGAAGATTAAGTTTGTGCTGGTTCGGCACGAGCAGGGTGCCGCCCACATGGCTGACGGGTATGCTCGTGCTACCGGAAAGCCGGCGGTTGTGCTTGTCACCAGCGGCCCCGGGGCAACCAACACGCTCACCGGCATCATGACCGCCCACATGGATTCGGTTCCCATGATCGTGGTTTCCGGCCAGTCGGTTTCATGGATGCTGGGCAAGGATGCTTTTCAGGAGGCTGATATCTTTGGCATTACCATGCCGGTCGTGAAGCACTCGTACCTCGTTAAGGAATCCAACGATATTCCGCGTATTGTTCGCGAGGCCTTCCACATTGCGACCACGGGACGGCCCGGTCCGGTTTTGATTGATATTCCGAAGGACATCAGCGCCGGTCCCTGTACTGCAGACCTGCATGCCGAAATGGACCTGCCGGGCTATCAGCAGGACTATAGTGTAAACAACGACACGATACTCGAAATCGCCGAAGCGCTGGCCAAATCGAAGCGCCCGCTGATTCTGGCCGGGCACGGCGCAATGATTTCGGGTGCCGACCCGAGCCTTTTGGCCTTTGCTGAAAAAGCGCAGATCCCGGTTACGTCAACGTTGCTGGGCAAGGGCGTTTTTCCCGAAACGCACAGGCTCTCGCTCGGTATGTTGGGCATGCATGGAACGGCCTATGCCAATAAAGCGATCTGCGAATGCGACCTGCTGTTGAACATCGGCTCGCGCTTCGATGACCGTATTCTCGGCAAGCCGTCCGAGTTCTGCAAAAACGCAACGGTCATTCACATTGATATCGACGCCGCCGAGATCGGTAAAATGATCCAGCCGCAGATTGCCTGCGTGGCGGATGCAAAGACCGCGCTGGATGAGCTGATCAAGCATGTGCCCGTGCTGGAAACCAAGGAATGGCGCAGGCATCTGGATGGCTACAAGGTGAAGTATCCGCTCAAGTTCAAACGACAGGGCGGCCTGAAGATGCAGCATATTATCGACGAGTTCTACAAACTCACCAACGGCAAGGCCTGCGTGGCCACCGACGTTGGACAACACCAGATGTGGGCCGCCCAGTTCTACAAGAACGACAGCCGCTACGATTGGCTCAGCTCCGGTGGAGCCGGAACGATGGGTGTGGGGCTGCCGTTCTGCATTGGCGCCGCTTTTGGACGTCCGAAAGACATTCATGTCTGCTTCGTTGGTGACGGCGGTTTCCAGATGACTTTCTTTGAGCTGGCCACGGCGGCGCTGCACAAGCTGCCGATCAAGATCGTGGTTTTGAACAACCACTATCTGGGCATGGTTCGCCAATGGCAGGAGCTGTTCTACGACGACCGCAAGAGCGGGGTGGATCTGGAAGGAAACCCGGACTTTGTCAAGCTGGCCGAGTCGTTCGGAATAAAAGGGTTCAACCTGCGCCGTCCCGGGGATGTTAAACGGGTTCTTCAGAATGCGCTGGATTATAATGAAGGGCCTTGCCTGATCAACTGCGAGGTGGAAAAGACGGACAATGTATTCCCGATGATACCGGCCGGCGCCGCGATCGAGGATATGCTGATCGAACCACCCAGTATGAAGCTTGAAAAACCGACCGGTTCCACTTAATCGAGGAGATCTATAATGCTGAATTCAGACATAGCCATGCATACATTGAGCGTTTATGTTGCGAACAAGCCGGGTGCGCTTGCGCGCATCGCACAGGTGTTCGCCCGTCGCGGTTTCAATATTGAATCGCTGGTGGTTTCCCCCGCCGTGGATGGAAACTTTTCACGCATGACCATCAGCTGCAGCGGTGATCCGAGCGGATTGGACCAGATCATCAAGCAACTCTCGAAGCTGATCGATGTGCTCCACTGCATCGACCATACCTACGATGAATCGGTCATGAAGGAGATGGGACTGGTCAAGATCGCGGTCGGCAGCGAAGGGCGCTCGGAAGCGCTTCAGATTGCGGAACATTATGGCTGCAAGACGGTCGATCTTACCCCGGAATCGATGATTCTTCAGGTGGTTGGAAATCCGGACAAAATTGACGCACTGGAGGAAATGATCGCGAAGTTCCGCATCATCGAACTGGTTCGTACCGGTAAGGTGGTCATGAGCCGCGGTCAGGAGACCACCTGACAAGAGTTGATATTGCGTAGCGTTGAAAAGAGCGGGTTTTCCCGCTCTTTTTATTAAGAGGCTTTCTTGAGCATGACCTCTTCGCTCGTCGTGTGAAAGCGAGTGTCAACGCCCTTGTTTACGGGGCAACCGACGATGTCGATAAGTTCCCGCATGAGAAACTTCAAATGCTCGCCGCTGTTTGATGCAAGGTTCAGCAAATCCTGCTGCTCTTCAGTGAATTCGCCTACATACCCTTGCTCCATCATTTCCAAGGACGCATTGATGGCGGTCAGCGGTTGCATCAGTTCCTGCGCAGCTTCCGCAAGCGCCTCCAGCAGTTCCGCCTGGCCCATGTAGAGTCCTTGCCCGCCTATGGTGCCGATCCTTGTGCCGTGGAGCTGTTCAGACAACAGCTCCAGTTTTTCCTTGGCGTGAAATGCGTTATCATCAAGGTTGTGGTTCGCTTCGTCGAGCAGGTCCTTGACTTTGCTTCCATCGGTGTCGCTGGTCTTCATCAGCTGTTCGATCTTATCGAATACAGTCACCAGCGAGCTGAGGCCGGATGCTACCGGCGGTTTTGCTTCCTCGGCTGTGGCTCGCTTGCTCTCAACGACAATTCTTCGCCAGTCCGAGGGCGGAAAGTCCGTTTCCGACAATAATTCACTGGCGGGTTCCATCCCGTGCGCCTTCACGAAGGCTTCCATCATCTGCTTGTTTTCCTCAAGCGCATCCTGATGCTGCACATACTCCAATGCGGCCGATTCGAAACCCAGGCTTTCGTCCATTTCGCGAATGGTCTGGACGATCTGACGGTCCAGCTCCGAGTTGGCATCGCCGGTAAGATCGCGCATCTTGTCTAGAATATTTTCCTCCAGCAGCAGCAGCGCTTTGCTCAGATCCGCCTTGCCCTCCACGCTTTGGAAGGCGGGCTGCTTGCGCAGCCCGTTGTAGGTGCGCCGCAGGCAACCGAGCACAATATCTCCAAGCGATTCTCCGGAAAGCTCGGAAGCCGCCTGCCGGACCGCAACAGATTCCATGATCATCTTACCCAATCGGGCAGGATCGGAAGCCATCTCTGAAAGTTCTTCTCCGACGGACGCATCGTCTGCGAGGTCAATATCCCCCTTCAAGAACGCGACGATCTGCTCGACGTGCACGTCATGGCCATCGCCGGAGCCCGATCCGCCGCTCTCCGGTAAATCGTCATCGAGGACGAGCACCCCTTCTCCGCCCATGCCGGCCAGATCGCTGGTATTCGCCACGGTTTGACCGTTATGGACGGCCTGATAGCTCAAGTCCTCGGAGGTTATGTGCGAAAGGCCGGCCTGACCCATGGCCTGTTGAAACTGTTCGGGTTCCTTGCTGGACAGCATCTCGCTCAGTTGCACAAGCTCATCATTGCTGATGCCCCGGTCAATCTTCAGACCGGTAATTCGAAGGCGGCTCAGGCGGCGTTCAAGCGACTTCAGCAGTGTGCCGCTAGTCTGAACCGTAATCTCATCCACTGAGAGTGCCCCGTTAAACGCCCCGATAATGACCCTCTTGCGTTCCGTGAAGAGTATACTCAGGGCATATTGCGTGCTTTCCGCAGCTTTCTGTACCGCCGGATGC
>JBFHPA010000119.1:0-7230 GCA_041592955.1 Pontiella sp.
CGACAGTGTGCGCGGCTGATGAAGCCGCCGGCAGCTATAGTGGTTTCCGCGCTGGGCTTCACGCTGCATCATGTACTGGCCATGCAGCTCTATTTCAGCTGGCCGGTCACACTGCTCTGCGCGTTCGGCATTTTTTCCGGCGGCACGCTGTGGTCGTGGATGTTCATGCGCTACAAAACCATCTGGCCGGGCTGGATTTCCCATGCGCTTGTCGATATCGCCGTATTCGGCACGGGCTATTGTCTGATCTTCGGGTGATTGATGAGTGTGTTAAGAATTATAGCCGGGAGCGTTGACCACCTCTTACGGGAAGCTCGGTCCTGAATCCGTGATACGCTTTTAGAAAAAGAGATTGAGACCGGTCACGAGTTGGTTGCGATTTTCCCATGTTCCGTTGTTGAAACGAAAAGCGATCCAGCGATAGCCGATCTTGAGCTTCACGTTTTTTGATGGTTTACAGGAAACGCCTCCCGTCAGCCAGTTCATCTCAATATGCCGACTTTCCTTTCCGTAGAAAAACTCCTCTTCAAAGTAGGGTTTGATCCCCAGCAGATCCCAAGGGAGATCGAGGCGGGTCTCGTTGCGGAAGCGAATGTCGTCGGGCTTGTCCCAGTGGTATTCCCGAAACTCGATGCGGCTGCGGTTGGTGAGGCGGGCATCTCCAACCGAACCGAACCAAGTAAGGTTGATCAGTGGACGGTCCTCGATCAGCCACGTATCCTTTGGCCGGATCCATGCGCGGCGGTAGACGCCGTCGAGCCGCCAGGCGGGATGGAATTTATAACCAACCCCGACATCAGCAAAGCCGAAGAAAAAATCGCTCATGTCGTCACGCAGCGCGCCCTGCGACCGATGCAGGAACGACCATTTCGTGTCCAGAGACTTGACGACATAGAAATTGTGAGCATAGCCCCAGTCGCCTTCTTTAGCGGAGGCGGACAGCGCGACCAGTATACCGAGTAAAGGAAGGCCTCTACGAAGCATTGCTGAGTTCCTTGATCAGCTTCTCCGAGCCGGCGCCGCAGGAAATGACCGAGCGCATGGCCTCCTCAACCGAGACGGCAACGGGATGCACAAATTCCTGCTTCAGATGGTAGATGAAGCCGGTGGTGGGATTCGGTCCGGTGGGAACAAAAACCGTAACGGTTCCATTGCCGTGCCGGTCGGTGATGAAGGCGGTGACCAAGGTATCGTTTTCGAAGAGCTGGACCAGTGCGACGGATGCAAACGGCGACTCCTTTCTGCCAATAAAGTGGTTGACCGTTTCCTTGATCATCCGGTAGCCGGGGGCCTTGCTCAGCACACTGTTCTCAAATCCATGGTAGATGATCTGCCCAAGCCGCGTGCGGACAAACAGGCCGAAGAAAAAGCATACGAGAATAATCACCGCCAATACGATCACTGTGGCGATGGCCTCGTTGAAGCGCTCCGGCAATGGAATGGTTTCCACGGCGAGATTGGTCAGCGGCTGGATTGCATTCGCCACCACGCCAAAGAGCCATTTGAAGGCGAAGATCAGGATAATGGCCGGTAGAATGACGATCACGCCACCGATCAGGGTGGTTCTGAGGAAATTCTGTGTCCGTTGCAGCATGATAACCTCCAAGTTGGGGCCATCGTATAAAAACCATCGACGGCGGAAAGATAAAACGTAACGGGTAATGCGTATTTCGAAATCCGTGAATCTGCTTTGATCCACGCTGGGATTCGTGTCTATTCGTGTTCATTCGTGCTTCAAATCGGAGGAACGGGCCTTGAAAATTTTCCTGAATGAACGGGAATGTGACGTCGTAAACGGCACAACCCTGATGCAGCTTCGCGACAACGAAAAACCGGATGCTGATGTGCTGATCTACAACGGCGCCGCTGTCGCCGATGATTATGCGTTAAGAGACGGGGATCGCATCAGCCTGATCCGACGCGGCGAAATCCCTCCGGCAGAGGAGCTCGAGGCACTGATGGTTTCGCGCCACACGCCGGGCGTGCATGAAAAGATCAGGCATTCAACCGTCGGCATCGCCGGCCTCGGCGGCCTGGGCTCCGCCGTCGCGGTGGCGCTGGCACGCATCGGGGTGGGGCGGCTCATTCTCGCCGACTTCGATGTCATCGAGCCGAGCAATCTCAACCGGCAGCAGTATTTCATCGATCAGCTCGGACTCGCCAAAGCCGATGCGCTTCAGGCCAATCTCAAGCGCATCAATCCCTATGTCCGTTGCGATGCGCATTGCGTTCGCGTGACCCCCGAAAATATCGGCGCGTTGTTTGGCGAAGTGGATGTGATGGTCGAAGCCTTCGATCGGGCCGATCAGAAAGCGATGCTGCTGCAATCATTCAAAGGTGCGCCGATGGTCGCCGCATCGGGATTGGCGGGCTATGGCTCCGGCGACACGATCGGCGTTCGTAAAATGGGCGATCGCATCTACATTGTCGGCGATCTTGAAACCGGCGCGGTGCCCGGATGCGGACTGATGGCCCCGCGCGTCGGTATCGCCGCCCACATGCAGGCCAATGTGGTGCTGCGTTTATTGCTTGGCGAGGAATAAATTTTGACGGGATTTACAGGATGAGCAGGATTTGTTATCCCGTAAATCCAGTTAATTCGGTCTAACAAAGATGAACCTGTTCAGCAATATTCCAGAAAACCTGCCAGAAGAACTCACCGAACGTCTGGCGGAAAGTTCCAGCGTTCGGATCGAGCGGATTGTTTCCGACGGCCATGCCTCGTCGGAAGGATTCTGGTTTGATCAGGAGCAGGATGAGTGGGTTCTGCTGCTGTCCGGTTCCGCGGTGCTCGCGTTCGAGGATCGGACCGTTGCGCTCAACCCAGGTGACTATCTCCTGATTCCCGCCCACCGGCGCCACCGCGTTGAATCCACCTCCACCACGGAAAAGACCATCTGGCTGGCGGTGTTTTATTAACTTGAGCGGATTAAGAAATGCTGTAGCCGGGGGCGTTGACCCCGGATTTGAAAAGCCGTGCAATTCTAAAAGGAAAGCGGGGTCGCCGCCCCCGCCTACAACACTTGAATGGCGACCATCACATTTCTTAACATGCTCTAACCACGAAATACACGAATGACACGAAATGAAGATGAAATGTTTTTTGTGTATTTTGTGCATTTCGTGGTTCAATTCCTTCCGTGCAAATTCCACGTTTCCAGATCGGCGATTATGAGGTGCTGGCGGTACCGGTGCTCTATGACAACTATGTCTATCTCGTCTGCCGCGACGGTCAGGCGGTGCTGATCGATGCCGGCGAGGCGCAGCCGGTTTTCCAAACCCTTGAACAAGAGAGTCTCCAGTTGCTGGACGTCCTGATTACCCACCAGCACCATGACCACGTGGGCGGCTGCAGGGAAATTCAGGATCGCCTCGGCGTGCAGTCCACCAGTCCGGGCGTTGAAGCCGGAGAGTTTGAAATGCTGGGAACCTCGTACCGGTCGATCTCAACGCCGGGGCATACCTACGTGCACAAAGTGTACTATTTTCCGGAGCTCGCGATGCTGTTCGCCGGCGACACGCTCATCAACGGCGCCTGCGGACGGATACTGGATGGCACGGCGGAGCAGCTGTTTAACAGCCTTCAGAAAATCAGGCAGCTGCCGGATGATACGCGCATCCTCGGCGGGCACGACTATCTCGTCGACAACATGGCGTTTGCGAAGATGGTTGAACCGGACAATACCGATGTGAAAGCCCGCATCGAGCGCTACCAGAAGGATCCGGCATCGGCCATTTTTACGACACTGGAAGAGGAAAAGAAAACAAACCCGTTCTTGCGCGTCGATTCGCTTGAGGCATTCACGGAGCTTCGACGGCGGAAAGACATTTTCTAGAGCGCGCGCGTCTTCTTTATGGAATCGTAGGCCTCGTTGACCTTGGTCAGCTGATCGTGCGCATAGGTCATGAATTCGTCGGGCAGGCCTTTTGACGCGAGCTTGTCGGGATGAAAATCAACGCATTTCTGCCGGTAGGCGCGCTTGATCTCCGCATCGGATGCGTCCGGTGAAACGCCAAGCACCTTGTAGGCGTTGTCGAGCGAGGCCGGCGTGCTGCCGCGCACGCCGCCGAGCATGGCATCGATGGTTCCGGGCCGCAGGCGGAAGGCGCGCTCGGCCTGCAGAAGGATATCACGCTCATTCGGATGGATGATGCCATCGGCCGAAGCCACGGCGTGCAAGGCCCCCACGAAGGTCATGGCAATCTGCGGATTGAACTGCACGACCGAGGCCAGCTGGCTGAGGTAGTCGGCCGCGGTATGCGGATCATCCTTGGCATTGCGGAAGATTCCAATCGCGGTTTCGCGCATCGGTCCGGTGTAGCCGAAGCGCGCCATGATCTGTTCGACCGCCGCGATTTCCGCTTCGGTAACCCGCCCGTCGGCGCTCGCCATTTTTGAAAGGCAGCCGAAGAAGGCGACCTGAATCGTCTGGGCCGTGGTTTTAACGCGGTCAGCGCCCTTGTCAAACTGGTGCCCGATGCCGACGCCCACCACGGTGCCGAGCGGGCCAAGCAGCGAGCCCAGCACGCCTCCGATTACTTTACCTGTCCATGCCATGAAAATATCCTATTGCGTATTTCGTAGTGCGTATTGAAAAAGAAGGGGCATCGTAACGGAATGGCTGGCGGTTTCAATGGGAAATGGGCATGGTGAAAATCATGAATGAACAACCCAACAACCCGTTGCACGGCATTACGCTGGAAAAACTGCTGGGGCAGCTGGTAGACCATTATGGCTGGGATGAGCTGGGTCGGCGGATCGACATCCGCTGCTTCAACTGGGAGCCAAGTATTAAATCGAGTCTGAAGTTTCTACGCAAAACCCAGTGGGCACGCGATCAGGTCGAAGATTTGTACCTCGATACCGACTTCGGGGATTAACCACGAATTGGAGGGACGAGCTTCCCGCAGTTGCGGGATAAACGCGTGTCGTCCGCCGACTGTTGATAAAGGCCCCCGGGAGGGATCGTATGTTTCCCGAATCAGATCGGGATACTTTACAGGACCATTGATAACAGGACTATTTCCCGTTGAAGAGAAAGTCGTTAGGCTAATGGTCCTGTTATCAATAGTTCTGTCAACAAAGCAGTCTTGTTGAAGGGTTTTCCTGTTGAGTAGGTTTCTCAACAAGCAGGGGACGCCCTCGTCGCGTTTTACCGGAGCATACACCCACACTTACGGAACGCGACGAGGGCGTCGCGTCTACGTTATCGATTCCCCGAAATTCGGATTCGGACATGCCCTCTTTATTCCAGCCCCTCAAAATGCGAGGTGAGCAGCTGGCCCTTGTGGTCGACGGCATCGGGGTAGGCGCGCCGGAGTTCATTAAATAGTTTTTTGGCTTCGGCATCCTTTCCATCGCGTTTGTAGCGCATGCCGAGGTAGAGCCGGGCATAGGCGCCGACCTGAACCCCGCTGGGATAGAAGCAACTGCTGTGCTTTTCGATCGCCAGCTTGAGCAGCCGCAGCTGTTCATCGCCTTCGGTAGCCTGTGCCAGTGCAAGCACCGCGCAGCCGGTGCGGTTGGCGGCCGGATACTTTTCGATCAGAAACGCGACCGCTTGTTTTGCTTCGTCGGTCTTCCAGTTTTGTTCGACGGCCTGGTACGCCTTTTCAATCAGGTTGAGGTCGTGGCGGATCAGAAACTCGGCATCCATCAGCATGCGCTCGCGGGCCATTTCCTTCTGTTGCGCGGCGACGGCTTTAACGCGCTCCTCCTCCAGCACCGGCGCAAGCTTTTTCTCCAGTTCGGCCACGTGTTTTTCAAGTGCCACGATGCGCTGCAGCAGGACGCTTTCGTCGGCATACAGGGTGGTTGCAAAGAGGCATAGGCAGGTAAGGACGCGTTTCATGTTGTTCTCCCGAATCATTCCAATTTAAAACCGATTAATGATGCCCGCCTCGATCAGGAAGTAGGCAACGTAAAGCACCATCACGACAATCACCGCCACCTTCAGCGCAATCCGGATCGCCTTGGAAAGAAGGGCGGCAATGCAGATCACGAAAGCCGAGATAGCAACGATCCACGTCATGGGACCCATATTTTGAAACACCGCCATAGCATGCTCTCATCATCTTCAAAGCCCGAACATAGCGGCTTGGCTTCCGAATGTCTTTTCCATTATCGGGCTATCGACACACCTAGCGAAGCAAGCGAGGCCGGCCCCTTTAGAGGAGCCGGCCCAGAGCAGCCTTGCTGATCTCGTATCAGGGGAATCGATAGAGCACCCCCAAAAATCCGCTGATCACATCCAGGCTATCATCGCCAACGCGGTTGTGTCCGAGCTCGGCCGTATATACGATCCGATCCTTGTGGCCATGATCAAACTCAAGACCACCCGTGAAGGTGACGTCGCTGCCGGATTCATTGGAGCTCGAGATGAAGCCGCCTTCATTATAGGTTTCCTTCGATTCCCACCAGAACCATCCCATGGTACCGACCAGTGTCCAGCGTTCGGAAATCGGCCAGCGTCCGGTAACCGACAGACTCCAGCCATCCGCCTCCTGTTCGCCGCTAATATCGCCGAAGGCCCAGGAGTTTCCGGTGCCATCGGACTCGGCGCTCATCTTGAATTTCCCCAGGTCATGGTACGCCGCTTCTGCAGAAACATTCGGGCTGATCTCATATCCCGCAACAACTTTATAGACTGGGGAAAGCATGTCGCTGTCCTGATTGCTGAGCGATCCATCGTCCCAGGAGTCCTTGAGGTCGGTATTGTATCCGCCGCCGACACTGACTTTGCCATACATCCCTTTTGCATTCGACTCGGGAACGATGGTTTTCCAGGCCGCCGTTGCCGGCTCCCAGGTGGTCACGCACACGGCCAATATAAGCCCGGTGCGGAATGGTAATTGCATTCTCATAACGCCCTCCTTTAAAGGCGACCCATTCGCCTCTTGCCTTACGCAGGCTTGATAACGCCGGAAGCGGGAAAAGGCAATGAAAAACAAGAACTGCAGCAAACCCAAATTCTAACGTTCATCGGCTGACCCCTTATCTGACCCTTCCTTTCATTCAGGCAGAATAATTGTTACCATACGCCTGAAGAGAAAAAATTATTGTGCCTCAAAATCATTCTGCCTACTTGCCGCGTTGCGCACGGACGGATAGAAGGAAGCGGAGCAAAACACATGACGAGAAAAGCGTTCTGACCCTTCCTTTTACTGACCCTTCCTTTTAACTGACGATCCAATAAGTAGGGACGGCTGTCCTCAGCCGTCCGCCCGGCG
>JBFHPA010000120.1:0-7103 GCA_041592955.1 Pontiella sp.
CTTGCGGCGGATCACCTTGCACTGTTCACACATTCTCTTTACTGAAGCTCGTACTTTCATCTTATTGCTCCTGGTCTGGCACCAGACGCCCCTTGGACATGTCGTAGGGCGACATTTCAACAGTGACATTCGAACCGATCGACGGCAACGCAGTGCCATGCTCGTCGCGCCCAATAAACGCAACAAAACGGTGCCCATTGCCTAGTTCTGCGTCAAAAGCGTGTTTGTCTATCACGGACAACAAGCGCGCGTCTAGAAAAATTGTCTCTTTTTTATCCATTATGACTCTAAATCCGGAATCGTGAGAATTTCAGCGGCATCCCGACCCACGGCGATCGTGTGCTCGAAGTGGGCGGAAGGCTTTCGATCCTGGGTGACCACAGTCCATCCATCATTCAGGGTTTTCGTCTTGTGCACCCCGAGATTGATCATGGGTTCAATAGCGAAAGTCATGCCGGCTTTGAGCACAGGGCCCCGGCCCGGAGGTCCATAATTCGGAATTTGGGGATCTTCGTGCATGTCCCTTCCAATGCCGTGCCCCACAAAGTCGCGAACCACGGAAAAGCCCGCATCTTCGGCCACCACCTGCACCGCATTGGAAATGTCTGAGAGGCGGTTGCCCTCCACCGCCTTGTCTATTGCGGCGGCAAGACATTCCTGCGTCGTGTCGAGAAGGCGTCTCCATTCGGGATCGATTTCCCCTACCGCTACAGTTGTGGCGGTATCGCCGACAAATCCACCATAAACCAAGCCGAAATCAATGCTCACCACGTCGCCAGCCTTGATGACCCGGCGACCAGGACCCCCAGGAACCACCTCTTCATTCACCGACGAGCAGATGTGGCCGGAAAAACCATGGTAGCCGTAGAACGCGCAACGCCCATCTTCCTTAAGGGCCAGCTCCGCGGCATATTCATCGAGCTCTTTGGTGGTAACCCCCGGAGCCACCTTGGCGGCCACCTTGTGCAGAATGGTGGCCGTTTTTTTCGCGACAACGCGCATCGCGGCAAGCTCTTCGGGTTTCTTTACAATAATCATAGCGAGGGCCTAGCTCAGCGACGCAATCACGTCCGCCCGGACATCTTGAATCGGCTGATTGGCGTTAATGGGAAGAATGAGGTTTTTGGCCTCATAGTAGGATATCAGGGGCGCGGTCTGTTTTGTATACACATCCAGACGCTTGCGGACGGTCTCCTCCGTGTCGTCCGCACGTTGCATAAGCTCGCAACCCTCCACATCGCATAAACCCCCATGTGAAGGAGGATTGAAGGTGACGTGATATACGGACCCGCATTTACCGCAGGTGCGGCGACCGATCAGGCGCTCAACAATGGCATTGGTCGGACATTCAAGAAGCACAACGCGTTTAATCGATCCGTGCAAAGACTCGATGAGCTCGTCGAGCTTCTCGGCCTGCAGGAGCGTACGCGGAAAACCATCGAACAGAAAGTGGGTATCTTTCTCTGACGACTGGAGAAGATTGCGGATCATTCCAACCACCACATTATCCGGAACAAACTTGCCCTGGTCCATCAGCTTCTTGGCTTCAAGACCGAGGGGTGTTTCCAGACGGATCTGCTCGCGGAGCAGTTCACCGGTTGAGATATGCACATATCCCTTATCCACCAGGACTTCAGCAACGGTGCCCTTGCCCGCACCGGGGGGTCCCAATAGAACTACCGCATTCATCGTCCGCTGCGTATCTTACCTTTTTTAAGGAAGCCGTCGTAATGTCGCATCAGCAGATGCGATTCAATCTGGCGCATGGTGTCGAGCATCACACCCACGATGATCAGCAAGCTGGTGCCGCCGAAGAACGAGGCCACGATCCAAGGCACCTGGAACTGGGAGGTCATGACCGATGGCATTACAGCAATCGCGGTCAGGAAGACAGCACCGGCCAGTGTCAGGCGGGTCATGGTCCTGTCGAGAAACTCAGCGGTAGGACGTCCCGGACGGATGCCCGGGATATAGCCGCCGCGCCGCTTGAGATCGTCGGCGATCTGGATCGGGTTAAACTGCGTGGCAACCCAGAAATACGAGAAGAAAAGAATCATCACCCCAAAGAAGAACATATACCAGAACGACATGGGGAACGTATTCGCCCACTCTTTGGCCCACTGGAAAGGCAGCTTGCTGCCGATCATCGGGAAAATACCGAGAATGGCGGAAGCGAAGATGATCGGCATGACGCCGGAATAGTTGACGCGCAGCGGCAGGTGCGAGGTTCCGCCTTGCATCATCTTGCGACCCACCATGCGCTTGGCAAACTGTACCGGAATCTTCTGCTGCGCCTGCGTCATAGCCACCACGCCTAACGTGACAGCGAAAATCAACGCAATCAGCAGGGCCAGATGGAAGACGCCGATTTCAGCAACACCATCAACGGGCGTAAGCTTGTCGATGAGCGTTTTCACGGCCATCGGCATGCTGCTGACAATGTTCACGGTAATGATAAGCGAGATGCCGTTACCGATACCGCGATCCGTCATCTGCTCGCCGATCCACATCAGCAGGAGCGAGCCGGTGACGAGCGAGAGCATCGTCATCAGAACAAATCCGATACCGGGAATGCGCACCACTTCGGCCGGCAGGCCGAAATAGCCGCCGCTTTGCAACGCGGCAGCCATGGCAAAGCCCTGTGCCGCGCAGATCACGACGGTGAGATAGCGGGTATACTGCGTAATCTTCTGACGGCCGACATCCCCTTCGCGCGCCAGTTTTTCAAGGTGCGGAATCACGGCGGTCATCAATTGAATAATAATGGACGCACTGATGTAGGGCATGATGCCCAGCGTTCCGATGGAACACTGCAGGAGCGCACCCCCGCTGAACAGGTTCATGATGCCGAACAGACCGCCTTCGGCTCCGCCCTGCGATTCAATGAACGTCCGGATCGTAACCGCATCCACACCCGGTAACGGTACCGCCGCAATGAGACGGCAAATAAAAATCAGACCGAAGGTAAAAAGGATACGCTGTCTGAGTTCTGTGATCTTAAAGGTGTTGACGAATGCGGAAAGCATGGCGATGGGGCCTTTCGTGGTTTAAACGATTTCGCAGGTGCCGCCGGCGGCTTCAATTTTTTCCTTGGCCGACGCAGAGAAAGCATTGACCTTCACGGTCAGCTTCTTGTCCAGAGAACCACTGCCGAGAATCTTCACTCCATCGAAGCGACCGTTGACCAGCCCCTTTTCCTTGAGAAGCTCGATCGTCACTTCAGCACCATCTTCGAACACGCTGAGTGCATCCAGATTAACCGGAAGGATCTCTTTGCGGTTGAAGTTGTTGAATCCCCGCTTGGGAAGCTTGCGGACAAATGGCATCTGGCCACCCTCGAACAACGGTTTGTGGGTTGCGCCCGCACGGGACATCTGCCCCTTGTGACCGCGCCCTGCCGTTTTACCTTTTCCCGATGCACGGCCGCGTCCCACGCGGATCTTCCGGTGCTTGGAACCTTCTGCTGTCTGCAATGAATGCAAATCCATGATTAAATCCCCTGCCTTTATTATCCCTTGCGGATGGCGAGCGCTTCTTCCTTAGAACGGAGCGTATCGAGTGCCTTAAGGGTTGCCTTGGTTACATTGAGGTGGTTGTTGGAACCGAGCGACTTCGCCAGCACGTCACGAACTCCTGCGAGCTCGAGTACGGCACGGCACGGGCCGCCGGCAATAATACCGGTACCTTCAGAGGCCGGGCGAATCAACACCTGCGCGCCGCTGAACTTGCCAATGGCGTCGTGCGGCAACGTTGTGCCGCGCATGGTAACGGTTTGGAGGTTGCGCTTGGCGGTGTCGCCGGCCTTGCGGATGGCTTCGGCCACTTCCGCGGCCTTGCCGAGTCCGTAACCGACCCGACCCTTGCGATCGCCAACAACAACGAGTGCGCCGAAGCTGAAGCGACGACCACCCTTTACCACTTTCGAGTTGCGGCTGATGTGGACTACGCGTTCCTCGAATTCCGGCTTTTCCCGGACTCCCTGCTGATCGTCGCGTTTCTTGCGGCCACGGCCACCATCCCGTCGTCCTCTGCGTTCTGTACGTTCTTCTGCCATAAGGGAAACTCCTAGAATTTAAGGCCCGCTGCGCGAGCGCTGTCGGCGAGTGCTTTAAGGTTGGAACCGAAGGCGAAACCGCCACGGTCGAAAACTACGGTTTCGATGCCCTTGCCCTTGGCGGCTTCGGCGGCTTTGGAACCCAGCTCCTTGGCCGCTTCGACATTCTTGCCCTTGGCGGAGACACCAGCCAGCGTGATGCGGGCATCGTCATCGATAAACTGCACTTCGAGGCGCTTGTTGGAGCGGAAGACCGCCATACGCGGACGCGCGGCGGTTCCCTGAACCTTGTTGCGCACACGTAAGTGGCGACGAATTCTTAAATCTCTTTTGCTTTTAGTAGCCATGATTATGCAACCGCCTTACCTTCCTTGCGGCGAATCTGCTCGCCTGAGTAGCGTACGCCTTTGCCCTTGTACGGTTCAGCCGGTGAGTAGTCGCGTATACGCGCGGCTACCTGACCAACCAGCTGCTTGTCGATACCTTCGACCGATACGGTGGTACCGCCCTGGACGTCAACCTTGATGCCCTCCGGGATCGCATAGTTGATGTCGTGGGAAAAGCCGAGTGAAAGCACAATGGCCTGTCCCTGCATCTGCGCCTTATAGCCGACGCCTTCGATGATGAGTTCCTTTTTATAGCCTTGGCTCACGCCAACGACCATGTTGCTGACCAGGCTGCGGACGGTGCCGAACATGGCCTTGCCGAACTTGGAATCATCGGTGCGCGAAACGACAACGCTGCCGTTTTCCACGGCCACCGCGATGCACGCCGGTGCCGTGTAGGAGCATTCGCCCTTGGATCCCTTGATGTTGACGGTCTGGCCGCTTACTTCGGCCGTCACTCCGTCGGGAATCAATATTGGTTGTTTACCTATTCTAGACATAACTAAAACCGATCCTTTCTACCAAATGTAGCAGAGGACTTCGCCCCCGATCTTCTTTTCACGAGCATCGGTGTCAGTCATGACCCCCGAAGAGGTGCTCAGGATCGCCAACCCGATACCGCCCAGTACGCGCGGAACTTCGCCGGAGTTGACATACTTGCGGCAGCTTGGCTTGCTGATGCGGCGAAGCCCCTGGATGACCGGCTCGCGGTCTGTCGTGTATTTAAGGAAAACGTTCAGCACGCTTTTTCCGGCGTCGTTTTCCATGGTGTAGTCCTTGATGAACCCTTCAGCCTTGAGAATGCGGGCCACCTCACTCTTCATTTTCGAGTGCGGCATTCCGACCACCTTTTTTTCGGCCATATTCGCGTTGCGAATGCGGGTCAGCATGTCAGCGATTGGATCTGTTAAAACCATTGTAGTATCCTTTCTTAGTTGCCCGTTGCGAACGGCATGCCCATGAGAGCAAGCAGCTCTCTGGCTTCGTCGTCGTTGGTAGCCGAAGTCACGAAGGTGATATCCATCCCGTGGGTCTTCTTCACCTTGTCCGGATCGATTTCCGGAAAAACGGACTGTTCCTGCAAACCCATGGAATAGTTGCCCTGCCCGTCGAACGAGCTGCCGGGAATACCGCGGAAGTCGCGGATGCGCGGAAGCGTTACATTGACGAGGCGGTCCATGAATTCATACATCCGGTCGTTGCGCAGGGTAACCCGTGCACCGATCGGCATGCCTTCACGCAACTTGAAGTTCGAGACACTCTTCTTGGCCTTCGTGATGACGGCCTTCTGACCCGTGATCTTGCCGAGGTCGTCGGCGAGAGCAGTCAGTGTGTCGCGGTCGTGGGCAACCGAAACACAAAGGTTGAGCACGATCTTCTTGATTGCGGGAACCTGCATTTTGCTTGAGTAGCCCTGGCTCTCCATGAGCGCAGGCACTACCGCATCTTTATATTTAGTTTTCAGTGTTGGGGTCATTTCACCCTTCCTCCAAAATTACGGTTCCAATGCTTGGAACGTTAATCGGAAACCTTCACGTTGGAAATCGCCAGATACGCTTCACGCTCCACGACTCCGCCCGTCGGATTATCCTCGCTCTTTTGCATATGCTTTTTCACAAAGTTAACCCCTTCAATCAGTACGCGCCCGGTTTCGGGTACGACCTGGAGCACTTTGCCCGACTTGCCTTTATCATCCCCGGTGATCACGGTAACGGTGACACCTTTCTTGATCTTGGCTTTACTCATTTTAAATTCCTCCCTGCGCCTTACAATACTTCCGGAGCGAGCGATACAACCTTCATGAAGTCGCTATCGCGCAGCTCGCGGGCGACCGGCCCGAAGATACGTGTTCCGCGCGGGTTCTTGTTGTCGTCAATAATCACGGCCGCATTGCTGTCGAAACGAAGGCAGGAGCCATCGGAACGACGAATCGTGCTCTTGGTACGAACAACAACCGCCTTGCAGAGGTCGCCTTTCTTCACCACACCATTCGGCTGTGCTTCCTTGACGGTGACGCGGATCACATCGCCCACCCGGGCGACCTTGCTCTTGGTACCGAGCACACGAATGCACATCACACTGCGTGCACCCGAATTATCCGCAACTTTTAAACGTGTCTGTTCTTGAATCATCGTTCTGCCCTATTTCGCTGCTTCTGAAACAACGTCCACCAGACGCCAGCGCTTCAGCTTGCTGAGCGGGCGGGTTTCCATTACACGAACAACGTCGCCAACATTTGCGCGGTTGTCCTCGTCGTGGGCGTGAACCCGACTCGAAAGGCGGATTTCTTTGCCATACAACGGGTGACGAATTCGACGCTCGATCAACACAATGATCGTCTTGTCTCCGCTCTTACTGGCAACACGGCCCTCGCGGGTTTTCCGTAGATGTCTTTTAGTATCTTCCATGACCACTATCCTTCAACTTTCTTTGCGTTCTGGATGGTCCTGATGCGGGCAACCGTACGGCGCAGTTCTTTCACACGCGCCGGATTTTCCAGCTGACCGGACACCTGTTGGAGCTTCAGATTGAACTGCTCCTTTTTGATGTCGGCGAGCTGCTGTTCCAGCTCTTCCATCGTCATTTCATTCAATTCCTTAAACTTCATGGTCGGCCCTATCCTTTAGTCGTGAGCATGACGTTGCACGAACCGCACGCGGATC
>JBFHPA010000121.1:0-7053 GCA_041592955.1 Pontiella sp.
GGCATGTTCAGCCTTGCCTGCGACATGTAATCGATTTTCAATCGAGAATGAAAAGCGCTCTCCGCATGGCGGAGAGCGTTTTTTTTGGTTCCGACGATCTTCCGACGAATTACCTGTTTCGCCGGTAGGGACGGATCGCCGAGCCGTCCGCACGCATTTTAAGGGGTACTCTCCTGCACAATCCCATCTCTTGCGCGGCTCGCCCGGCGGTCGAGCCCTACCTTTTCCCGAAGTTATTTCCGCGTAATCAGGCCCATGAAGTTATAGACGAGACGGGCGACGAGAAAGTCGGGCGCGTGCATGCCTTCGATCGGTGCGAGCTCGACAAAATCGCAGCCGATCACCGTTTTGTGCTGCACAATCTTTTCAAGGCAGTCGAAGGTCTGGAACCAGTCGAGCCCGCCCGGTTCGGGCGTTCCGGTGGCGGGCATGATTGAAGGGTCGAGCCCGTCGACATCGAACGTCACATAAACCTTTTCGGGGAAGCCGTCGGGCAGCAGCTTTTCGGGAATACCGTTGCGGCCGATTTCATAGCCATCGAGATGGGGAATATTTTTTTCCCTGCGCAGCTCCACTTCGGGCATGGATAGGGCGCGCACACCGATCTGAAAGAGCGGGATGCCCATCTCCACAGCATGGTGCAGTGCGCAGGCATGGCTGAAGCGGTCGCCTTCATAGGATTCGCGCAGGTCGGCATGGGCATCGAACTGGACAATGCCGAAGGTTTCGCCGGCATCCTTCAGCGCCTTGAGCGCGGAATAGGTCACCGTGTGTTCACCACCGAGCATGACAGGAATCCTGTTTTGACCGATGATGCCCGCGATGGTTTTCTCGATCGCCTCGAGCGAGTATTGGGCGGGGTGGGTGTGGATACCATATATACACGGTTGGCTGATTCCATCGTACGCTTCCAGCTGGTAGGACGCCTCGATAATGGCTGTGGGACCCTTAGCGGTTCCGCTTTTGTATGAAACCGTTTGTTCATACGCCGCCGGCACAATATGAAACAGGCACTCTTCCGGCGGGAGATCGGATATTTCAGATTCCAGAAACTTTTTCATGAAGAACGTTCTACCACGGAATACACAGAATACACGGAACTTGTTCAGGATTTTTACTTCGGTGTATTCTGTGTTTTCCGTGGTTTAATTTAGCCCAATCTCTGCTTGTAGTCCTGATAGTCGAAGGTGCGGACGATCTCAAGTTTTCCGTCGCGCCAGATTCCGATATCGGGGTGTTGTATGCCGTTGAAGAAGGTGGTTTTGACCATGGAATAGTGCGCCATATCCTGGAAGACGATCCGGTCACCGAGCTGGAGCGGCTTATCGAAGGAATAGTCGCCGATCACGTCGCCCGCAAGGCAGCTGAGGCCTGCCAGTTTGTAGGTGTGCGCTTTTTCATCAGGAAGTCCCGCGCCTTCGACTTCAGGGCGGTAGGGCATCTCCAGCACGTCGGGCATATGGCAGGTGCAGGAGACATCGAGAATCGCAATCGCCCCGTCGTTGTCGATGATGTCCAGCACGCTTGCAACCAGCACGCCGGCATTCAGCGCCACGGCCTCGCCGGGCTCAAGGATGACCTGCAGATCATGCTTGGCCTTGAAGTCGCTGATCAGCCGGCAGAGCAGGTCGATGTCGTAATCGTCCCGCGTGATATGGTGTCCGCCGCCGAAGTTGACCCACTCCATGTGCGGCAGGAATTCGCCGAACTGTTCTTCAACCGCAATGAGCGTGGTTTGGAGGTCCTGCGCATTCTGTTCGCAGAGGGTGTGAAAATGCAGACCGGAGATCCCGTCCAGGTCTTGTCCGTCAAAATCGCTTCGCCGGATGCCGAGCCGCGATTTCGGTGCGCACGGATCGTAGATCTCATGTTCCTTCGGCTGCGTGGAGCATTCCGGATTGATGCGCAGGCCGAACTTGGGTAGGGACGGCTCGCCGCAGCCGTCTGTTTTCGGCGGGGTAGGGACACCCCGCTCTACCTGCGGGGCTCTCCCGAATTTTTGCCACTGCGCAAACGAATTAAAATCGATCTCGTCGCACAGGGTGAGCAGTTCGATGAAATCGGAATCGGAATAGGCCGCGGCATAGGCGTGGACTTCGCCGCCGAACTCTTCGCGGCCGAGGCGCGCCTCCCACGGCGAGCTGGCGCAGACGCCATCGAGATAGGTGCGGATAAGAGGGAAAAGGGGCCACATCGCAAAGCCCTTGAGTGCGAGCAGGATTTTACATCCTGTGCGTTCTTTCAACGAGGCCAGCATCTCGCAGTTGCTGCGGATGAGCGCTTCATCGACGATGTATACAGGTGTATTCGGGACGGTGGTCGTGGTCATCATGATCACCACGGAATACACACATTCAAATCAAATTGAAAGCTCCTTCCAAAGGAAGGGATCGTTTTCAGCCATCCTTCAATCAATAAGCGATAATCCGTTCGTGGAATTCTTTCTTGGTCCAGCATCCCGGCAGCTCTTCGCCGGACGGAAAGGCCAACTCGCTCTTCAGGTATTTTTCGGCGCGTTGCACCCACTCGTCTTTGAAGCCTCGGGCCAGGACGGTGGTTGAGTATGGATTTATTACGTCTTGCAGGTCGATAACCTCTATGAGGTCACCAGTTGTTACATGTTTCAGGTACACGACTTACCTCCATGGTTTATCTACTCTATTCACTATGGCCGAATCAATCAGCCTGCCAGTGAATTAGCAGAAACCATGCCGTATTCTCTGTTGAAGTCTGTGAATGCCTTGAAAGTCTGATTTTATGACGTAAATACGCCTTAAAGTTTTACGACAGCGCCTTCCACCACCTTCCAGGGAAGACCATATTTATTGAGATCTTCCATGAACGGATCAGGATCCATCTGCTCGATGTTGAAGACACCGCTTCCGGTCCACTTCCTTTCAAGCATCATTTTTGCGCCGATGAAGGCGGGGACGCCGGTGGTGTAGGAAATCGCCTGCGACTGCACTTCGGCATAGCATTCCTGATGGTCGCACGTGTTGTAGATGACGACCGTTTTGGTTTCGCCGTCTTTAACACCGGTTACCTGACAGCCGATCCAGGTTTTCCCCTTGGTGCGGGGTCCCAGCGAGGCCGGATCGGGCAGCAGGGCTTTCAAAAACTGAAGCGGAATAATTTTCTGCCCGTTGAACTCCACTTCATCGATGCGAGTCATGCCGACGTTGCCAAGCACTTCGAGGTGCTTGAGGTAGCTGTCGCCAAAACTCATCCAGAAGCGCGCGCGCTTGAGATGCGGAATATGTTTGGCGAGCGATTCGAGCTCTTCGTGGTACATCAGATAAATATTGGGCATGCCGATGTTTTCCGGAACTTCGAAGGAATGCTTAACGGAAAGTGGTTCGGTTTCAATCCATTCGCCGTTTTCCCAGTAGCGTCCTTTGGCGGTTACTTCGCGGATGTTGATTTCCGGATTGAAGTTGGTGGCGAAGGGATAGCCGTGATCCCCGGCATTGACGTCGATAATATCGATGAAGTGGATCTCGTCGAGATAGTGCTTCTGAATGTAGGTGCAGAAGACCGAGGTGACGCCCGGATCAAAGCCGCTGCCGAGCAGCGCCATGATGCCGGCTTCCTTGAAGCGGTCGTGGTAGGCCCACTGCCAACTGTATTCAAATTTGGCCGTGTCTTCGGGTTCATAGTTGGCGGTGTCGAGGTAGGCGACACCCGTTTTCAGACACGCGTCCATGATATGCAGATCCTGATAGGGCAGGGCGACGTTGATCACCAGCTCCGGCCCGAACGATTGGATCAGCGCGACGAGTTCCGGCACGTTGTCGGCATCCACCTGCGCCGTCTGGATCGGGCGGTCGAGTTGCGCGGCAATCGCATCGCACTTGGATTTCGTGCGGCTGGCCAGCATGATTTCCGAGAACACCTCCGGCAGCGCCGCGCATTTATGCACCACAACGCCGCTGACTCCTCCTGCACCGATAATAAGTACCTTCGACATGATTCAGACCTCCAAGCTGTTTTGTGAATGGAATGGTTTACTCCGCCGCGTAACGGCGCGGCAATAAAATTTTAGGATCCATGTGCCGCATCGATGGCGATCTGGATGCGGGCGATCAGCTCCGCGGCGGCTTCGAGTCCGACCGATATGCGGAGGAGGTAGCGTGAGGCTCCGGCCGATTCCGCCCAGTCAAGTTCATTGTAGTGGGCGATGAGTGTGAAGGGACAGCAGAGGCTGAAGCTGGTTCCGAGATTCGGACCCTTGGTAATCTGCAGCGCGTCGTAGAAGGCCTCGGTATATTTTTCGGCATCTTTCAGAACGAAGGAAAGCAACCCGCCGTACCCGCCGTCAGGCCGTTTCAGGAGGTCGTAAATCACCTTGTCTTTCAGTGCGGGATAATACACCTCCTCAATTGCCGGGTGCTGGTGGAGGAAGTTGCAGATTTCGAGCGCGGACTCATTGATCTGCAGCACCCGCGCCCGGCAATCCACCGAGTCGGCGGCCAGCTGAATGACATCGGCCGGATGAAAGGCTTCGGATTCATGCAGTGTGCCAAGCCGCTCCGTAAACCGTTCCGCAAACGGCGCGGCCGGATTGACGATCAGCGCGCCGCCCATGACATCACTCGTGCCGGAAAAAAACTTGGTCAGGCTGATCACCGAGGCATCGCCGAAGCGCAGGACATCCTGATTGATGCAGGCGCCCAACGTTTCGTCAATGATCACGGGAAATTCGTGGGCATCGGCCATATCGCGGAGCCGGGGGATATCGACACAGGTTAGCAGAGGGTTGGTTGGAAATTCGCAGAATAGACCGCCGATGGGGGTCGATGCCAACGCTTCCTCCAAGGCATGCATATCGGCGGTATTACCTCTCGGATAAAACAGGGCTCCATGACCGCCGAGCTTTTCCTGCAGCTTGAGGGTGTCGCCATAGGGGAACGCAAACTGGACGGTCGGGCGCTCGCTGTGGATTTCACGCATCATCAGCAGGCAGGCATGAATGGCCGCCATGCCGGAAGGAAACAGGTAAATGTTTTCAGCAGGCACTTCGCTGAATTCGGCCAGACGGTCAATGATCTGCTGGCGGGCTTCCGAGGCTTCGGGGATCGGCGTATTTTCCAGCAGAGCTTCGGCGCAGCGAGAGGAAATGCCTTCACCGGCATGCTGCCAGTAATCCTTGGCATCATCGGCGCATGCCGCCGGGTAGCTGATCAGCGTGGCCGGGTTTCCTGCAATCCGGCGCAGCTCGATGGCGGCATCAGGATGCCTGCCGAGAAGGTGGGCCTTGCATCGCTCGGCGCAGGCATGGGTGGAATAGATCTGAACCCGTTCGTCTGAGTCCGCACTGAATTCTTCGAACGCCTGCTCAACCAGCGGATGGTAGAGAAAGCGCGGATAGCCCAGCTGCAGATGCTCCATGGTTGCCGGATCCCGCTCCTCGTAGCCAATGACATCCTGCCAGCGGGGCAGGCACATCGAAATGGCATGCCGGGTGGACGGGATCGGTTTGCCCAGATCCTCGGGATGGCACAGCGGATGTTGGCGTAGGTTTTCTTGCGGCATGATTCAGTACTGCGTATTTCGTATCGCGTATGTGATTGCGGAATTCATTACAGATTGTTGAGTGACGTTTGAACATCTTCGATCAGGTCGCCGGCATCTTCAATACCGACGGAAAAGCGCACCAGGCCATCGGTTATGCCAACGGCCTCGCGTTCGGCCTTGGGAATCGAAGCGTGGGTCATCGACGCCGGATGGCAGATGAGCGATTCGATGCCCCCGAGGCTTTCGGCCAGCGAGAACAGTTTTAAGCTGGAGACCAGCTTGATGACCTGCTTAATCGGCAGGTCGAAGATGGCGGTCACAATTCCGCTGCCGCCGCGCATCTGCTTTTTGGCCAGCTCATATTGCGGGTGCGATGGCAGGAAGGGGTAGCGCACGGTTTGGGTGCAGTCGAGCCCTTCGAGGAATTCGGAAACCTTCAGCGCATTCGCCGCATGCTTTTCCATGCGGACGCCGAGCGTCTTGATACCGCGCGAAATCAGCCAGCAGTCGAACGGCGACGGGTTGAGGCCGATCGCCTTCTGCGCGAAGATCATCTTTTCGTTCCATTCGCCGGAGTTGGTGCAGACCACGCCGCCGAGGCAGTCGGAATGCCCGTTGATATATTTGGTGGTGCTCGACAGGCTGAGATCGGCGCCGAGGGCCAACGGGTTCTGGAAGCAGGGCGATGCAAACGTGTTGTCGACGAGCAGTTCGGTTCCTGCCTCGTGCGCGGCTTTTGCAACCGCTTCAATGTCGATGATCTTCAGCAGCGGATTGGTCGGCGATTCGATCCAGACCAGCGCCGGTTGCTGCTTTGCGATTTCAGCATGGTTGGCCGGGTCGCTCAGATCGACATAGCTGATGGTGACGCCGAACTTCTTGAAGACCTTGTCGTAGATGCGGTAGGTGCAGCCATAGATATTTTCTTCGGCCACGACATGGTCGCCCGCTGACAGGGTGGAAATGACGGCGGTCACGGCGGCCATGCCGCTGCCGAACACGGTGGCATATTCAGCCTGCTCCAAACGCGCGAGCGTTGCGCCGAGCCGGTCAAAACCGGGGTTGCCGGAGCGCGTGTAGTCGTAGCCGCGCGTTTCGCCGGGCTCAAGCTGCGCAAAGGTGGAGGTCAGGTAGACCGGAGGAATCACCGCGCCGGTTTCCTTGTCCGGTTTCTGTCCGACGTGAATGGCTGCTGTGTCAAATTTCATTTCTGTTCCGTATGGTCTATGGCCCCGTTTCCTCGGGGCGTAATTTGCAACTGGAAGGACGCACGCTGTGCGTCCTCGGGCGGAGGGCCTCCGCCCCTCCAAAATCCTGAACATCCTGTAATCCTGTCAAAAACGACCTTGCCGATCATATTTAAGGGATTTCGTGCGCAGAAGGTAGCGCGTTGGGCCTGATTCGTCAAACCCGGCTAGCGCTCGAAGTAGGTGTAGCCGCGCATGCCGTTTTCGAAGGTTTCCATGATTTCGCGGCGGTCCTTGGCGGTGATGGCCTCGGTGCGCACCGCTTCTTCCGCAAGCCTGCGGATGCGGCGGA
>JBFHPA010000122.1:0-7053 GCA_041592955.1 Pontiella sp.
ATTCATGAGGACAGCAGGCAACGCTGGCATTGATCCTCAGATTCATGAGGACAGCATGCAACGCTGGCATTGATCCTCAGAATCCGTTCATGAACTTGATGGACGCCGCGAGCCATCGCGCATAGACATCTGTAACAGATGGGATGAAAGCCACACCGAGGTGGCGCATGAATGTGTTGCTGATATATCCCGAGTTCCCGGATACGTTCTGGAGCTTTAAGTACGCGCTTCCGTTCGTCGGAAAGCGATCCACGTTGCCGCCACTGGGATTGCTGACCGTGGCCGCCATGCTGCCGATGGAATGGACTGTACGCCTCGTCGACACGAATGTGCGCAAACTCACCGACAAGGATCTGGCATGGGCCGACTGGGCGTTCATTAGTGCGATGGTCATCCAGCGAAAATCATCAAAACGGATTGTGGAGCGATGCAAGGAGGCGGGGCTCCGAATTGTCGCCGGCGGTCCTTTGTTCAGCATCGAACAAGAACAGTTTCCGGAAGTGGACCATTTTATCCTGAACGAGGCGGAACTGACCCTTCCGCCCTTTCTGGAGGATCTGGCACAAGGCCGTCAAAAGCACCTCTACTCCACCGACCAGTTTGCCGACATGAAACAGACACCTGTCCCCCGCTGGGATCTGTTGAACCTCAGGCGCTACGCCTCCATGGGCATCCAGTTTTCGCGCGGCTGCCCGTTCAACTGCGACTTCTGCAACGTCACCGCCCTGCTCGGCCACCGGGTACGCATGAAATCCTCGCAGCAGATTATCAACGAACTCGACCGTCTGTATGCGTTGGGATGGCGTGGCGAACTCTTTTTCGTGGACGACAACTTTATCGGCAACAAACGGTTCCTGAAGCAGGATCTCCTCCCCGCACTGGTTGAATGGCGCAAGAGCAAAATCGGTAATGCCTTCTTCACCGAAGCATCGATCGACCTGGCCGACGACACCGCCCTGATGGATCAGATGGTTGCAGCCGGATTCGACACGGTCTTCATTGGAATCGAGACCCCGGAAGAAAGCAGCCTGAAGGAGTGCAGCAAGGCGCAGAACAGTAACCGCGACCTCGTCGCAGACGTTAAACGCATCCAGCGTGCGGGCCTCCAGGTGCAGGGCGGTTTCATCGTCGGATTTGATAACGACCCACCCTCTATTTTCCAGCGGCAGATCGATTTTATACAGAACAGCGGAATCGTGACCGCCATGGTTGGTCTGTTGCAAGCCCCTCCCGGCACCCGACTCTACGAACGTATGAAAAAAGAGGGTCGGCTGGATTGCGCAGCCTCGGGCGACAATGCGGACGGAACGACCAACATCATTCCGACCATGAGCCTGGAAGCCCTAAAGGAGGGGTATCACAACATCCTCAACAACATCTACTCCCCGGCACCTTACTACCGGCGCGTCAGGACCTTCCTGCGCGAATACAAGCCGACGCATGTGCCGTACCGATTGCGCTTCTGCCACATCCGCGCACTCTTCCGCGCCTTCTGCCTGCTCGGGATCGTGGGCAAGGAACGGGTTCAATATTGGAAACTCATTCTGTGGACCCAGTTTCGGCATCCGCGGCTCGTTCCAAAAGCCATCATGCTTGCGATCTACGGCTACCACTTCCGTAAAATCTGTGAGAAACAACTCCCTGCTTCTGCCCTTCGACGGGCAACTTGAAGGCATAAATTCGCCAGACTTCGCTTGCGGAGCGTGGCTCGCGCACTTACCTGATTACGTTTGAACTCGTGTCGGCATGTGCTCATCGCCTAGTATGGACCCCGAGGACAAGGAGATATCCGACATGGCAGAAAAAGACCCTATTAAACTGCATGGCAAGATGCTTGCTCCCGGCATGGGCAAAGGCGAAGCGTTTGTGTATCGCGATGTCCTCAAGCGGCACGACGAATTCTACGATATTGATGAAGATCAGGTCGACAAGGAGTTGGCGCGCTGGGCGGAGGCGCTCAAACATATTTCCGGGGTCCTGGACGATCTGGCGGAACAGGTAGAGGAGGAAATGGATTCCAGCCTGTCCGAAATTTTCCGGGCGCATTCAATCATTGTTCAGGACGCCAGCTTGAACGATGAGGTTGTGAAAGAAATCCGCGAGGAATTGGTCAGCGCCGGCTCTGCGGTTCGAACCGTGTTTCGGCGCTGGGAGCGGCGGTTCCAATCCATGGAAGCCGAGGTGGCCCGGCAGAAGGGCGATGACATTCGCGACCTGGCGCGACGGCTGGTGACATCCTTGTCCGGGGTTCGAGGCCATACGCTGGAAAACATGCCGACCGGCTGCGTTCTGGTGGCCAACCGACTTTTGCCTTCCGACACCATTTTTCTGGCCCGCCGCCAAGCCGCTGCCGCTGTGCTGGAGGTGGGCGGGGCAGGCTCTCACGCCGCCTTGTTTGCCCACGAGATTGGACTACCGTGTATCGCCGGACTCGAAGGGATGCTGGAAAACATAACGCCCGGCGAACCCGTGCTGGTTGATGCCGATGCCGCCGCAGTCATCATAAGTCCCAAGCCGGAGGAAGAGGCCGCTTTTGACAAAAAAAAGGAGCAGCGAGAGCAGATTCGAGCAAAGGCTTTGGAAAAAACCCGGGGACCGGCGGTGACCCGGGATGGAAGATCCATCAAGGTCTACGCCAATGTGGGCGGGGTGGCCGACACGCAGGCCGCGATGGATAACGGAGCGGAAGGCATTGGACTTTATCGCATTGAACGGGCCTACCTTGGAAGGCAACTCCCTCCCAGTGCCAAGGCGTTGCTACAGGAAATGCAACAAACGCTGGAGCCCGCCAAGGGATTGCCTGTATATGTACGGCTGCTCGATGTCGGGGCGGACAAGCCGCTGCCATTCCTGGAGCAGTTTTCCGAGATCAATCCTTCGCTGGGACTTCGAGGCGTCCGCTTTCTGAAAAAATATCCTGAACTGCTGCAGACGCAGCTGGATGCGTTGCTCCAGCTTTCGGCCAGCTTCGACCTGCATATTCTCGTGCCGATGGTTACGCTGCCCCGCGATATGAAATGGGTGAAGAATCTGCTGAACCAGACCGCCGCAAAAAACGGGGTTTCCGAGGTGCCCCCGCTGGGTGCCATGATCGAGACGCCCGCCGCAGCACTCTCCGCTCGCGGCATTATGGAACACGCTGACTTCCTGAGTTTCGGCACGAACGACCTCACCCAGTATGTCTTTGCCGCCGATCGGGAAAATGCCGCCGTCGATGCCTACTTCGACGACAAAAACGATATTATCTTCCGATTGCAGAAAATGGTGCATGACGATGTGCCGAACGCTCCGCTTTCAGTGTGCGGGGAATTGGCCGGACGCAGCGCCTACACGGCCAAACTATTGGAATGTGGCATAACAACATTGAGTGTTGCGCCGCCAGCCATTCCTGAAATCAAGCAAGCCATCCGGGAATCCGGCGGAGCTTAGGTTCCCTAATCGGCGGCTACGCATTGAGCTCGCCGATGATGCCGAGTCCTTTGAGGGTGAGGTTGGAATCGAGCGTCGCCTCGACGTCCCAATCCTTGAAGATCCAACCCGCATAGCCGCCGGTGCAACAGACAGGAAACTGATCCACACCAAAGTCCTTTTTCAAGGCACCGAGGATTTCACGCACCATCCCCCGATAGCCGAGCCGTGCACCGATCTGCATCGCCTGCGTCGTATTGCGTCCGATCACCGCTTTGGTTTTTGAGGGAGCCACGTGCGGCAGTAGCGCGGTCTTTTCGGCGAGATAGTCGAACATCAGCGGCAAGCCCGGACAAATGATGCCCCCGATATAGCCGCGCCGGGCGTCGATAATGTCAAAGGTCAGCGCGGTGCCGAAATCGCAAACAATGGACGGCGTCCCGAGCAGCCGGGCCGCCGCTGCGGCGTTGGCCAGCCGATCGGCTCCAATATTTTCGGGTTTCGGGTAATCCACCGCAACCCCGAGCTTCAGCGTATGGCTCACGAACAGCGGAGCCGGCAATCCCGCTGTTTTGCATGCCTTTTTCCAGCGGGTATTGAGCGAGGGAACCACCGATGCAATCACCACCGCATCCACCGGCCGGACTGTGAGGAGTGGAAGCACCTCGTCCAAGGACTGAAAACGCGATGCGCATCGCCCCACACCGGATACCTTGCCCTTGCGGTAATAGCCCACCGAGGTGCTCGTGTTGCCGATGTCTATGACTAGAATTAAATTCATCATTGCTGGGAAATATTTTTAGGCAGAATAATTTTCTCTGCGACAGTAAACGAGGAGCATCAGTAAAATCATTCTGTCATCTCCAAGCCTATGTGGTGTTTAAACAAAATCGAGGGCGAGGTCTATGGAGGGCGCGGAGTGCGTCAGTGCTCCGACCGAGATGGCATTGACACCGGTTTGAGCAATAGCGTGAATGGTGTCGAGGTTGATGCCGCCGGAGGCTTCGGTCATGCAGATGCCTTTGCACAGCGCGACGCATTCGCGCAGCACGGACGGCGGCATGTTATCGAGCAGCACCCAGTCGGGCTTGGTTTCGAGTGACTCCTTGAGCTGCTCAATCGTGTCGACTTCGACTTCGATTTTAAGTTCAGGATACATCCTGCGCGCGGCCGCGACGGCTTCGCCCACACCGATGCCATGCGTATGCTCCCACGAAGCCAGATGGTTGTCCTTGATGAGCACGGCGTCGAACAACCCATAGCGGTGGTTGACACCGCCGCCGCAGCGGACGGAATATTTCTCGAACGGGCGCAGCAGCGGCGTGGTCTTGCGGGTGCAGAGAATATCAACATCCGGATTGCCGGCTGCTTTCACGTATTCGGCCGTGATCGTCGCAACGCCGCACATCCGCTGGATAAAATTGAGCGCGGTTCGTTCGGCCGTCAGGATGCTTTTGGCCGAGCCTTTGATAATCAGGACATTCGTCATGGCTTCGACCCCATCGCCATCGGCCACACACGCTTCCACTTCTAGATCAGGATTGACCTGGAGGAAGACCTCCTTCGCCACGGCAACGCCGGCAATCACGCACGCTTCACGCGCAACCAGATGGGCTTCGGCCACGGCGTCGGGTGCGACCAGCGATTCGGTCGTTACATCAACCCCTTTTTCACCGAGGTCCTCACGCAAGGCCAGCTTGATCGATTCACGTACTTCTTCGCGCTCAAAAATATCGGGTAGTTCCACAGTTTGATTTCCTAGAGTTCTTCATTTTCCTTCATCAGGCCTTTGCCGGAGCCCATCAATATGCTGATCGGCTTGAGGGCATCGACGTTCTCGCAAACAATCTTGATGGCGGCGGCAATCGGCACGGAAAGCAGCGCGCCCACCAACCCCCACATCCAGCCAAAGAAAATCAGCGAAAGCAGAATGATGACGGGGCTGAGATTCAGGCTGTCGCCCATAATCTTCGGCTCAATCACGTTGCCCATGGTCATTTGAATCAGCAGGAGCACAACCGCGGTAAAGACCGGCATCCAGACCGACGGATAGAACTGGACAATCGCCAGAAGGATCGGCGGAATGGATGCGAGAATGGAGCCGATGCTTGGAATAAAATTCAGGAAGAAGGCGACGGCCCCCCACGTCAGGGCGAATTCGACCTGCAGCAGCGTCAGGCTCACCCAAACCAGCACGCCGGTCGTTCCGCTGATGGCCACCTTGACCACCAGGTATTGTCCAATCTGCTTCGAGATCGAGGTGGTCATATCGGCAAACTGCGATGCGCGCTCGGGCGGAAATGCCGCCGCCACCTTGTATTTGAAATAGGGTTTGCCCAGCAACATGAACACCAAAAAGATCAAAACCAGCGTCAGCTTGCCCAGGAAGTTGCCCATCACGCTCGCGAGCGAGACCGACATCGCCGCCACCTTGGGGCCCAACTGCTCCGTCCAGTTGACCTCCGCGAGAAAGTTTTCCGGCAGATTCAGATTGGCCGTGGCATCATGGTAGATCGTGTTCAGCTGCGCGATGTATCGAGGCGATTCAGTCAACACCGCACGCACGCGGCCACCGAGAAAAACTCCACCCATGTAGCACACGAACAGCACCAGCACGAGAACGGCCAGCACCGACAGACCCAGCGGAGCCTTCTTGTGCACGAGATAGTTGACCACCGGCCCGCAAATATACGACAGCAGCCAGGCAATCATGAACGGGATCAGCACGGAGTGCGCAACCTTGAACGCGGCGGCAACAGCGAACAGAGCCAGCAGGCTCAGCAGGCCGATAATTATGTTGGATCGTTTCATCTTTTAACCCCTTTTCAAAACCGGCCTAATTGATAAACCACATTCCCACCCATTGGAATCCAAATCCTCCTCGTCCTTCGAACTCGTTCTCGTCCTCGGGTGGAATATCGAGCGCGAGGAGGCAGGGCGGGAACGAGGACGGGCTTCCTCCTCAAAATGTACTCATCCCGGTTCGTTCCATGAACCAGGCGAGGAGCCGGTGCCGGCGGGAGCGATCTTCATAGATGCTGTATTCGGTGGTATAGAACCGCCCATCGGGATTACTCCACCACCGGTCGAATACCTCTCGGGCCCGCCGCATCGTCGCATGGTCGCGCGATGCCGTAAGCGCTACATTGCACTCGCCATTAAAGTTATCCAGATTGCGGCGGGTAAAATTACTGGAACCCAGCAGCAATGTGGCGGCCCCGTCGGCATGCTCGACATAAAGCATTTTCGCATGGCTCTGTTCACCGTGCGTGTCCGCCCAGCGCAGCGGTATGCCGGCCTTCACCAATCGGGCGGCCGATTGCCGGTTGGGTATCCCGTTCTTTTCATGACCAAAGGCATCCTTCGCCGGATCGAGGATGACACGGATATCGGCGCCGCGCCATTTCGCGGCAAGGAATGCGCTTATCACATCCCGCTCGGAGAGATAAAACATCGAAAGATCAATCCGACTCCCCGGCTCTGCATGGGACAAAAGATCCAGCACCTTTTCCTTGATCCGAATCTCGGTCAGGAGTTCAAGCCGGTTTCCTGCTGGAGGGTCGGCGGCCTCGACGACTGCGGACAGCGAGGCCGCTGTCCCTCCAAAATCCGGACTGAACGGCTCACCCCCCGACATCTTTAAAA
>JBFHPA010000123.1:0-6984 GCA_041592955.1 Pontiella sp.
CATGGCAATGGACCAATCCTGCGTATAGCTCAGCGCTCCTGCATCCCAGGTCCATGCAATGAATGTATCGCCCGTGCCGGCACTGATGTATTCCAGCCGGCTATTGGTCTCCGCGAAGGTATCGGCCGCAATTTCCGGCGGAAAAGTAAGGCTCCATTTATTCGTATCCATGCTTCCGTCGTTAAAATCGTCATACATGGCGGATGCGTTTACCGCAGAGATGGGAAATACGGCTTCTGTGTTGAAGGCCGTGCTGCCATCCACCCCGAAGCCGCCCGATCCATTGGCGTTGGTTGAATTCGAAAACTGAAGAAAGCCGGTGTAGCTGCTGCCCGCCGCAAAAAAGCCGCCCGCAAGAAACGCATTCGAAAAAGTACTGCCCGGAAAGTGGTCCATCAGGGTATCGCCGGCGGCAGGGAACGTACCTGCTACGATTTCAAATCCAACCGCACTGATCGATTGCGTCGGCAGATCCCAGTTCACCTCCAGCGGCTCAAAAACATCCAGGATCTCCAAGGAGGAATAGTCGCCGCCGGAGAGATAGGGTACTGCCGGATAATTATCGGCCGCAATACTGAACTGCTGTGTGATGGTGCCCAGCGACCCGCCGCTCAGAATGATGGCGAAACCGGCCTCGGAAGGGAAAATCGCATCCAGTAGTGCCTTGCTGGGAAAGTCGGCATAGAGCACCCAATTGCTGCCGGATTGCTCAAAGGCTACCGGCCCGACCAGGTCGCCCCCCGTGAGAACCACATTGGTCGCATCGCCCGGCAGCTCGGTTCCCAGATCGGCATAAAAATAAAAGTTGGTTGGCGTCGTCGGCTGGGTATTGTCGGCGGTTTGCAAATAATCAATGCCCTTTTCCGCGCTCCAATACGTGACGGCGGCATTTGCGGAGATTGCGCTACCGCCCAGCAGCAGAAAGGCAGAGAGAACGTTGGTTAAAATCTTTGAGGTCATCGGGAAACTCCTTAATGTTTTACAATGCTTTGGAAGGTATGCGATGTCGGCCGCGAAAGCAATCTTATACACGGTATATTGTGATCATCTTTGTCATGTTTTCGGCTGCCAGAGGGGCCTTCTACTGAGCGATTCGGCAGGATATGTTTCACGAGGATCGAGCAAAGACGAATGAGCTTGTGCGCCGCCTCGTTTCAGAAGGCACTCGCCCGTTCCCGTCCGAAGCAATGGCTTCTCATTCCGGCTTGCACATTCTTGTTTTTGTTTGCTTTTTGACATCGCTGGGCTTATTAAGCCTTCAGAAGGCAAGAGGCGAACGGTTCGCCCTGAAAGGAGGCCACGATGAGAATGCAATTATCGTTCCGTACCGGGCTGATTCTGGCCGTTTGCGTGACTACCTGGGAGCCGGCAACGGCGGCCTGGAAAAAAATCGTTCCCGAGTCCAACGCGAAAGGGGCATACGGCAAAGTCGTCGCCGGAGTTGGCAACAACACGGACCTAAAGGACTCCTGGGACGATGGATCGCTCAGCAACCGGGATAGCGACATGCTTTCCCCTGCTTACCGGGTGGTGGCGGGCTATCAGATCAACCCGAATGTGGCGGCGGAAGCGGCCTACCATGACCTGGGGCGCTTCGAGCTGAGCGCCGTCTCCGATGGAAGCGGCAACTCATGGAGCCCCGGTAACATAAGCGGGAAACAGGAGGCGGACGGCTGGAGCCTGTCGGTGACCGGGCGCTGGCCGATTTCCGAACGCTGGACATTGGTCGGCACCATCGGCATGTTCTGGTGGGAATCGGAAGAGACCTACAACGAAAACGGCTTCATCTCCAGCTCCAGTGAATCCGGCGAAAGCGTCACCTTCACTGGGGGTGTCGAATTCGACCATGGCCACAAAGATCGGATCGTGTATACAGCCGAGCTCGGACACAACCGCGTGGGCGACGACGACCTGGATGTCATCAGCGGCTTTGCCGGAGTGCTCTAGTAGGTTTCCCTGATTCTGCAGGCTGCGTCAAAACCCTGACAATGAGAAAGACATTCGGAAGGCAAGCCGCTATGTTCTTGTTTTGAAAATAACGGGAGCATGTTATGCCGATGTTTCAAAATATGGATCCGATGACATGGATCATTCTGATCTGCGCTTTTGTGATCTGCGTTGCCTCCCTTACTTCCAAGGCGATCCGGCTCGCACTGAAGCTGGCGGTGGTCGTCGTGATGGTACTCTATGTAGCCTACTTCCTGACAGAGGCCGGTATCATTGACCTGTTTTAAATTGGAATAATTCGGGAGAAATAATGAAGCGCGTCCTTACCTGCCTATGCCTCTTTGCAGCCCCCCTGCATGCCGACGAAAGCGTCCTGCTGCAACGCATCGTGGCACTCGAAAAGCATGTGGCCGAACTGGAGGAAAAGCTTGCGCCGGTGCTCGAAGAGGAGCGCGTCAAGGCAGTCGCCGCGCAACAGAAAGAAATGGCCCGTGAGCGCATGCTCATGGATGCTGAGTTCCTGATCCGCCATGACCTCAACCTGATCGAAAAGGCCTATCAGGCCGCCGAGCAAAACTGGAAGGCCGAAGAAGCAAAACAAGCGGTAGCATTCCTGATCGAAAAGCATCCGGCCGCCAACCGTACCGGCTGCGCGGTGCTGGCGCTGGCACAAGCCAGCGAGGGCGATGAACAGCTGCGGCTCCTCAGGCGGGCGATCGAAAAGCACGATGGCTGCTTCTATCCCAACGGAGTGCAGGTTGGAGCATATGCCCGGCTCTACCTCGGCATGCGCTACAAACGCGACGGAAAGGATGATGAAGCCAAAGAACTATTTCATGAGCTCCAGACCGCCTACCCCGACGCCGTCGACCACAAGGGCCAGCTGCTCACCTCGCATCTCGAGGGCATGGAATAGTTAGATTCGATTGCATATCTTCCTTTTTTTCCGTGCCGGGGTATGCCACCGCCTATGGTCATCTCGTACTATGCCGGTTGTTGCCAAAGCCGGTTGCTGCCAAAGCCGGTTTTCAGCACATAGCCGCACTTCAGCCCTCCCGAAAACCGACGAAAGCTGTGATTTGGCATTCAGCGGAAATTTAAACCGTTTCTACCTTCAGATCATGCGACTGCAGATACATGGCATTTTTATTGCTAAATATCGCAACATGTTGGCGAATAATCAAATTTTGAAATTACTCTGATGAACACTTCCAAGCGCAAGCTGATTTACTTATTCTGGACCGTTACTACTTTTCTGGCAACCGCTGTAGCTGCCGAAGAAACCGTGCGGATCGGCGTCCTTGCCAAGAAAAAAGAGGTAAAAAACCAGCCAAGGTGGACGGCCACGGCAAACTATCTGACCGAAAACATTGGCGGATATACGTTTGAAATCGTCCCCGTCAACAATAAGAAAATCGACGCGGCGATCAGGGAGGGCGGCCTTGATTTTATCTATCTGAGCTCATTTCGCTACATGAGAGTAAGAGACTATGGTCTTGAACTGGTTGCAACCCCCAGAATTACTGATGCACAGGGAACGGCCTCGGAGCTGACCGGCTGCGCAATTATCTTTCGTCGGGATACGTCTCCCTCCCCCGACTGGAAGGATCTTAAAAACACAACGGTTGTTGCAGTCGGCGAATATGCATTCGATGGCTGGCTCATGGGGCTTCGGGAGATGAAAAAGCGTGGCTTGCGGCTTGAAAAAGATTTTCACGTGAAATTCATGGGCTCCAACGAGGGGGTCATTGATGCCGTTTTTTCAGGCAGGGCGAAGGCCGGAATTGTCCGGGCCAGCATGTTAAAAGAATGGGCGGCGAGTAGAGGTGTCGCCCTGAGCACTTTTTCCACGATCCCCTGCTCCTGTAAAAACAAAGCGCTTTGCGGATACTTTCCGCACCGGCACAGCTCTCAGCTTTATCCCGAATTTGCATTTGCCGCAATGGAGAATACGCCACCCAGATTGGCTCGCAGAGTTGCAGTGAAGCTGATGAAAATCCCGACGGACTCTCCCGCGTGGATGGGGGGATGGGTGGCTCCATTGGATTATGACGCTGTTGAAAAGTGCATGAGAGAGCTAAAGCTCCCGCCGTTTAAAAACAGCCGCTATGAGGTGTTGTGGAATACCATACGGGAGCATTTTCTGCTGGCCATCATACTGGCCCTGTTTCTCGTGCTTTCATGTGTCGGCGTTTTTATTACCTGCTGGCTGAATAAGCGGTTGCGGGAAGCCAATATTGCGATCAAACAAGCCACCAAAATGAAAAGTCTGTTTCTGGCAAACATGAGTCATGAAATCAGGACTCCTCTCAATGCGGTCATTGGCATGACGGATCTATTGCTGGAAACGGGACAGAATGAAGAACAGCAGAAATATACCGATGTGATCCGGGTCAGTGGCAATTCTCTGATGAACGTGGTTTGCGATATTCTCGACTTTTCAAAGATCGAGGCCGGACGTCTGACGCTGGAAGAACAGGATTTCGATCTGATCGCATGTCTGGAAGATGCGTTGGAAATGTTTTCAGCCACGTCCGCCGAAAAAAATATTGAGCTCATTTATGATATCGACAGCAATGTGCCTGCCGTGATTCGGGGCGATTGCGATCGGCTGCACCAGATCTTGCTGAATCTACTGAGCAATGCCCTGAAGTTTACGGATGAGGGCGAAGTTGGGCTCTCCGTGACGGCAAAAACGAACAAGCGGGGGCATGACATCCAGTTTTCAATTCATGATACCGGTATCGGCATCGAGCCGGAAAAAGTGGAAGAAATCTTCAATAACTTCACCCAGGCCGACGCCTCCACAACCCGAAACTATGGAGGAACAGGACTCGGGCTTGCCATCAGCCGCCAGCTGTGCGAGTTGATGGGCGGGCGCATGTGGGCGGAAAGTATGCCCGGAAAGGGCTCAGTGTTTTATTTTACCATCCATGCTCCCGCCGAGGAAGGTGGGGTCATCACGGCATCCGCCGAGCAAAAGGCGTTCACTTTCCCGAACCGCAATATCCTCGTGGTGGACGACAACCACACCAACCTGACCATTCTTTGCGCGCTACTGACCCGCTGGGGCCTCAATCCGATCGCCTTTGATGCTCCGCAGGATGCCCTTAAGTCGCTTAGAGACGGACAAAAATATGCCCTGATGATCAGCGATATGCAGATGCCGAAAATGGATGGCATCCAGCTGATTGAAAAAGTGCGCAAACATTACTCGGGCAGCGAGCTCCCGATCATGGTTCTCTCCTCCATCGGCTCGATCAAGCCGGATGAGTCTCTCGATATCGCCGCATGGCTGCTCAAGCCCGTCAAGCCCTTCCAGCTGTACCAGAAAATCGCCGCGATCTACTCGCCACAGCAAACCGCGCCCCGCGCCCTCCCGCAAAAAGGGGCGCCGCTAACCCAATTCAGCGCGCTAAGGGTCTTGGTGGTAGAGGACAACCAGCTGAACCAGAAAGTGGCTCTGCGCATGCTCGAAAAGCTGGGAATTGCCGCCGACCTTGCCCGTGACGGCCTTGAAGGAGTAGAGCTGGCCCTACAAAACGAATATGACGTCGTGTTAATGGATATCCAGATGCCTCGAATGGATGGGCTGACCGCAACCCGCGAAATCCTTCAGCGCCTGAAAGGCAAACACCGCCCCCTTATCTATGCCATGACCGCCAATGCCGATAACGAAAGCCGCGAGCTCGGGAAAGCTGCGGGCATGGATGACTATATCACAAAACCGATCAAGTTCGTGACGTTGAAGAACATGCTGCAGCTTGCCAGCGAACAAAGCACCGCGTTCCTAAAAGCCGGATAGAAAAATATAACCGATGGCTTGGGGCGTCTGGGCAGGGCCTTCTGCGAAAAAACCCACAGAGCCTCTCCGTTCTGATCAGGATTCATCCTCAAAATCGGTGCAGAGATACAGGGCTTCGACCTGATCGCGTGCCCACTGGGTTTTGCGTAGAAATTTGAGGCTCGATTTAATGCTCGGCTCCCAGTTGAAGCAGCGGATGTCGATCCGCCGGCCCAGCTCATCCCAGCCATAATGGTCCACCAGCTGCCCCAGCAGTTTTTCCAGCGTGATGCCATGCAGCGGGTTGTTGGGTTGTTCATTCATGCTCGTACCCTGCCTGATTACCGTTGAAAGAACCAGCCATTCCGTTACGATGCCCCTTCTTTTTCAATACGCACTACGAAATACGCAATAGGATATTTTCATGGCATGGACAGGTAAAGTAATCGGCGGCGTGCTGGGCTCGCTGCTTGGGCCGCTCGGCACCGTGGTGGGCGTCGGCATCGGGCACCAGTTTGACAAGGGTGCCAACCGCGTCAAAACGACGGCCCAAACCATACAGGTCGCCTTCTTCGGTTGCCTCTCGAAAATGGCGAGCGCCGACGGGCGGGTTACCGAGCCCGAAATTGCGGCGGTCGAACAGATCATGGCGCGCTTCGGCTACACCGGGCCCATGCGCGAAACCGCCATCGGCATCTTCCGCAATGCCAAGGATGATCCGCATACCGCGGCCGACTACCTCAACCAGCTGGCCTCGGTCGTGCAGTTCAACCCGCAGATCGCTATGACGTTCGTAGGGGCTTTGCATGCCGTGGCGCAGGCCGATGGACAGATTCACCCGAACGAGCGTGATATCCTTTTGCAGGCCGAGCGCGCCTTCCGCCTCCGACCCGGAACGATCGATGCCATGCTCGGCGGCGTGCGCGGAAGCACACCGGCCTCGCTCGACAACGCCTACAAGGTGCTTGGCGTTTCGCCGGACGCATCCGATGCGGAGATCAAGCGCGCCTATCGGCAGAAATGCGTTGATTTTCATCCCGACAAGCTCGCGTCAAAAGGCCTGCCCGACGAATTCATGACCTATGCGCACGATCAGCTCACCAAGGTCAACGAGGCCTACGATTCCATCAAGAAGACGCGCGCGCTCTAGAGACGGGGAACCGACCGCCGGGTTGTCCGCTTCGGCGCGCTCGGCGATCGCGCCCTAGCTAGAAAAAGTCCTTCCGCCGTCGAAGCGCGGTGAATTCCTCAAC
>JBFHPA010000124.1:0-6813 GCA_041592955.1 Pontiella sp.
CAGAGAAAGCACAGCCCGCCGACCACGCGATCGGCACCGACGATACTTGCGATTTCTGCTTCACTGCCGAGTCCATTCTGCAGCGTCAGCACATGGCTCTTATCCCCCATGACATGGGGCAGTATTTCCGGCATGCATACATTTGCGGTCGTCTTCAGCGCAACCACCACCACACTGCATTCAGGCATCTGGCGGGGATCGGCATACGCTTGGACATGCGGCAGGTGGAAATTCCCATTGATGGAATCAATCACGAGGCCGTTCGTGCGCACATGCTCATAGTCATGGTGAACGAGAAAATGAACATCAAACCCGGCCTGCTGCAGCAGGCTTCCGTAATAACCGCCCACCGCACCGGTTCCGATAATGGCAAAATGATTTTGTTCAGGCATCCATCGATAATGGCACAAATGTCCTGCTGTGAAAATAAGAAGCCTCGACAGCAAAATTTATGCGGCCGAAGGCAGAACACCACGGGGTTTCCCGTGGATGAATGAGCCTTCCAAGGTCTCGCCAATTTGGAATTGGCGAAGGCTTGGTCAGCTCCGTGAGGAGCTGTAATGAAAATTAGAACCCGGCTTTAGCCGGGGGTATCTATGGATTCGTTCAGGCTCCGATGACGGGTGGCGACATATAACCCGACATAATCCACCTCGATTTGATTGATCGCCTTCTCTAGATTTTTTAAAGGGACTCTCCAGCCTCGTCCCTTCTCCAAACTGCAACTGCCCGTTTTTTTTCAACCAGCAGTACGACAAGTTTTTAACAGGAATCAGAATGCATAAATTTAGGAAAGGTAAAATATGTGAGAAAAATCAAAGAAAAAAGACATTAGTAGATTGTACTGGGCTGTCCCCCTTTTTTATGACACCTGCAATGTGAAATCTCCCCGTTAAAGTAAACTACGAACATGGGAGATGAGTATGAAAAAAACCGGCTTCTCCATTATGGACAGCCGGTTTTCTATTCTCTGGTGAATAAATTCAAGATTCCTGAAGCTTTAGTTTTTTTCCTGATTTAATCCATTCGCCCAGGATGATCTTGCAGTATGCACCCGTGGAGAGCTGCATCGACATCGCGCGACGCTCAAGCTCCTTGGCCATGTCCATCTTCATGTTGATGCCAATGGTTTTGGTTCCTTTTCCTGCCGGATTAGTTGCCATGGATTTACCTCCTTTCAACTTATTGAATCCTACAACCTATTTTGTTATTTGCAAATAAAAGGTTTCAAATAAATAAATCTTATACCTAGGGGGCTTAATAAGCAAAACTTTAGAAAATATGCGGCAAATTCCGTGATTTTCCGGCGAAGCTTGAGCGTTGCATGTTGCGGGCGGGTCTGGATCAGGCCTGATCTCTGCGCTGGCGAACCGCCTCGTAAAGCAGGATGGCGGCGGCCGTCGATACATTCAGCGAGTCGTTTCGCCCCAGCATGGGGATGACAACGGTCTCGTCGGCGGCTTCGAGCCACTGTTGCGACAAGCCTTCGTCTTCGGCGCCCACGATGATGGCGGTGGCTTGGCGCATGTTTATGTCGGTGTAGTCATGTTCGGCAGCGGGTGATGTTGCGACCGCCTGAATGCCGCGCAGCCTGAGCCATGCAATGGTTTCCTCTGTCGTTGCCTCGGCAACGGGCAGGAAGAAAAGCGTGCCGATGCTTGCGCGTATGATGTTGGGATTGCTGAGGTCTGTTCGCTGGTCGCATACAATAACGGCGTCCACACCGGTCGCATCCGCGGTACGCAGAATCGTTCCCAAATTGCCCGGCTTCTCCAAATCCTCTGCAATCAGCAGTAGCGGAGTCTCTGGAAGATCAAGTTCAGCGAGTGGTTTCCCGACCAGGGGGGATAAAGCCATCAGCCCGTCGGGGGAATCGCGATAGGAGATTTTCCGGAAGACCGATGCTGAGCATTCGAAAACAGGAATACCGGTTTCCTTGATTCCTGAAACAAGTTGATCGGCGTCCGGGTCAAGATAGAGTTCGGGGCAGTGGTAGAGTTCAATAAATTTCCACCCGCTTTCCCTGGCGCGCAGGATTTCGCGGTAGCCCTCCACCAGCGTACGGCCGGTTTCCACGCGGTTCTTGCCCTTACGAAGTTTCACCGCGGCTTTGACTCGCGGGTTCTGTGGGCTTTCAATTATCAGGTGTTGTTCCATTCACAGGCCAGTTGTTTGGCAAAAATCGGCAGTTCCGGATCGCGGGCACCCATGCCTAACACGGCATTGCCACTGCGCGCACGGTGTTTCAGTTTTTTCCACAGATCGGAATAATCTAGGACAAGCTCGGCGGGAACTCCAGCCGAATTCAGGCGGTGCACCAGATCAGCGGAGGTGGTCTTCCGGTCTACGGTTCCGCCGGCATAGTAAACCGGCAGAATACAGATCGAGCCGCCATGCGTATTCCAGTGACTGGTAAAGGCCTCGGCAAACTCATTCATGCATTGGCCGAGGGCTTTAAATCCGTGAGGGCGCCAATAGGCATGAACGGTCGCATATGATTCCGCAACGGCTGACAGAGCTGCACTGATCTTTGCCGGATTGTGCGCATAGTCGTCGATGATCGTAATGCCTTCAACGCATCCGGCGATTTCAAGCCTGCGCTCGATGCCCTGGAATCGGGCAATGGCTTCAGAGACACGTTTCATATCCATTCCGAGTCGGGCGCAAAGGCTAGCTGCGCACAGCGCATTTTCCCGGTTGTGTTGCCCCAGCATGGGGACATGCAGATTGGTATCCGCATCAACTGAACCGCGGATTGTCATGCCCGATGTCTGCCGCTCGAATTGATCGAACATGGTTTTCAATTCATCGAGTTCGTAGTGGTCCTTGGAAATGTTGGTAATGATGGAGTGGTTCGGGTGGAAATTAAGAAGCGATTTATCGGATTCATCGGCCTCAATAATCCAGAGATCGCCCTTTCCCTTCCGGACGTTGCCCGGCCGGTCCTTCGTTTTCCAGTTGATGACCGCGGCACCGTTGTAGACCGTCGGGTCTTTTCCCAGACATTCAAAAATCCATCCAAGCATACCGGTTGTGGTGGTTTTACCTGCGGTTCCCGCCACGGCGATCAGATGGGCATCACCAATCAGTTCCTTCAGAAACTCAGCACGATGGAGCAGGGGAATGCCCAAAGACTTTGCCCTCTGTAAATCCGCGTTGCCGGATTCGATAGCGGTGCTGTACACCACCTGCGCAGTCTCTTCGGTGATGCCCGATCCATCCTGCGGGAACATCTGAACGCCGAGCTGATTCAGGCAATGGAAAAGCGCGCTGGATGCATCATGGGCGCGGTCGGAACCGGTGACCTCATATTCCGGTTGCGCGGCAAGCTGGGCGAGGCCGTTCATGCCGACCCCGCCAATGCCGATAAAGTGAATGTGCCGCATGCTCTGAATGGCTATTGCACGGTTTCCTGTGCCTCTTCATCCGGGATAAGCCGAAGTTGGCTTTCGGACCAGCTCCAGTCTTTCGGGCTGAGCTTGGTTTTCCTGTAGAGCCGTTCGGTTTCTTCGAGCAGATCTTCATGTGTGGTCATGACATAAGGCGTCAGTAGAACGAGCAGTTCCCGTTGGACTTCGGTCTTGTTGACCGAGCTGAAGAGGTAGCGACCGATCAGGGGGATATCCCCGAGAATCGGAATCTTGCTGATCGAGTCGTCAAATTCGGGGGTGATCAGTCCGCCCAAGGCAATGGTTCCCCGGTCGGGCACCGCAATGGAGGCCTCGAATTCCCTGTTCAGAATGATGGGTACGCTGTTGTTGTCAATCGTTACTGTGCCACCGAGTTGGTCGGCCTGTTGAGAGATTTCCATGACGACGAATCGCTGCGGATTGATCCGGGGGGTTACGGTAAGCTGAATGCCAATGTCTTTATACTCGTATGAAGAACGCAGTGTGCCCGAGCTGGTTCCGAACGAATCCGTCGAGGTTACGACAGGGCGTTGCTCACCTATGCTCAGTCTGGCCTCGGTATTGTCGGTGGTCATGATGACCGGGGTAGCCAGTAATCTTGAATCGGTGTCGGTGGCGGCCAGATTGATGGCCAACTCGGTGTTGATGCCCGTTACATTCTGAAAATAGCTCAGAGCACCGCTAGTCACGTTCTTGAGGCCATTAGTGGCGATGCTGTTCACATCCCATCCGCCCAATTTGTTTTGGTCCTGGCTCTGGTACAGCCATTGCATCCCGTGTTGCAGCTTTTCATTCAGACCGATTTCAAAGATCGCGGCTTCAATGACCACCTGCTCGAGCATTACATCGAGGCTTTTGATGACATTTTTCAGTGCGGAAATATCCCCTTTTTCGCCCATCAGCAGGATCGAGTTCGACCGTTCATCGGCAAGAATCTTGGTGTTTTCCGAAAGGCGGCTGAGGTTTTGAATACCCGAGCCTTCAGGGCTCGCATTGGGGGTAACCCGGTCGGCGGGCTGATTGCGGGTATTCGTGTTGGATGATCGGGAGGTCGATGTCCGATTGCGTGATGTGCTTGTGTTGCGAGCGGAAGTGCCGCCCGCCGCGGTCGGCGATGTGCTGCGCGAGCCTGTGGCCGCTCCGACGAGCTCATTCAACGTGCCGGATAGTTCGGTGGCATCCGCATATTCCAGGTTGATCACCTCAAAATTAATGGCCGGTTCCACTTCAACATCCAGTACCGCGATAATCTTGTCGAAGAAGGCAAAGTTCTCTTCCTGTGAAAAAATGAGCAGGACGTTGGTCCGTTCGTCCGCCATGATCTTGACGGTGCCGTGAATGATGGTCGTGCTTCCACTCTCCGTCTGGCTGATGGACGCCTTGGTCGCTGCAGGAGTCGCACCGCGTTGAGCCTGCGCTTGACGGGCCCGGATCACACCCGGCGGGGTGCGGGCGTCGGGATTGCCAACAACCGCGCCGCTTGGTTTGTCGTCGGCTTCCTGTGCCGCGGCAACGATTTCATTGAGCTTCGATGCAATGTCGGAGGCTTCCGCATGTTTGATTTCGTAGATGCGAGGTTCAACGGGGGCGCTTGCCTGATCGATGAATTCAATGATGTCTCGGGCACGCTTGATGTTGGCCTCCGTATCCGTGAGCATCAGGCTGTTGCTCCGTTGAAGCGCCATGATTTTCCCGTAGGCATGCATCACATGCTGCACGGCGGCCTGCACCTCGGGAATTTCAGCATTCTGGAGCTGGATGATTTGGGTGACGAATTTATCGGAGCCCTCGTATACCGTATCCTGATCGATGTTGATCGGCAGGCCCTGTCCGGTCAGGTCACCGGCTGTCGCCGGAATCACTTTGACGTATTTATCACCCATGGGCACGAGAGCAATATTGTTGAGCGCGAGGATGGCTTCGACCACCTTAATGCTCTCTTCTGTCGTCAATCGATCCGCCTTCAGGGTGATGTTGGCCTTCACCGCATCCGTTTTCAGGAAGATTTTACCCGTCCAGCGGCTGTACTCTTCCATGACCACTTCGAGTGGCGCCCCCTCGAAGGCAAACGTCTGAAGCTGTTGCTTTTTTGGTGCCGGTTGAACGGGGGTTACCAGTTTGGATAAACTTTCATCAGTGGTCGCGGCAGGCGCAGCCGATGGTGCCGCAGGCGGCGGCCCCTGTCCGTTGGAAGTTGAGGCAAACAGAGAGGGGATTAACAGCGTCAGAATAAAGATAGGTCTGTATTTCATAGGTGTATATAACCCTGTGGTTGTTGATTTATTGCAGTCTAGTTGCCTTCATGAATAAAGCAAGGCGGGGGCGTAAAAAAACCGCCCCCCTGTGGGGAGCGGTTTTCAAGCTGCACAACAGGCCCTTATTTCTGGTAAAGCGGCCGCTGCTTATAGGTGGTATGCAGCAGCTCGTGGGCCTTGTGGCTGAGCGGCTCGCCGAGGAATTCCTTATAAACCCGGGTAATTTCCGGGTTATGGTGCGAGCAGCGCAGCTTGCTCTTTTCGTCATCCGAGTAGATGCCCTTGGTGCGTTGCGCACGGATCTCGTCGGTCGCACCATGGGGTTGTCCGCCCCCACCGATGCAGCCGCCGCGGCAGGCCATCACCTCAATGAAGTGGAAGGGAAGCTCTTCGCCTTTATCGCGCGCTTCACGGACCTTGTCGATCACCGCCTGGCAGTTGCCCATCTGGTGAGCCACGGCGATGCGAACCTTGGTGCCCTTGATGTCGATTTCGGCAGCCTTGACCCCCTCCATGCCGCGAACAGCCTGGAATTCAACCTGCTCGAGATCTTCTTTCGTGATCAGGTAGTAAGCCGAGCGCAGTGCTGCTTCCATGACACCGCCGGTCACGCCGAAGATGGTGCCGGCGCCGGTGTATTCACCCAGCAGGCTGTCGCAGTCCGAATCGGGCAGGCTGACGAAGTCGATGCCGGCCTGTTTGATCATGCGCGCCAGTTCGCGGGTTGTGATGGAGTAGTCGATGTCCTGGAAGCCGGATGCAAACATCTCATCGGAACGGGTGATCTCATATTTCTTTGAGGTGCACGGCATCACGGAAATCATGGTGATGGCCGCCGGATCGATCTCTGCCTTTTCGGCATAGTAGGTTTTCGACATGACACCGAGCATTTCCTGCGGCGACTTGGCGGTCGAGAAGTTGTCCACAAAGTCGGGTGCAAATTTTTCCATGTAGTCGGTCCACGATGGGCAGCAGCTGGTGATCAGCGGTAGAGGTCCGTCGCCCGTGAAGCGTTTTACAAACTCGCTGCCTTCCTCGAGAATGGTCAGGTCGGCCGCCCAGTTGGTGTCGAATATGGCATTGAAGCCGAGGCGGCGCAGTGCGGTATAGATTTTGCCGGTCACCAGTGCGCCGGGTTCCATGCCGAA
>JBFHPA010000125.1:0-6597 GCA_041592955.1 Pontiella sp.
ACCTTCCAGCAGCACGTGTCCGTTGGACAGCATGCCGATGATCAGCCGGTCGATCAGGTAGTCCTGACCCACGATCACTTTGCCGATTTCGGTTTTAAGGGTGGAGACGAATGCGCTCTGTTCGCGCACCTTCTGGTTAATGACTTCTATTCCCGCCATAGTTCATGCTCCTTTTTGAAATTGTGATGCGATTAATGACCACGAAAATTAACCCGCGTTCAAAATTCATATATCGAGTTGCCGCAGGGCTTCGTAAAGTACGATAGCGGCGCAATTTGACAAATTCAGCGAGCGCACACAATCGAGTTTGATAGGGATGTTGCAGACGTTTTCGGTGTTTTTTTCGAGGAGCTCGTCGGGCAGTCCAACGGTCTCGTTTCCAAAAACGAGGTAGTCGCCGGGAGCATAGGCCACCTCGAGAAAACTTCGCTTTCCGGCTGTGCTGAACAGATATTTGTACCCGTTCGGATTCTGTTCAAAAAAGGCTTCGAGGTTTGGGTAGGTGTGCAGGTCGACGGAGTCCCAGTAGTCCAGTCCCGCGCGGCGCAGCTGTTTTTCGGAGAGGTCGAAGCCGAGGGGCTCGACGAGGTGCAGCGCGCTGCCCGTAGCCGCGCAGAGCCGGGCAATGTTTCCCGTGTTCGGCGGGATCGTCGGTTCGACGAGGACAATATTAAGCGGGAGATCCGGCCATTGAAAATCCAGCTCGATCCGCTTACGCTCGGAATACCGCATCTGTTCGTTCTTTTTCATGAACGGCACAGGATAGCCGTACGGGATGGGCGTGTGAACCGAAAACCGGTTAGAATCCCGCCGTGTAGGTGAGGAATCCGGCGATGCCCTTCAACTCGGAGCGGCCGCCGATGTCGCTGAAGTCAACATCCGACCACATACCACGCGCCCCCAGGCCGAGCATCCCTTTTTCGTGAACGCGGAATTCAACGCCGGTCCGAAAATAGGTTCCCAGACCAAATGCAGACTCATAGTTGGCATAGGTGCCGCCGCCGGCTCCGGTTTCCTCCCGGTCGGAACGGTAGTCGGCGTAGATCACGAGGGGACCGCCGCCGCCGTAGAGGCGCACCCTTCTGCCTTTATCAAGAAAGAGGCTCGCATAGACCCCGCCGGCGAGGTCGAACGTCCACAGGGACGTTTCGATGCTGACGCGCAGTCCGCTTCCGCCGAGGGAGAGATAGTTGATCTTGTCGAAACGGAATCCGAGCAGGAAGGAGCACTCCAGCCCAACCTGCAATCGTTGCCCTTTCGGTAGCGTGGTCCATGCCCCGCCAACCTGGGGGAGCGCCGCAAAATCGAGCGTTGCCGGATCGCCGTTGCCGCTCGTGTCTTTGATGCGGAAATCGTCGAACTCCACAACGCCCAGCAAGCCCTGCGCGGCGTAGTTTTTGTCCCAGAAATCGTACGGATGCTGTGCCTCGGCTGCGAATGCGGCCAGCAATGCAATCAGTCCGATGTGCGAGAGTTTCATGGTCCCCGTTTAGGCTTACTTCGGCAGTTGATCGGGTAGGGGCGGGGCAGGTTTCCAGTCGCCCAGCTCGTCTTTGGCAAAGATAATGATCATTTCACCGACGCCCCCATTATCTATGTAGCCGATACGATAGACGGTTGGCTGGTCATAGTCATTGTGGGAGTCGCGGTTTTCAGCACTCATGGGTCGAACGCCCGCATACTGGCGTTCAAAGACACGCATCGCGCGATCGGAATTGGGCCGCACCTTGAGCAGCAACGATTCCGCGCTTGGATCGTCCATGTTTTGCAGGGCATTGTAGAAAGGGGAATTGGATAACTGCTCGCCTGCTTCGATTTTCCGGCCAAGCACCCGCATGAGAGGCTTCAGGGCGCGCTTGTCACCCAGCTCTCCGAGAATGGAGGCTGCGTTTCCGGCAATCAGACCATTGGAGTCTTCGAGGGCGGCGATCAGCGGAAAGGCGGCTTGGGATCCGGCGGCCAGCAATTTTTCCTTTGCCATCTGCTGGTTGGCTTCCCCGCGGAAGCGGTCGATTCTCTTCTTGATGACCGGCATGCCGAATTCATCAACATCAGGCTGTTCGGGCGGCGGCGTGGTTTGGTCGCCGAGCAGGTCGATGAGCAGGGGAATATATTCGCGGGTCGGTTTGAAGTCGGGCGCTACAACCACATTGAATGCCGCGCGGGCCTGCGCCTGCAGGCTGGAAACCTTGGCTGGATCACTATCAAACTGAGGATTGAGGGCGGCCAAGGCCGCCCATAGATCGATACGCCATGCCGGCGCGCCGCTCCATGAACTGCGCGCCTTGAACCATGCTGCACCGGCCGGACTGCCGTTGGACGCGGCGGCTTCCATGGCCTTCGCGGTGCAGGACTTGCCAATAATTTCCAGTGCCGAAAAAGCATGTTCGCGTATGTCTGAAACATTGTGCGCGGCGGCTTCCAGCAATGTATCAACCGCCTCCTCGCCTACCTTGGCCAGCTTTTGCACGGTGCCGCCGTGAATGTCGTCCTTGTTGTCGGTGGATACCCGCGCAAGCAGCAGCCAGATCCAGTCGGAGCCTTTGGTGGGGGTCGCATTAAGTCCTTTCAGAACGAGCATGGAGCCCGCCCGAATTTTTGCATCCTCCTCCTTGAGGGCCGCAAGCGTGAGGGGAACCGAAGGTTCTCCAATCTCCATAAGTGATTGAACAGCCGCTTCGCGCACGGATCCTTGCCGGTCGGCCATCGCGCCGATCAGGCCTTTAACCGCTGCCTCCCCGCCGGTTTTTCCGAGCGCCTGCGCGCAGGCCAACCGCAAGGGCTCGGAGGACGACTTCAGTTTGGCCGCCAGCGGCGGGCTGGCGCCGGCTTCGCCAATCTGTCCCAGCGACGCAGCCGCGATGCATTGAACGGCTTCTTCCGGATCGCTCAGGATTTCAGCAAGGGGCTCGACGGCCGAGGGAGCTTTCAGTTGACCAAGAGCAATGGCAGCGACTTTACGTGCGTCCGGATTGTCCAGCTTGAGAGCCGCAATCATCGGGGTGATGGTCGACTCGCTGCCGATCGCGGCCAAGGCGGTGACCGCCTCGAGTCTGACGGCTTCCACGCCGTCGCTAAAGAGTGCGGCAATCGCATCGACGGCCGGCTCCGCCTTCAGCTCGCCAAGTGCCTGGGTGGCGGCTGTGCGGACCTCGACTTTTGGATCGGCCAGCGCGCTGATCAGCTTCTCTATATTCCCCTTGGCTTTCCATCTTGCAACGTCGTCGATGGTGCGGCTGCAGCCGACCAGTCCGATCATCAGCACAAGAGTCAGCGCAGTACATAGTGTCGAGCGCATACTTTTCATATCATAATCCCCCTGGAAAAACTTAACGCTACCGTCCCCCCGGTTTGGACGGATAGTAGTTATATTGAACGCGGGTATCCTACAAAGCTTGTGAGTAGCGTTCAAGAGGTTGGGGTGATTATTAAGAGAGTCACTCGCCATTCAAAGAGGCCCGGGCAGGGTGCGATGCACCCGGACAACGGTTTGCTCAAAATAAATTGGCACTTTATCTGCATGTAACTGTCTATATCGATGAAAGGAGCAGTGCTATGGCATTCCATATTTCAATTCCATGGATCATCCGGCCGAATACGGCTGGAGAGCAGGGGCATCAGAAAAGCATGTGGTGGAACCGCAAAAAGCACCGCAACGATTCCGATGCGGCGAAACACCCGCAATTCCTGCAGGAAGACGACCTCGATCACCTGGGTGCCCTGCATCGTTCGATCAATAAATAGTCCATAAGCCATTGGATCGGCCGCGGTTTGTATGGGGCGTAAGTTCGCGTGTTAATTGGCGGGCTTTGCCCTTTTTTTACCGGAGTGGTCCCACTGCAAGTTCCTCTGATCGCTGAATCGCCATTTTTACAATAAGAAATTTTGTCGGCATCCGTGCTATTATATAGAATGATTTGCAAGTGAATGGGTGATTCAAGCTCCAGCCAACAGTTGTCGGCCTTTCAGACACGCGAAAGCCTCCTGCTGTAGCAGGGATCGCTGATCCCGCCAATGCGGGCCCCGAGCCGCCTGCTGTAGCCGGGAGCGCTGATCCCGGTTCTGATAGCTGTCCTCCGCCTCGATGACCTTTAACTAAGCACTACGCACTACGAACTAGGAGAATTCCATGGACAACAGCAATCTGCCGGATGGAATTCGCCAGCGCTTTGACCGCATCGACGAAAAGTTGGAATCCATCCACGCTCACGTCGTCAAAACCAACGACCGCGTCACCAAACTCGAACGCTGGTCCCTCGTCTTCATCACCGCGCTTGTTGTTTTTCTCTCAACTAACCCGGATGGTGTGTTGGAACTCCTGAAAACAGCTGCAACGTTCCTCCGCTAACCTCAGTCTTCTGAAATCTGTCCTCTGGTTTTATCCACCAATCCCGAAGCCCTTCTCTCAGTCCTGAAAGTCGTTATGCTCGACCTCCTTCAGATGAGCGTGGACTCACTTTCGGCCAGTTCCTCCTTGATGGCGGCCAGCAGTTTTTCGAGCTCAACGGGTTTGTAGAAAACCTTTCGCGCTCCAAACTTTTTCACGATGGGCAGAAAATCCATTGGAGCAGAGTGCATGCCTCCAGAGATGGCGATTACCGGCAAGTCGGGATGTTCTTCGCGTAAGGCAAGAACGACCTCCAACCCGTCTTTTTCCGGCATCATGATATCCGTAATGAGTAGATCTGGAACTTTTTCGGAAATCTTTTTCATCCCTTCGTTTCCATCAGCTGCGATCTCCACTGAATAGCCATGCGCTCCCAAAAAACGCTTAAACACGGTTCTGATTGAAGGATCGTCATCAATTAGCAGAATATTTTTCATAATTGCTCTCCCTTGCTTTTGTGTTTTTATTCAGTCAATTCAGCTGTTTCTTCTTTGAAGAACTTTGTGTACAGTTCCTAATAAGGTCGATAACTTAAACGGTTTTCTCATAAACATATACCCTTTCTTTTTAAGTTCAGATAGCCCCGCCTTATCATCTGAGAACCCGCTAAACAAAAGCACTCGCAACCCAATCTTCTTCCGCAGGGCGTCTGCGAGTTGAATGCCGGTCTGGCCGGGTAGGACAATATCGCTGAACAGTAAATCAAACCCTCCGTTTTCCTGTTCAAATAGTTCCAGTGCTTCTTCAGCGCTCGCTACGTCTAGAACTTCATATCCAGCATGCTTCAGGATCTGACCGGTCAGCTTCCTAACTTCCGGATCATCGTCAACCAAGAGGATCCGCTGGGACAGGGCGCCTGAATCGTCTTGTTTGTCCCCTTCGGTTTTGTTCACCAGATCCTCTGTTTCATCGCAAGCCGGCAGGTAAACCCTAAAGACGGTGCCTTCTCCCACCTCACTTTCGACATCGATCCACCCGTTGTGCTGCTCGATAATTCCATAGATGATTGCTAATCCAAGGCCTGTGCCATGCTTACTGATCTTTTTCTTTGTGGTAAAGAACGGCTCGAATAGATGATTAAGAACTTCTTTGTCCATGCCCGTGCCCGAATCTGTAACGGACAGGCAGACAAATGCACCCGGTCTTGCCTTTGGCATTTCAGACACAGCCATCGTTCCCAGCACAATGTTTTCGGTACGAATCGTTATGTTGCCGCCATTGGGCATGGCATCACGCGCATTGACCACCAGATTCATAATAATCTGTTCCATCTGGCCTCTGTCGGCCATCACCAACTTTAGATTCGGTGCGAACTCGGGAACCAACTGGATGGTCTTGTCGACCAAGCGTCGGAGCATTTGCATTTGATTTTCGGTAATCTCATTCAGGCTGAACTTCGTAAACCTAACATCAGCTGAACGGCTGAAATCCAGTAATTGGCGAGTCAGGGTTGCGGCCCGTTTAGTTGCGGACTTGATTTCGAGAACATCGCTTCGGATCGATTCGTGATCTTTGGCTTCCAACAGCAGAAGTCCGCAAAATCCTTCAATCGCTTGGAGTATGTTATTAAAGTCGTGGGCAATACCCCCGGCTAGTTGGCCTACTGCCTCCATTTTTTGGGACTGCCGTGCCGCGGTTTCCTGCGCAAGCTCCTCTGTGATGTCCCGTTTGACGGCGACATAGCCGGTGATCTCTCCTTTTTTATTCCAAACGGGTGAGATGGAGCCCTCTTCATGAAAAAGCGAGCCGTCTTTGCGTTTGTTAATGAATCGACCCTCCCACGTCTGACCGGACCGTATGGTTTGCCATATGTTCTCATAGAAGGCGCCATCATGATGTCCACTCGCGAGAAGCCTTGGATTTTGGCCAAGAGCCTCCTCACGTGAATAACCGGTGGTGACTTCGAAGGCTGGATTCACGTATTCGATACGTCCATCTGTATCAGTAATAACCATGGCTTCGGCAGCATGTTTGATGGCGGTTGAAAGACGTAAACGCTCCTCCTGTGAAGCTCTTTGGTCTGTTACATCTTCAAGCATCCATAGCGAGCCATCTTCCGGGCAGCTCGGGTCGAGTGCTTTACCGATCATCCGGCACCAGAAGAGGGATCCATCACTGCGTCTTAATTCAATGGGCGCATCAAACCGTTCGTTCCGAGCCAGCTTGGTATAGGCCAGCCTGACAGTTTTCAGAAAGGCTTCTTCGGATGG
>JBFHPA010000126.1:0-6575 GCA_041592955.1 Pontiella sp.
GCCGAGATTCGCGGCGTTTCCGAGGAGACAACGACGGGCGTACACCGGCTGTACCAGATGCAGCGGAGGGGCGAGCTGCTGTTCCCGGCCATCAACGTCAATGATTCCGTGACCAAATCCAAGTTCGACAACCTCTACGGCTGCCGTCACTCGCTGGTTGACGCCATCATGCGCGCGACCGATGTCATGCTGTCCGGCAAGATTGCCGTAGTCGCCGGCTATGGCGATGTCGGCAAGGGTAGTGCCCAGTCGCTCAAAGGACAGGCCGCACGGGTGATTGTTACCGAAATCGACCCGATCTGCGCGCTGCAGGCTGCGATGGAAGGCTATGAAGTCATGAACATGGATGACGCCTGCGCCATCGGTGATATCTTTGTCACCACCACCGGCTGCTGCGATGTTATCACCGAGCGCCACATGAAAAAGATGAAGGACATGGCGATTGTCTGCAACATCGGCCACTTCGATTCCGAGATCCAGGTCGAAAAGATGAAGCAATACAAGTGGACCAACATCAAGCCGCAGGTCGACAAGATCACCATGCCCAGCGGACGGAGCATCATTATGCTCGCCGAAGGGCGTCTGGTGAATCTCGGTTGCGCCACGGGTCACCCGAGCTTCGTGATGTCCAACAGCTTCACCAATCAGGTGCTGGCGCAGATGGAGTTGTACTGCAACCCCGGCAAGTATCCGATCGGGGTCTACACCCTGCCGAAGCTCCTCGACGAAGAGGTGGCGCGTCTGCACCTCGAAAAGATCGGTGTAAAGCTTGATGCGCTAAGCCGGAAGCAGTCCAAATATCTGGGCATTCCCCAGAACGGTCCCTTCAAGCCCGAGCATTATCGCTACTAGAGAAATCCGGCTTGCCGGAAAAGAGAAGGGCGGCTATCCAGCCGCCCTTTTTTTCAGTGACCGTGTTATAATAGGGGCTGGTAAACATGAAAGGCGTTAATATGAACCGTTCCCGTTGGTCACAATTGGTTCGCAAATTATCTTTCCGCTTCGCTCCCAGGCGCGAAGTGCGGGAGTTGCTGGGGCACAAGAGTCTTGAAACCACGATGATCTACACCCATGTCGTAAAGGAGCTGGGGGACCGGCCGCAAAGCCCGTTGGATGCTTTATAATATTAAGTGCCTAGTACCTAGTGCCTCCCCGCAGTCGCGGGGTCTACGAAATGCTTGGTGCGTAGTGCTTTCCGCCTTCGCCAAGGCTACGGCGTGACGGTGGTGTTTTGTCGATCAGACGGTTTTCCAGACGCACCACCACTTGCGTTCGGCTTTAGCTATGGTGTCCCGGCTCAACTGTTCGAGCACGCTGTTGAATTCATCGAGCCGGAAACAGGCGACGCGCTTTTTGCGGTCGATGCGGTTGGCGTCGATCAGTACGCAGATGTTTTTCTTGCGCCGCGATAGCCGTTTGATTTTTTTCCTCAAGCCCCCGAAGAGCGATCCGTATTGATGAACAATCTGGCAGAGAGATTTAGGAGAGCACAGGTAGGTGCCGCATTCTTCGCATTTCTGGATGCTGATGCGTCCGTGTGCATAAGTCGGCTTGGGGGCCAAGTTGCCGCAATCAATGCATTCCATGCCTTCTTCGATTTCCGGTTTTCCAAAGGTGTGGATAAATTCGGAAAGCGATTTACGGAATGGCGATTGGGCGGCGGTATAGCCCAGTAGTCGGTACATCCAAACGTAAGCCCCCTTTAGAATCAGATAGAGTCCGGGAAGCAGGAACCAGTAGCTGACGAAGATGTCGTAGAGCGCATGCACCACACTGGCGGCCAGATAGGTCGCGGCCAGTACGACCCAACCGCCCTTGAAACGCACGGCCCAGAAAAACGCGAGGCCCATGAACATGCTGAATGCAATATGCATCGGCGTGCAGATGATGAGGCGGATGGCGATGAGGAAGGTGACGGATGCGTTCGCTTGGGCATAGAAATAGTTCTCGATCAGCGAAAAGCCCAACGCGACACAGGCCATGTAAATGAGGCCGTCGGTGGGTTCGTTCATTTCGTTGCGGATGATCGGCCAGCAGAGGAAGAGGGCGGCCAGCTTTCCCAGTTCCTCAATCAATCCGACATACAGGTAGGAGAAGGGGAAGCCGTCGTGGATCCGGATGCCGGACTCCCCAAGCACGCGGTATAGAAAGAGGGAGAGAATGATCGAAACCAGACCGCCCCAGGCGGTTACGGCCGCCATTTTCAGGAAGGGTTCCTGCTCGTGGACATCATATTTGCGCAGCTGCCGAATGCTGAGCAGTCCGAACAAGAACGACAGGATGAGCAGGATCAGCTTGAACATGGTATATCCATAGCACGACCGGAGGCGTATTCCAAGAGCGGGAAATTCTTCGATTCGTTTTCCAAAGCTCCGCCAAAAAGCGTAGTTTCCGGATGATGAATCCGGAAGATAAAAAGGACTACAGCGCGAGCGAGGAGCTGGCCCACTCGGTCACGCATGGCATCGGCATTTTTATGGGAATCGCTGTTCTTGTGTTGCTGGTTGTTTTTTCCGCCCTGCGCAAGAGCGCCTGGGAGGTCGTCAGCTGTGCCGTCTATGGCACGACATTCATCCTTCTCTACCTCGGTTCGACTCTTTATCACGCGACCCGGCAGCCGCGTGTTAAAACGGTATTGAAGACGATCGACCACTCCTCCATCTATCTCCTGATCGCGGGCACCTACACCCCGTATGCTCTTGTACCTTTGCGCGGCGCGCTCGGCTGGACTGTTCTTGGAGCGATCTGGGGCAGCGCGCTGCTGGGTATCCTGTTCAAGGTTTATTTTACCGGACGCTTCATGGCGGTGTCGCTGTTGAGCTACCTCTTTATGGGCTGGTTCTGCGTTATCGCCATCAAGCCGCTCTACCGGGAGCTCAACACGGCCGGCTTTGCTTTGCTGGTGGCCGGCGGCCTTTGCTACACCGTCGGAACAATATTTTACGGCTGGAAATCGCTCAAATGGTCGCATGCCGTATGGCATCTATTCGTGCTTGCGGGCAGTCTCTGCCACTTTTTCAGCATCCTTTTCGGAATCGCATTGTAATCCGGAATCGGGACAGGTAGAAATTCAGGCTTCAATTTAAACGCAAGGGAGATCGACGATGGACGTGAAGATTAAGCGCGCTTTGCTCAGCGTGTCCGACAAGGCCGGAATTATTGATTTTGCAAGGAATCTGCACGAAATGGATGTGGAGCTGCTTTCCACGGGCGGGACCGCTAGGGCCATCCGCGAGGCCGGAATTACGGTCAAGGATGTTTCCGAATTCACCGGGTTTCCCGAAATGCTCGACGGCCGTGTGAAAACGCTCACCCCGCAGGTCCATGCCGGCATCCTCTACATGCGCGATAACGAGGAGCATGTCAAAACCATGGAGGAGTTCGAGCTGGGTCAGATTGATCTGGTCTGCGTCAACCTCTACCCCTTTGAGGAAACGATCGCCAAAGAGGATGTGACTCTGCCGGAAGCCATTGAGCAGATCGATATCGGCGGACCGACGATGATCCGCTCCGCCGCGAAGAACATGAAATTTGTCACGGTCGTGACCGATCCGGCGGACTATGCCCGGGTCATTGAGGAAATGAAGGCCAATGGCGGTGCCACAACCGAGGCCTTCCGCTTTATTCTGGGCCAGAAGGTTTATGCCCGCGCCGCCGAATACAATGCCGCGATCGCCGCGTATCTTGCCGATCAGGTGGCCGAGCAGAAACTTGCGCGACCCTTTGTTAAGGCTTATTCCGATGGCACTGAGCTGCGTTATGGCGAGAACGCCCACCAGAAGGCTTGGCTCTACAAGGATGCTGATTCCCGCGAAGCCTCCATTGCGCTGACCGAAGTGCTACATGGCAAGGAAATGAGCTACAATAACTATGTGGATGGCGACGGAGCCCTCGAAGCCGTCAAAGACCTGTCGGGCAAGCCCGGCGTGGCCGTCATCAAGCACACCAATCCGTGCGGCTATGCCACCGGTGAAACCCTTGCCGAGGCCTTCGAGGCCGCATGGGCCGGGGATCCCGTCTCGGCCTTTGGCTCCGTGATCGCCGTCACGCAGATGGTCGACTTGGAAGCGGCGCAATGTCTCGACGGCCGTTTCATCGAAGCCATTATCGCCCCGGGCTATGCCGAGGATGCGCTCGAGCACCTCATGAAAAAGAAGAACCTGCGCATCCTGAAGCTCAAGAAGCCGATGGGTAAGACGCTTCCGCAACGCATGGTCAAGCAGATCAACGGGGGTCTGCTGGTGCAGGATGTTGATATTGAAATTCTTGAAAAATGGGATGTGCCCACCAAGGTGCCATTCGATGAATCGAAGAAGGAACTCGCACTCTTTGGTATCGCCGCGGCCAAGCATACCAAATCGAACGCCATCGTGCTGGTGCAGGAATACAAGCCGGGGCAGTTCCGGGTGCTGGGCATGGGAGCCGGTCAGCCCAATCGCGTCGACGCGCTGCGCAAGCTTTCCGTTACCAAGGCCATTGAAAACCTGAAGACTGAAAATCCGGAGATTGCGGAAGAGGAAATCCAGCAGGTGATCGGTGAATGCGTCTTTGTCTCGGAAGCGTTCTTCCCGTTTGCCGACAGTATCGACGCCGCAAACGAAATGGGTGCAAAGTTTATCGTGCAGCCGGGCGGATCCATCCGCGATGACGAAGTCATCGATGCCTGCAACAAATATGGCATCGCCATGGCGTTGACCGGCATGCGTCACTTCAAACATTAATATTAGTTCTGTTAAGCCCGCTCGTTGAGCGGGCTTGAGCTTGTTGATATAGATCCGATAGTCCGCAGCATTGGTGTAGAACGGGGTTCTTTGCATGGCAAAGACCGCGTTTCTTGTCGGTTTTGCGTGCTCTTTCTACGAAAGAAGCCCGCACTACACCCTCAACCATGGTTTACAATAGCCTAAAGCCCGTTCGCTGAATGGGCTTTTCTTTTATCTGTGTGCAATCCTGCGGGCAAATGCTTTTTCAAGCTTCTGCTTGCATCCAGGGAGAATGTGCGTATACATGCCCCTTCGTTTTACGGATCCAGCAGTATCGGATGCCGTTGATTCGGGGCTAAACTCTTGCGATGGGCGCGGGATTGACGCCCTGCTAATTGTGGAGGGTCGGGCTCTGTCCCGACCTTATATAGGACGACACAGAGGTCGTCTCTCCAAACATTGTGAGAGGATATTATGAAATTCAATGATATGGGGCTGAGCCCCGAAACGCTTCAATCGATCCAGACCCTTGGGTTCGAAACCCCGACCCCGATTCAGGAACAGGCCATACCCATCCTGCTGGAAGGCAAACGCGACTTTGTGGGTCTCGCCTCGACCGGTACCGGGAAAACCGCCGCGTTCGGTCTTCCATTGCTGGAACGCATCAATCCCGACCTTGCCGTTCCACAAGGCATTATCCTGTGCCCGACCCGCGAGCTGTGCCTGCAGATTACCGACGACCTGAAGAAATTCTCCAGACATCGAAGCAATCTGAGGGTGGTTGCGGTCTACGGTGGATCTGCCATCACGACCCAGATTCGGGACCTGAAAAGGGGCGCGCAAATCATCGTGGCGACACCCGGTCGTTTACTCGATCTGATCGAGCGCCGCGCGGCCAAGCTGGAACAGGTATCGATGGTCGTGCTCGACGAAGCCGACGAAATGCTGAACATGGGCTTCAAGGAAGAGCTGGATAAAATTCTGGGTAAAATGCCCGAAGAACGGGTGACGTGGCTCTTTTCGGCTACCATGGCCAAGGGCGTGGCACGCATTGCGCAGAACTATCAGCACGACCCGGTTGAGGTGTCCGTCGGTGGACGCAATGAATCCGCCGCCAACATCGAGCACTTCAGCTTTATGGTGCACGAGAAGGATCGCTATCCGGCGCTGAAACGTATCCTCGACTATCTGCCTGAAATCTATGGCCTTGTTTTCTGCCGTACCCGCGCCGAAACGCAGTCGGTTGCTGAAAAGCTGATTCAGGATGGCTACACGGCAGACGCTTTGCACGGCGACCTTTCACAGGCCCAGCGCGATGCGGTCATGCGCAAGTTCCGTCAGAAAAACCTCACCATTCTCGTGGCAACCGATGTGGCGGCCCGGGGTATTGATGTCGATGACATTACCCATGTTATTCACTACAAGCTCTCCGACGAAGTCGCCGCCTATACGCACCGGAGCGGGCGCACGGCCCGTGCGGGCAAGTCCGGTGTGTCCATTGCCCTCATCAATATGCATGAGCGCCGTCGTATCACTGAGCTGGAGCGTCGCAACAACATTAAGATCAAGCTCGAAAAAGTGCCGGATGCCAAAGCAATCTGCGAAAACCAGTTGCTTGCGCTGATCCATCGCGTAGTCGACTGCAAGGTAAACGAAGAAGAGATCAAAGACTATCTTTCCCCGGCATACGTAGCGCTCTGCCATCTCGATAAGAAGGAAATCATCAAGCGATTTGTGGCGGTTGAGTTCAAACATTTTCTCGAATACTACCGCAACGCCGATGACATCAACGTCAAGCCGCGTCCCCAGCGCGAACGTCAGGCAGGTCAGCAGCGGTCCGATAACCAGAAGCGTACTCGCCGGATGCAGGCC
>JBFHPA010000127.1:0-6520 GCA_041592955.1 Pontiella sp.
GGAATTTGAAAGGCCAGCTCACCGATTGGGACAACACTGATCCGGAAAATCGGAAACATAAGATGTCCAACGAAGGACTTGTGATCGGCGACTGGTTTAGTCTCACAAAGGGCAAGCCCGTTGATATGGAAGTCTTGGTCGGCGAGCGGCCGGGGGGATTGTTCTTTTGCCATCTGCTGATCGAGAAGTATGGGGTGGACTATCCGATGGTACCCAGCGAGGACGGGCAGCGTCCGATTCTCCCCATCTTTAAAACCGTCGAAATTCCTCAAGAGCTGATCAGCAAGATGAAGATTGCGCCCAATACCTGTACGGTCGAGGGTCCTGTTTTTGGGATAATGAAATAGGACGGTAGCCAGTGCGGGCTCCATCTTTCGATGGCTCTCTGCGTGAACATCATCAATCGCAATCAGCGTATTCGTATGCGGCACGATGTCGGAGAGGCTCGGAAAGGGAATACTAATCGGTTGGCTAGCTAGGCAGATTTTCTCATGTGGGGCATACTTTTTGGAATCATATGTATTGGAGAATAGGAAATTCTAATGGACAGAAATAGCATACTTTGGATTGTTGCACTCATGGGCCTGTCAATGGGTACAGGCTATTCAAAGCCGGAGCATAAAGCTGAATCGAAGGCAATTAATTTAGAAATCAAGGACGGCGCCTATTACATCAATGGGGAAAAAACCTTTATCAATGCGCTGGGTTATGAGATCGGGGCACGCCCGGGACAGCATCCATACGAAGACAAGAAGGTACTCGAAATAGACCGGATGAGGAATGATTTGAAAATCATCAAGGAAGCCGGATTCAACGCGGTCCGTACATGGAGCGAGCTCGCTGAGGAAGAGGTTCAACTCGTTCAGGAAAGCGGACTTCTACTGGTATATGGCATCTGGATCAAACCGGATGCTGACTTCGGGGACCCGGAGTTTGTTAAAGATGCGGAAAAACAGGTGCGTAAGGTGATGGCGTGGTCAAAGAAGTATGACTGCATCATCACTTATCTGATCATGAATGAACCCATGCCCGCCCATATTCACAAAGTGGGAGCCCGGCACACCTATGATTTGTGGACCGGTCTCACAAAAATCATCCATGAAGAACACCCCGGCATTCCGGTAACAATCTCAAATAATTCAGCCATTGGTGAATACCTCAATGCACGCATTTTTGATGTGTATGGTTACAACACCTACGATTATGAAGAGGGTTTGCCCGGCTATACCCAGGGTTTCGCCAATCATTTCGACTATTTGAAAAAACTCAACGGGGAGAATAAGCCGGTTCTGGTTACCGAATTCGGTCTGTCCGTGTCTCCTGAAGGATGGGGAAAAATGTATGGCGGACAGACGCGTGTCAAACAAGCCGGTCATGTCATCAAAAATTTCAGGGAAGTGCTGGATTCCGGCGTGGCTGGCATTTGCCCGTTCTACTATGCGGACGGCTGGTGGAAAACGGGTGAGCCGGGCGTTCATAATCCACTTCCGGAAGAGTGGTTCGGCTACTGGGGGTACGCTGATGAAAATGATACCGTCGGGTATCCCCGTCCAATCTGGTATGAGTTCAAGGAATACAATCAGGCGTTGGTGGCGTCTCCGAGAAACCACACGATCTATCAGGGCCCGGTGCCTATCGAGTTCTACTTGAACGATGAAGTGCGCAGGGCAAAAATAATCTATAATGACAAAGTGGTTTACGACAAACCCGTTACAGGCCATCACTTCACGGATCAGATTGACTTCAAGGAAGAGGAAATCACCGATCGTGAATTGATCGTGGAGTTTTACAACGCCCGGAACGAACTGTTGAAATGGGAATCGATTATGATTCTGACGACAAAAGATAAGCTTGAACTACCGAGAATCCAACTTAGCTTCAATGCTGAAGATCTCAGCAAGGTGAAAAGCATAGAGACTGAGTTTACAGTGCTGAACGACAGTGTATTCACGCTCGACAGTAACTTGAACTATGTTTATGTGCACCACGAGGGATGGAATCCGGGGGAACACAGAGCCAGGATCATCAAAACCGATGAAGCAGAATATTCCTTTACCGATTCTTACACCTTCTCTGATGATTGTGTGGTCTTGGCGGTCGGGGCCGGCGTAGACATCAAGTATGGTAAATTTGTGAAACGGATTTATAACCAAAAACTGATGTATCGCGGTGATTGGGCCGATCCCGTGAAAGTGGATTAGGGCATTGCCCTGCTTCAGCCTAAGATCACTTTTCCCATCTCACTTTTTAGCGCACAGAATACGAATAGACATCTCGGGAGGAGATGTTGTGCGAAGAGATTATAAGGGGAAATAGGTATGAGAATGCAAAAACTTTTGGGAGTTCTCCTTCCCTTCGGCATGATCTTGGCCGGATCAATCGGTGTCGCCGATTCGACCCGTCCCCGCAACGCGCAGACACCCGACTTTGGTCCCAACGTCCACATTTTCGATCCCGCCATGCCGATGGAGGCGATTCAGGAGACCGTGGATAAGGCATTCGGCGTTTTGGAACACGCCCAGTTCGGCTCCGAGCGTTGCGCCTTCCTTTTCAAGCCCGGCGAATACAATGTCGACGTGAATGTCGGGTTCTATACGGAAGTGCTGGGGCTCGGCAGTTCGCCTGACGACACGCACATTATCGGTGCGGTGCGCGCCGAAGCAGATTGGATGGGAGGTAATGCCACATGTACGTTCTGGCGTTCGTGCGCCGGCCTGGCTGTCACTCCGACGTATATCGACCAGACGACGAAACGCGGTGACAACCGCTGGTCCGTCTCGCAAGCCGCACCCTTCCGGCGCATGCACATCCGGGGTAACCTGATCCTGACCGACAACGGATGGGCCAGTGGCGGCTTCATCGCGGACTCCGTCATCGACGGCTGGGTGGATCCGCTCGGTCAACAGCAATGGCTCTCACGCAACAGCGTTTGGAAAGAGTGGGTCAACCATGAAGGTTCCTGGAACCACGTCTTCATGGGTATAAAGAATCCGCCCGAAGGCCGCTGGCCGCACGTGTCGAACACCGTGATCAATAAAACACCGCGTATCAGCGAAAAGCCCTTCCTGGTGATTGATGACAAGGGCAGCTACTTTATTCTGTTGCCCGATCCGCGGAAGGCGGACAGTCGGGGGATCAGCTGGAGTCGAGGTTCCATTCCCGGGAAAAAGATCCCGCTCGACCGATTTTATATCGCCCGGCCCGGCGAGGCCGATGCGGAGAGTATCAATACTGCACTGGAGGAAGGCAGGAATCTGCTCCTCACACCGGGCATCTATCACCTTGATGCGCCGCTGCGCGTGAACCGACCCGGTATGATCGTTCTAGGGATCGGTTATCCTACACTCGTCCCGGTCAAGGGAACGCCGGCGCTGGTGATCGCGGATGTCGCTGGCGTTCGCGCAGGAGGCTTCCTGATCGACGCCGGCCCCGTCAAGTCGCCCGCCCTGATGGTCGTCGGCGAGGAAAAAAGCGATGTGCGCCACCGGAGCAATCCGACGTATCTCTACGATATTTTCTGCCGCGTGGGCGGCGCGATGCCCGGACAGGCCGCCTGTATGTTGATTATTAACAGTCACGATGTGGTCGGCGATCACTTCTGGCTCTGGCGTGCGGATCACGGCAACGGTGTTGGTTGGAATGAAAACATTAACGAAAATGCCCTGATCGTGAATGGCGATCATGTGTCCATATATGGATTGTTCGCCGAGCACACGCAGGAATATCAAACGCTCTGGAATGGGGAACATGGCCGGACGGTGATGTATCAGTCCGAGTTCCCGTATGATCCACCCGACCAGAAATCGTGGCAGCACGACGGAACTAATGGCTGGGCCTCGTATCGGGTTCGCCCGGAGGTCAAGCACCACCAGGCGGACGGTCTGGGCTGCTACCTGGTCTTGAATAATAAAAGTGTCAACTGCGCGACGGCGATCGAGACGCCGTGCGGTTCAGGGATTAAATTCACAAACATGGTGACCCTCTGGCTCCGGGGCGGAAGCCTTTCCAACGTTGTCAACGACACCGGCGGCGGCCTCCATGAATTCGGCGGGAAACGTGTGCTTTCGTATCCCTGACGCGCGGGCCGATCGAACGTCGTCAAACGATACACCGCCAAAAAGATCCAGTCTGGTTCAAGGGCACAGCCTCTTCGGTCTGAGATCAACCCATCGGAGAGGAGTCCGGAGCGGAAATACTAGCCGGATGGCTAGCTGTGCAGATTCATTAATATGGTGCAACCTGTTAAGTCTATTGCATGCCGGGATGGGCGCACGGAAGATGGTTTTATGAATCCTCCCGGATCATGCAAGGGCCATCGCAAAAGCAACGCAGGGCACGTACTGAAATTGCCGGAAAAGTGATTTCCTATTCAGAAAGGTGACTACATGAAAAGTAAGCTACTTTATACAGGTCTGGTTTCGCTGGTTGTCGCACTCGGCGGATTCTTGATGGGCTTCGACGCCGGTGTTGTTTCGGGAGCAAATCCGTTCTACAAGGATTACTTCGGCCTCAACGACTGGTCACTAGGCTGGTCGGTCGGTTGCCTGACCTTCGGTGCCATGCTCGGCAATGCTATTGCCGGTCCGCTGGCGGATCGTTTCGGCCGCAAGCCGGTGCTCAGCATGGCCGCGCTGTTCTATTCCCTTTCGGCCATCAGCTCCGCGCTTGCGACCGACTTTAACTTTTTCATTTTCGCCCGCATGCTTGGTGGTGTAGCCGTAGGGTTGGCCCTGCTGATTGCACCGGTCTACATCGCCGAGATCGCGCCGTCAAAGTTGCGCGGCCGCTTTGTCTCGTTCAATCAACTCAATATTGTAATCGGCTTCTCCGCCGTTTTCTTCTCGAACTATTATATCCTCAAGCTGGCTAAACAGGATGGAATTGGGTTCATTACTGAACCCAACTGCTGGCGATGGATGCTTGGGGCTGAAACCGTGCCCGCTCTCCTCTATTTCGTGTTCCTGTTCTTTGTGCCGCGAAGCCCTCGCTGGCTGGCGCAACATGGTCGCGAAGACGAGGCGCTGACGGTGCTGAACAAGGTAGTCAGCCCCGAAGAAGCCGCCGAGTCGCTCAGCGCGATCAAGGCGCATATTGCCGGCGACAAAAAATCAAAACCCAAGTTCAGCGAGCTATTCAGTCATAACATGCGCTTTATCATCTTCATCGCGCTCGGGCTGGGCTTCTTTCAGCAGATCACCGGGATCAACGCCATCTTTTTCTATGCGCCGACGATCTTCGAAAAAACCGGTATTACGCAGGAAAGCGCCTTTATGCAGACCATCATCATCGGGCTGGTCAATCTGGGTTTCACGGTGCTGGCGATCTACATCATCGACCGCTTCGGTCGTAAGCCGCTCTTACTGGTCGGTACGGCCGCCATGGCGATCTGCCTCTTCACCAACGCATGGGCGTTTCATTCGGCCACCTATACGTTGACCGCGGAGACGGTTCAGGAGCTGCCGGCAGAAGTGGGAGAAGAACTGGCTCCCATAGTTGGAAAAACCTACCACTCCCAATCTGAATTCACCGACACCCTTGACCAGGCCGGAGCCGCCGAACACAGTGCGGCCCTCGTCAACCCGTCGATGATGATCAGCGCCAAGCTCGTGCTCTTTGCCATCATTGGCTACATTGCCGCCTTCGCGATTTCGCTCGGCCCCGTCATGTGGGCGATGTTTTCCGAAATCTTCCCCAACCGCCTGCGCGGGCTGGCCATTTCTGTGGCGGGCCTGTTCAACTCGCTGATCAGCTACACCGTGCAACAGATCTTCCCATGGGAGCTTTCAGCGCTCGGCCCGGCGGGTACCTTCCTGATCTTCGGCGTTTTCGCGGCGCTCGCGTTTGGTTTCACCATCAAGTTTATTCCCGAAACCAAGGGCAAGACGCTGGAGGAACTGGAAGAGATACTCATCAGGAATTGAAGGTGAAATATATTTTTTAACAGGTGCGGGGATTAGGTTGATCCCCGTCATTTTTAATACGTTACAGGAAAGCAGGAAGCCATGTTTCTAAAATCATCTATCATCGTTGCCGCGGCCATTTCACTCGTAGGGACGCAAGCCATGTCTATGCAAGTGACCGTTAATGGTTCGGATTTGCAGGACTCCGTGTTTGATGTCGACATCCCGGTCGCAGGGCGATACCGCGTCGAGATTTCCGCCAAAGGCAAAGCTGTTTTGAACCTTGAGGACTATATCCATAACAGTGATGGTCGCAACTACAGTATCACAGGTGCAATCCCTGCGATCTCGTCCAATGCATTCGCCGTCGTTTCCAGAGATGGCTCTCCACTGAATGCGGGTAAACACAACATGCGGCTTAACATCCATGACGGTGATGCCGCCATCGAGTGGATCAGGTTTACACTGATGAAGAAACATGAACTTACGCCCTACACGCTGAAGCAGAACGTCGAGGGCGACGAATGGGTATTGGTGTGGTCGGACGAGTTTGATGCCGACGGCGCGCCTGATCCGAAGGTGTGGGCATACGATATCGGTGACTGGGGCTGGGGCAACTA
>JBFHPA010000128.1:0-6485 GCA_041592955.1 Pontiella sp.
CTTCCCAGGTGCAGCGCATCCGAAAACGCACACACAAAATCAACCGGGAAATCCACACCGTTTTCCGACGGAACGATCAGCGCATAATCTTCGCGCCACGGATCGCCATGGTCGTCGTTCACATTGGTAGGATCCCAATCCTTCTTGCCGAAGGTGTAGTATTTGCGGGGATTCTTCTCCTGGTCGCTGCAAAGCGGAATCACCTCGTTTACGCCGTCAAGCAGCAGGTCCGCCGAATACTTCGGCTCCCAGGTCTCCAGATCCAGCGTGGCCGCCGTAAACATTTTCTGGTCCAGCCGGGATGCGCTGTAGCCGCGCGTCAGCAGCTCGTCCTCGATCTCCGCCTGCACCCCGAACAGTTCGTCGCGCCGACCGCTGCCCACCAGGAACAGCACACCCTCCGCGCCGGCCACGTTGTCGCCGTTCACGAAGAAAAGCCGGCGGGCCCCGCCATTGGAAAGCCGCAGGAATCCGCGCACATCCATCCACCGGTGGCTCCAGCCGCCCGACCAGCGCGCATTCAGCAGGTCATAGACCAGCACCGCATTGTTGTAGAGACTGCCGTCCAGCGGCAGCGCCAGATAAAACTTGTTTTCAAAATAGACCGCGCAGGCATTCTGCGCCGCCGTCCAGTTCACCCTCCGCATCAGCGGCTCGATGGGGGCCGTCACCGGATCGGCATTCGCCTGCAGCTTGTTGTCCAGCGCCTGGCGGATCGTATAGACCCCGCCTTCGCTCAAAAACCATACATCGTTCCCGACGGTCGTCACGGTCTTCTTCGCAATGCAGCCATATTCCGCCGTCAGCAGGTCGTTGCGCACATCCTGCAGCGCACCGTAGATGTTGCCCAGCAGGTTGATCGAACGGCCCTTGAACACGATCAGCGTGGTCTGGTTGAACGGATAGACCCGCGTGATTGAATCCGATGATCCGTGATTGATCCGGAACCGGGCCGTCACCGGCGAATAGCGCGTATAGTCGAAAATGTCCGAAGCGCCGATCTCGTCACGCCCGATCACCGGGAACACCCGGTTGTTAAACACGCAGGCCTCCGAGCTGTCCGGAATAATCTCCGTGCCGGTCCCGAAGGAATTATCCGCATCCGATCCCCGGCTGCCGGTCTGCGTAATATCGGTCCAGCGGTTGGCCAGGTCCATGTCCCATTCCAGCGTCGGCTTGGATCCCCGGAACATAAGCACCTTGTTGAAGGCCTGCACCATCGTCACCGGACCGTCCAGCCCGTCGTCCGAAATCGGATAGAGCACAAAGGCCACCTGCTGATTGGCCGCCACCACATAGGTGCCGCGCGCCGTGGCCAGCAACCCAAACTCTCCGCCGCTGCCCGGATCCGATACTACCAGCTCGCCATACACCGTGCCGAAGCCACCCGGCACCGAAAAATCAAACGGGAACATCACCAGCGGGAAATCCACGCCCTTCTCCTGGGCCCAGGCCACCGACCGCTGACCCCGCCGGCTCTCCGCCTTGCGCAGGGAAAAATCCTTGTTCCACGCAAACGCCGCCATGCCCGGCTCCAGCAGGCGCGGATCCGTGCGCATGTCTACCCCGATGAATCCCGTGTCGCCATCCTGCAGCACGGCATCATCCAGGTATTGGGTCTTGGCGTAGCTCGTGGCCATCAGGCAACAACCTCCTGTTTCGAGCACGGCGTCCACCGGATACTGCTAACGCAATCATACGGCGCAGTCTTCCATGCCGGTTTGCGGGTAACCGGCATTCCGGCCTGGGCCATCACATGCGCCTGCGACTCCGAACAGAACCAGCGTTCCGGATCCTCCATGCGCTTGCGGGTTACAAAGCCTAGAATGCCCGGTTTATCATAGCGCTTTCCCACCAACCCCTCGGCGGCGGCAACGACTAATCGGTACTGCTCGATAGTTACTTCGCAAAAGTAATAATCGCCGGACCGTGCATCCTTGTCGTGCTCATGACCAATCACACCGGATTTGCTATCCGCCTCGATTTCCCACAGCACCTTACTTCCAACATCCACCGTTCGGGGATAGATCAACGTCGGCACATGGCTTATTCCGGCGGAATTATTGAACCAGGAAATAAGCCGACCCATGCCGCCCTTGGCATGATAGCCCTTGGTATAGATGCGCCGGATCCCGCGCAGGTCGCCTTGCTCCGCACGCAGCTTTTCGCATTCATTGGCCATTTGGTGCATTGCATCCGACAGGCTGCCGTTGGTTTCAACCAAACGAACCACTTTATCGCAAGGGCACATCGCCGCCTGCTGCTTTTCCAGTTCGGAAATACGTCCGGCCTGCATGTCTATATGTTCATTGGCACGCTCCAAAGCATCCTTCGGCATGATACTATCCTTTCGCTTTATCGAGCCACCCCTGCACGACGATTCCGGCAACCGCCACCACTGCAATGACAATCCGGGCATGCAGATTATCGCTGCTGCCTATGGCCGTTATTGCCATGCCGGCAATGGTGACCTTCTTGCTGGTTCCCCCCTCGTTCATTGTCCGGACTCCATACTGTCAAGCAGGGCGCCCAGGTCGTTCGATGGCGGTAGCGCGGAGGGATTGTAAAGCGCGAGCGCATCGCGGATCCCGCGATTGAACTCATCGATTACCTCGATATTTGGAATTTTAGGGTTGGCATTAATCTGGGCGAGCATGCGGATCGTCATGGTTTTATAGAGATTAAATAACACCTCCCTGAATTCAGGCGTGGCGTCAGGGTAGCGCTGGGCGATGATTGAGCGGACCGTTTCATCGGCCATGTCGGTGTTCAACACGTTATTGACGGCAACGGCATAAACCACATCCACCGCCTCCTTGACTTCATCCGGCTGAATCGGCTTGGTCACTACATCCGTAAAAACGAATATGCGTCCCGCTTTGTAGGGCGTAATACCAAGCGGGTTGTCGACCTGGCCATTGCCGAAGGTTCCACACCCGGACAATGTTCCGATCAGTGCAATGGCGATCAATGCGAATAACAGCTTTTTCATTGGGTTCCTCCTGTTGGTTTTGGTTGATTCATAACATCCCTTTCATGCAGCTCCTTCATGTGCTCGTAGCGCATCTGGTTTATTTTCTCCATCCATTCCACATCGCGCTCATGACGCTGCCCTATGGGCATAATCGACATATTTACAAACTGGACAAACACTCCTCCGACCGCAATGGATGCTACGATGATCGCCACCACCAGACCGGGATTGACAGCATGCCGCAGGGCACTTTCGCGCTGGTGCTCATCAAAGCGCTCATGCAGGCGGCCCACGCGCTCATCGGATCGCTTTTCGATTTCCGAAATCAGCTTGCGGGTTTCATCGAACCCCTTTTCTATAACGCTTGAAAGATTGCCGACCGCCGATATGGCGTGCGCAACCTGGGTCTCAACCTTCGCCAGACGGGCCTGCTCTGTTTGTCCGTTTTCTTCCGACATTACGCGGCTCTCCTTCGCTCCTTGCGGGTTACATGGATTCCCAGCTCCGGATGGGAATCAATCCAATCGATAGCCTCCCGAGCCTGCAGCCGGTTGGCTTCCGATGGGGTGATAGCGTTATGGTTCAGCCAGATCGCCAGTCCGCGACACATAGGGCAGTTATCGAATTTATGGCGGCGATGGTCCCAAATCATTGAAGCCCCCCCCACATCATTCGTGCTGGTCGTTTCACCTGGAACAGGCGGTAATGTCGGCGGGCCTTCAGGTGGAGCATATCCCAGCTCCGTCGGCGTTGGCGGCATCGTGTCGAGCACCACCATCTGGATGGTCGTTAAAACATAGAAGCGCTGCGGCGCGCCAGACCATTCAATGTAATCCACGCGCGATCCATCCGCCCACCAACCTTTTAATGACCGCCATTCGTTGGTCAGGCTGTCCGTCGAGTAAAGGCCATAGAACGCCTCGGTCCATCCCTCATGCACCGTATTGCTGAAGCTCAGAACCGGGCGAACAGAAATTCCTACGGCAGCATTGGTGCGTCCCGAGGATTCAATCAGGCGCATACCGAAGATTGCTGAAGGATCTCCGCCGCCCAGTATCCAATCTGTTGGCGTCGGGCTATAGGGCGGAAGACCATTGGTCTGGCCGGACGCGGAAAACTGCAGGATGCAAAGCCCGATAATCAGCGCAATCAGGATGGGCATGATGATTTTCATTAAGGGTTGGTCAGATAAACGGTTGACGGACCTTTGTTCTCAATAAACTGAATTTTATAATAGACCGACTTGGGAGTTCGGTTTCCTGTTGCCGGCGTGTTGAGCTGATTGGCAGGCATCAGAACGCGCACGTTGTCATTAAATATTGCCGTCAACAAATAGGCACTATATGAACCGCCGCCTTGGCCGTGCGCATACAATGTTTTCACACCGCCAGAACCGCCGATGGGCCGCCATATACAAAGAGACTTTGATGACTCCCCGCCATAAGCCCATATTTCCATAATGGTGGTATTTGGGGAGGCTTCTGCATCGGCAACAATCGGAAATCCGGCGTGACCACCGGCGTTCAACTCCTGGGCAGTTGTATAACTCCACGGAGTCGAGGCGCACGTACTCTCTATTTCAGAAGAGGTGCTTCTGTTTGCCATTTCAAGGCGAGCCCAATAAACCGTTGTGGCTGCGCCGAATACAGTCTCCCAATTCATCACCCCGTTAGTTGCTGTAAACCCAGCTCCAGTTGGCAGGTTTGATGTGTCATTGGGTGCAGTAAACGATCCTTTAGATAGCAATCTACCTACAAATGAATGCGTTTCATCGGAAGCATCGGTATCGGTATATCCAAAATATTCTCCTGCATTTCCGGCGAATAAATCCGCCTTTGCATAAAGAACAATGCTGGTTGAATCAATCCCGCATGACGCCCAGACTTGTGATCTATACCATATCCCACTGGTTAGATTTGTGTACGTATAAACAGCTTCGCCGTTAACTGTTAGATCCTCGATTATTGCATTGGTAATCGTCGCATTATTGAACGCTTGATCGCCCGACCAATTACCCGATGCCGAGTACATTTTTTCATTTAACAGGCTGCTTTTCTTATATGTCGACGCCGATGTTGGAAACACCGTTAACAGATCATCCTCACCGGATGTCAGGTCAACTTTCCAATATATCAAACCGACTTGGTTGCTGTTGACAGTTGCGTCCTGAGTGCTTGTTGAAAACGGCGAAAACGAGCGATTGTCAACAATGGATGAAATTGCCGGATATGTTCCGCTTACTATTTGATAATGAGTTCCTGCAGGAATGGTTGCATCCGGATCCACATAATATGGAGTACCACGAACCTGAATGTTTTCATCCCACACTCGAACTGCTGGAGCGGAGCTACCAGTTACAACGTTTCCTTCAAATACAAGATTTGGATCAGATTCTCCTCCATCATCCATTTCCACTGCCGGATAGTTCCATGTGGGGTCTTGGCCAGCCACGGCAATATTTGCAAATCGATTGTCTCTGATTCGTAGCTGAGAATACCCCTCGGTTATGATAGCGGGAGCATCTTTGTGCATTTCAAAATTGCAGCCCTCAACAATCGTCAGACTGTTTTCGATTCGCATCTGTGGAGTGGCATGGTTCGAGTTGCCCATGTCGCAAGCAGTAAACTTGACGCCCGTTCCTTGCTGGAGATTAATCCCGACAGTTGAATTGTCATTAATAATGATGTTGTCGAAATTAACAGCATTTGAATTTCCATCTACGAGAACGCCCGTCGCGCAGGAAGCAAACCGACTGGCCGCCACTCCTGACTGGTCGCATTCATTGAGCCATAGCCCGATATTATAGAAGTTTATTTGAAGTCCTGAAAGCTGGCATCTGGCCATGGTTCCGTTTCCTCCAGCAATCCACAGACCAGTTCCTGTTTCAGATGACGCCCAGGTTCTTGTGATCGTCATATCTCTGACAACAATAGCCTCATTTCCATCATCAGTTGAATCAATTACAAAGCTATCGGCACCATCGGTAACATTATGTATGATTGTTCTTCCTTCACCAGCGCCGTAGATAATGATTCCACCCGAAGAGACGGTATTGGTGATCGCAGCACTGATCCGATACCGTCCAGAAGGAATATAAAGAGGAAGTTTTTGTGCTTCTGAGGCGTCCATGGCCGCTTGCAATGCGACCGTATCATCCGTTCCCACCCCCAAAGAATCAGCGTCACCAACAGCTCCATAATTTTTTGCATTGATATAAAGATTCGTTGCTGCAATCGAAACATTAGTCCAAGCCGAGTCAGACTGAACCGCATTTTGGATTAGGTTGGTTTGCAACTCAATCGCCGCAATACGGTTCTGAACATTTGTTCCATAAACCACATTGGTCGGACCAACCCCACCATCCACCAGCGTGCGGCCAGCATCCCCAAAAACTACCACATTCCCGGGCGTGTGTGTCCCGCTGATCCGCACGCCGGGCTGCGTGGTGCGTTGTCCGAAAACAGAGACTCCCGCAAACAGCAGGATCGTGAAGACTACATACAAACGATTC
>JBFHPA010000129.1:0-6436 GCA_041592955.1 Pontiella sp.
CGTGGGCGGAAGAGTGGTCGATACGCTCTATCAGGATACGCGCCGCTACGGCATCCACGTTCGCTATGCTCCGGAATTCCGCGCCACACCCGAAGCCCTGAGCCAGCTCTTTATCCGTGCGGACGAAGGCGCCTTGCTGCGGCTCGACACGCTGGCCCATATTGAAATGGTCGAAGGACCGCTGCAGATCAACCGCGAGCATAACCAGCGCCGCTGGATTCTGCAGGCCAACATCAAGGATCGCGCATTGAGCAAGGTGCTGGGAGATATCGTGTCGGCCGTGTCGGAGAATGTCGAAGTTCCCGAAGGCGTGTTCATTGAATATGGCGGCCAGTTTGAGCAGCAGCGCAACGCCATGAAAAAACTGGCGATCATCGTGCCGGTCGTGCTCCTGTCGATCTTCGTGCTGCTGTGGATTGCCTTCCACTCGGTGCGGCATGCGGCGATGATTATCCTGAACGTACCGCTGGCACTGATCGGCGGAGTGGTTGGACTATGGGTGACCGGCCAGTACCTCTCCGTGCCGGCCTCGATCGGCTTCATTGCACTCTTCGGCATTGCCATGCAGGATTCTATGGTACTGCTGACCGACTTCAACGATCTGCGCAAGGAAGGGCAGAGCGTGCATGACGCCGTGGTGAATGGCAGCCTGATTCGTTTCCGTCCGGTCATCATGACGACGCTCACCACCTTGCTGGGCCTGACACCGCTGCTGCTTTCGCACGGCGCGGGGGCGGAAGTGCAGCGACCGCTGGCGGCCGTGGTGGTATTCGGTCTGACGACCTCCACTTTCCTGACGCTCTTTGTCCTGCCCTCGATCTATGAATGGGTCGAGCGGAAAATGGAGAGGTAGGGCGCTATCGCCGAGAGCGCCGTGCGGACGGCCCGGCGGTCCGTCCCTACCGAAAGGCATCAATCTTCCAGCAGTCGAAAGGCGGCTTCGGCGGTTTGTTTATCAATGTTAACGAGCACGGTAATGTGCTCGGTGTTTTCGCTTTCGACCGTTGGATCGCCGGCGCAGGCGCAACCCGGTGTCAGCGATTCGTAGAAGATGCCGACCTTCGCTTCGATGCAATCAGGAGTCTCGGAAGAGCTGATCACCATCACCTCCAGCGGCTCCTCCAGCGCAAAGCTGCCGGCCGCCAGCCCTGCCTGCAGCGGAAGTTCGCTCCCAAGTTCTGCCAGTGCCGTCTTGAGCACAGCCTCGAATTGAGACTGCCCCCAAGCGGCTAATACTGCCGGAAGTGTTGTCATGGCGATGTTTTAGAACAGCTTCTTAAGTGCGTCGGAGGCTTTGCCTTTCAGCTCCTTGGCTTCATCGCTTTCGAGGGCCTTGTCGATTTCCTTTTGGGCGGCTTTTTTGGCCTCTTCTTTCACCTGTTCCTTTGCCGCTCCGACAACGGCATCTTTCAGGTTGTCGCCGATATCCACTTTTACGCGCGGGGAAAGAAGCGTCCCGTAGAGCGTGCCGGGCAGCTCGAGCTGTTTGAGGTTGTTGAGCATCTCGTTGTCGGTTTTCAGATCGCGGACAAGGATCGTGAAGGGAATATCGAGGGCTTCGACGGAAAACGTTCCGTTGGCTGAAATATCGGCTTTGCCGTCTTCAATCTTCAGGCTGTCGCCGGCTTTGATTGAGTCGCCAATCGAAATGCCTTTCAGGTTGGCCGCCATCTCATGCGGTGCGGCGGGATCGTCGAAACGCAGGACGAGTTTGGCAGTGGGTTCGGTTCCGCCGACGGGCGTCATGACAAAACTGGTGGGTTCCCCATTGAGTTCGGGATGGCTGGAGACTCCCGTAGCCAGCAGGTTTTGCACGGGATAACCGCCGCCCAGCTGGACGTCGTCGATCTCGACCTTGCGGACAAGCCATGCGGGACGGGTGGAAACGAGATCCGCAGCGGCCTTGAGGTAGCCGATCCTCTTGGCGTCGGCCACGGCGGTTTTTTTGGATGCCTTGGGCTTTTCGCCTTTTGCGACGGCTTCGCTGTTATCCTTGCGCTTCTTGAGGTAGTCGTAGGCACTGACGCCATACTTCTTCCATTTTTTCGCCTGGGCGAAATAGTCTTCGAGTGATTTTCCGGACTCGTCTGCCTCCTCGGGGACTTCCTCTTCTTTCTCCTTTTCCGGCTTCACGAGGAGCTTGCCGGGCGTTTCGCGCAGGACATCGCGCTTGAGGGTGCTGCCGGCGAGCAGGTCGATGGCGTAAGTTTTTCGAAGCAGATCGCCGACGCTGATGTCGGCGGCGAGGGTGTCGATCTGAACCAGATTATGGGTCAGCTTGTCCGGATCGGCCACCTGCAGATTTTCGATCTCGAGCTTGCCTTGCGCGAGCGACAGGTGCGCTTTGTCGATATTGACCTCGGCGCCGGTTTCGATGCCGATTGCAGTCTGGAGCCCTTTCTTGACGGCGACGTCGAGCAGCAGGAATTCAAGCACCAGTCCGATCACCAGCACGCTGCCGACGAGGATCAGACCGGACTTGCGCAGCATGGGGGATTCCTTGGCGAGCGCATCGGCGACGGAAATCTTCTGCTTGCCGAAGACGAGCCACATCAGAAATCTTGAAAACTTGTTGCCAACCGCTTTGCCGACTTTCTCGTGTTCGCCGGCCTTCACCATTTGCTCGCGGATTTTGGTGACGGTGGCCGACATGAACCGGCCGAAGACGATGCCGATGATGATCGCGTAGGGGAGACCGCCGATCATGGCGTAGACATCGAGATCCATCAGCGCGGTAACGGGCGCGTTGACCAGTTTGGTGAACAGGCCCTCGAGGCCGATTTTGTGAATGAGGAAATAGCCGGTATGGAAACTGACCACCGAGAGCAGCATGGCCAGCACCTTGCCGAGCAGTATGCCGAGCAGCGTGAAGCCGATGTTGGCGTTGAGCAGCAGGGTGATGAGAATCATCAGCGCCAGCGTGAGGCCCGCTACCGGATTGAAGCCGATGAGCACACCGCAGAGCGCGCCGAGAAAGATCTCTTTTTTGCCGGCACCGCCGCGCAGCATTCTTCCGATTTTTCGTACAATTTTGAACACAATCATTTTTTCCTCCGCTGTAGTTACTCACGGAGCATAGCTCTTTAACCACTTTCCGGTCAACGGGGGATTACGCAAGATGCTTAAAGCAGGGGGCGAAATGGGGTTTTCCGGTTTTGTATTAAACAAGACCGGTAAAAATCAGGATTGACAACCTCCGGTTTTGTTTAATACAAAAGCGGACATGAACCCGTTCAAGATAGATGGAATAGTCGATGGGGCAGACTACATGCCCCGAAAAGAGAGCGAAGAACTGCTGAAATACCACAAGGCGGGGCGGAATGTGCTCATTCGCGGGCCGCGCCGCACGGGCAAGTCGTCGCTGGTGGTGAATACATTCGAGAATGTGACGTGCCAGTTTATCCGGGTGGACTTCTGGGGCGTGAAGACCGAGGCCAAGGCCGTGGAAAAGATTGCCCGCGCCTTCGAGCCGTTCTGCAAAAAGTTGCCGATGCTCAGCGGCTTTAATTTAGGGGGGATCGGCTTGCAGTGGAAGAGTCCGGAAGCGGTTTCGAGCGTGGAGGATCTGTTGCGCATTGCTCCGACGCTGCATAAGAAAAATCCGGTCGTGATCTTCTTCGATGAGTTTCAGTCGCTGCTCGATCTGCCGGACTCGGACCAGTTTCTCGGCGCGCTGCGTTCCGAGATCCAGGCGCAGCCGGAAGTGCAGTATATTTTTGCCGGCAGCAACCAGAACCGACTGATGGAAATCTTCTATGCCCAGCGCAGTCCTTTTTTCAAGTCGGCGGCACTGATGGAAGTGGGCAGCTTGGAACACGATACCTTTGTCCAATGGCTGGAAGCCAAGTTTGCGGAAACCAATCGTTCGGTCGATCCAAAGCTTTGGGCTCCGATCTTCGACCTTTCGCATGCCATTCCAGGCGATGTGCAGGACGTGTGCTACCACCTCTGGAACGATCTCGAGGAGGGAGAACAGATTGATGCCGAACAATTTGGAAAAACGCTGAAACGCGTGTTGCACGAACGGGCATCGGGTTATGAGGGCATGTGGAACATGCTGACCGATAACCAGCAGAAGATTGCAATGGGGCTTGCGCGCTATCGCGATGACAAATATACGTCCAACGAATTTATGCAGCTCAGCGGGGCCACATCACCTGCATCGGTCAAACGCGGGATTGAGGCGCTGGAATCAAAAGGCCTGATCTGGATGAGCTCCAAGCATTGGATTTTTTCCGATCCGTTCTTTGCGCTCTGGATATCCAACTCGGTGGATTGATGGGCGCGGGTTCAAAACATGTTGAGTGGGCGCGGAAAATCCAGTCGATCGCGCAGATCGGACTGGAGTATGCCGCCGATCCCTACGACCGGGAGCGCTATGCAACGCTCCGCGCCCTCGCCGCGGAAATGATGGGCGGGGCGTCGGACGTTCCCGTGAACCATTGGCAGGCAATCTTCATGGCCGAAACCGGCTATGCCACGCCCAAGGTCGATGTGCGCGGAGCCGTGTTCCGCGGTTCGGAAGTTTTGCTGTCGCGCGAAAAGGCCGATGGCTGCTGGAGCCTGCCGGGCGGCTGGGCCGATATCAACGATCCGCCCTCCGTTGCGGCGGTTCGCGAGCTGCGGGAGGAAACCGGCTATGAAGCCCGGTGCACCAAGCTGGCCGCCGTGCTCGATCGCGATCTGCATTACCATGAAGACCGCCGGCCGTTCCATAGCTACAAACTGATGTTTCTATGCGAGATTGTCGGGGAGGCTTCCGGGATTGGCCACGATATTGCCGAAGCGCGTTTCTTTCCGGTCGACCAGCTTCCCCCGCTTTCCCTCGCCCGCACACTGCCGCAGCACATTGAATTAATGTTCGAGCACCATCAAAACCTGGCGTTGCCGACGACGTTCGACTGATCCGCCTTCTATCATTTAAACAAACGATCGTACATGCAGATGATAGAGCTATTCCGGCGGGGCGGGGCGGACCTTGACAATCTTTTCGCGTTTGATGCTCACGCTGCCGGGTTTGGCACCGCGCGGTTTCCCGACATGCTTCGCTTCCGTGTAGCAGACAGGCACGGTTCCCGCGTTGCGCATCTTGGAATGCCAGGCGGCGATGGCCGCAGTCTGCCTGATGAGCGCGGCATCGGGTTTTACGCTGTCGGGATGGCGCAGGACAACATGGCTGCCGGGCTGTCCGCGGACGTGAAACCACAGGTCGTTGGCCTTGGCGACCTTCAGGCTGAGCAGGTCGTTGTCGGCGTCCGTCTTGCCGGCCAGCACCTCGAAGCCGCCGGGCAGGTCATATTTCCAGAAATCGGGTTGAACGTTTTCGCCTCTCATGCGAAAGATTGTTACCCACGAAGTACACGAAGTACACGAAGAATATAGCTGGAAGCACGGATGAATTTGTTTGCCTATGGAACCCTGATGTGGCCGGAGGTGCTGGAGTCGGTCATCGGCCGGCGCCCGGCGGCCGAGCCTGCGGTGCTCGCCGGATTCAGGCGGCAGCGGGTGAAGGGCGAACACTATCCGGTGATGGTTCGGTTGGCGGAGAGTGCCGTGGAGGGTATGCTCTATCGCGGACTGACCGATGAAGAGTTTCGTCATCTGGATTTGTTCGAGGGGGCGGAATATGACCGCGCCGGGGTGCACGTGAACGAAACGCCGGCAATCGCCTACCTGCTCTCCCACGACTGGAAACACATTGCCGATGCCCAGGCCTGGGAGCCGGAGCAACTCAAGCCGGAACACCTTGCGGCGTTCTGCGCCGAATACAAGGGCTGGAAGGCATTTAACCGCTAGTCATTCAGCAGCACGAGCGCCCGCGCGTTGTTGTCGGTCGCGAGCACGGCGAGGCAGGCATCGTCGGATACCTGGGCGCTGGCATACAGATAGCGAATGTTAATTCCGCCGTTCCCTATTTTTTCGCAGATGCTACCGAGCATGCCTGGTGAGTGATGCATCAGCACCTCGATCGAGTCGATTTCTTCGGGCGCATAGCTATGGGCGCGCAGGGCGTCCATGGCCCGGAGGTTGTCGTCAGTCACGAGGCGGATCACGCCCTTGTTCTCGTCTTCGACCCAGGCCGCCGCCGCCCGGATATTCACACCCTTGTCCGCCACAATCCGTGAAAGCTGGGCGAGAATACCGATGTCGTTGAGGACCCGGATGGAGACTTCCTTGCACTGTTTTGCGGTGATCATTTAAATCACCTCCCTTCGGTTGTAATGTAGGGGGAGAGGGGGGAATTGTCGAGATCCGAGTCGGGATGCAAATCCTGAACTTTAGGCGTTGTGCCAGAGGCGAAATCGCATATCCTCCGAACCATGTCAAAAAAAGGCGAAAAGAAAGAAAGAAAGCGGTTTTTCCAATCGCTGGCGTTCAAGTTGAGTCTTGCCATCTTCATGATTGCCTCGATTCTGCTGTCCAGTCTCGGGAGCTA
>JBFHPA010000130.1:0-6373 GCA_041592955.1 Pontiella sp.
CCCCGACGGTGTAGCGCGGGCTTCTCTGCAAGAGAGCACGCACAACGTTTTGTCATCCCCTCAACGGTGTAGCGCGGGCTTCTCTGCAAGAGAGCACGCACAACGTTTTGTCATCCCCTCAACGGTGTAGCGCGTGCTTCTCCGCGCTGCGGAGAGCGCGCAATCCTCAGCTAAACCGAGCAATCAGGGCCTTCAAATAACCCTTGGCCTCCGCACTGTATTCCTCAGGGGCCCACGGAGCAAATTCCTTGTCGCTCCTGGGATCGTACGGCCCCGGTTTCACCTCAAAGAGCACGGTATCGGCTTCTAGCGCGGCGAAGCTGTGCCAAATGCCGCACTCAATATCGATCCCGATCTGCGCGGAGCCTGCTTTAAGCTGCAGCACTTTCTCAACCTCACCTTCTGCAGTGAAGGTGAGGTAAAGAATCGATCCTGAAACAACGACAATACTTTCAGCGCGGTCGGGGGCATGGCGATGCGGTCGGATATAGCTGCCGGGCTGAAGGGCATTGAGCATGCGCTGCAGGGAAGCCGTGCTTTCTTTGTGAAGCGGCTGGATGATCCTTTTGCGGGGACTTTCGCGCGAGGCAACGACGGCGGCCGAGATGTACCCCTCGTCGATCAGGGTGGCCGGTGTGGGCGCCGGCGTCAGGGCCATGGGATAGTCATTGTGCTCATTCATCGGGAAGCTCCTTGCGGTGATGGCCGAACATAAAAAAGCCGCCCGGCTTGCGCAAGGCGGCTTTGCATTTTCCGGGAACCGGAAAAATTAGAAGTCGTACGTCAGACCGGCAAGCACCGTGGAGTCGGTATGATCGACACCGGCTGCAACGATGTTGTCATATTCCTCGCGAAGCTCAACAAACAGTGAGAGCTGGGAGTTAATCTTGCTTTTCACACCTGTTACGAGCAGGCCATTTCCATCGTCGGTATCTTCCACGTTTGCGCTGTATTCAACGTTGAGATAATACGAGGAAGTCTCGCTCAGATCGCGGAGATAGTTGGCCGCAACGCGGTATTCAGCAAAGTCGCGCTCTTCTCCGTTAACACTTTCATAGCCATAGTTGATACCGAAGGAGACATCAAACTTCACATCGTCTTCATACATGAAGTAATACCCTACGTTCGGACCAATCTTGATACGAATGTCGATGTCCTTAAGTGCATCGTTATACGCTTCTGCAAAAACGCCGCCGTACATGCGCTCATCACCAAACTTGCGGCGATAATCGGATTGTCCACGGAGCTGTCCTTCCGTCTGTACGCCTTCGGTCTTGCCGTATTCAGTGTAAAGGCTGTTCAACCAATCGCTTTCTTCAGCAAAGCGGTTACCCTTAAGTTTTACCGTGTAAAGAGTCTTTTCCGTATTGCCGTCCTTATAGGCTGCGCCCAGCGAAACACTGCTTTTCCAGATAACATTGGTGTCCCCATCGGAATAACCAATCATCGGAACTACGGCCAACAGACTCACGATTACTGCTTTAGAATACTTCATGTGCACCTCTCCTTGGTTTAATTAATACGGAATTGGTACATGTTTGATAAGGGTAGCGCAACCCGTAAATTATTAAAAAATGAGACATCTTAATGTTTTCATTTAACCGATTTTCACCCGCAAAAACAGGGGTCCGGGAAAAACCTCAGGCCGAATCTTTTGCTTTGTAGAGCATCCATGCGGCGAGTGTTTTGGCGTCGGCAACCTGATTGGTTCGTATCATCTCATCCATTTCCTGTTCGCTTAAGATGATCGTTTCGATGTGTTCATCATGATCAAAAGCCGTTTCGGTCTGGCCGGTGACCTTTGCAAAATAGACATCGATGCGCTCGGTGCAGTATCCGACACTGGGGTAGACCGGCCCAAGAAGCTCTGCCGATTCCGCCACACAGCCGGTCTCCTCCCGGAGCTCGCGCAGGGCCGTAACCTCCTCCGGCTCGCCGGGATCGCAGTTACCCGCCGGAAGCTCGAAACAGACCCGTTCCATCGCCTTGCGGAACTGCCGGATAAAGACAAAGCGTCCATCCGCGCGCTGCGCCACAATCGCGACCGCCACCCCATGCCGAACGATTTCGCGCACGGATGTGCGACCATCCTCCAATTCCACATCAAGGACATCCACCGTGATAATGCGGCCCTCGAAGACCGTCTTGCTTGAAATGGTTTTTTCGTACATTCAATCCTCTCCGGTTTGAACTCCCTGACGGAGTGCTTTATAGTGCATCGCATATGGAGCAAGCGAGAAAAGATTGGGAGCGCGCCGAAGGGGCCCACCTTTCGGCCTATGCCAGCATAAGTGCCGACAGTTTGGGGCGCCGGCACGAGGAGCCGCCGCATCCGCTGCGCTCGTGCTTTGCCCGCGACCGCGACCGCATCTTCCACAGCCGCTGCTTCCGCAGGCTCGAATACAAGACCCAGGTATTCGTGAACGGCACCGCCGACCATTACCGCACTCGCCTGACCCATACCATGGAAATGTCTGCCGTGGGACGGACGCTGGCCCGTATCCTCAAGGTGAATGAAGATCTGACCGAATGCATCTGTCTGGCGCACGATCTGGGCCACAGCCCCTTCGGACACGAGGGCGAGAAGGTACTCGACGATCTGATGAAAGACCATGGCGGGTTCGACCACAACCTGCAGAGCCTGCGTAATGTCGAAGTGGTCGAATCGCCCTATCCCGATTTCAAGGGCCTGAACCTCACGTGGGAGGTGCGCGCCGGACTGCTTAAGCACGAGGCGCATCACACCGATGCTGAACTGGACGGCCACCCCATCGGCCCCCGTCAGTCCATGGAAGCGCAGATCGCCGATATCGCCGACGATATGACCTACCACGCGCACGACGTCGACGACGGTCTTGAAGCGGGCATCGTGAACCTGCAGCAGCTTGAAACCACCGAATTCTGGAACCGGGCCGCGGCCGTCACCCGCGAACGTTATCCCAACCTGTCCGAGTTCCAGTCTCTGCGGGCCACCATTCGCTGCATGCTTGAATTGCAGGTGATCGATGTCACCGAAACCGCATTCGCTGCCCTGGAGAAACACAAGCCCCAATCGGTGCGCGAGGTGATGACCGCTCCCGGGCGCATCGTTGACTTCAGTCCGGAGATGAAGGCCATGCTCAAGGAATTCACGGCTTTCATGTTTGAAAACATGTACTACCACCATGCCGTGGCCGATGAGACCCAGCGATCCGTCGCCATGATGCGAAAGCTCTTCCTCCACTACATCGACCATCCCGAAACCATGGGCCGCAAGGCGCGGGAGCGGCTGGAGCAGGAAGGCGTCTGGCGCACCGTCTGCGACTATGTGGCCGGCTGCACCGATCGCTACGCCATCGAAGAATACGAACGTTTCGGACTCGACCATGACTGAGCATCTTCCAGCAATCCGGCTTGGCGTTGATGCCGGGATGGCGACGCTGATCTGGCTGGTTCAACTGGTGATCTATCCGGCCTTCCGGTTCATCGATGCGGAAAGATTCATCGCATGGCACCACAGGTACACGCGGGCGATCTCCTTTATCGTTCTGCCGCTCATGATTACGCAGGCCGCCTGTATTGGGTTGCAATGCCTGACCGATCCTCGTATCGGAAACCTGGTTTCCGCCGGCGCGGTACTCGTTGCATGGATCGTGACCTTCACCCTCTCCGTTCCCTGCCACCACAAGCTGCAGGAACAAGGCAACGACCCGCAAATCATAAACCGGCTCATCCACACCAACTGGCTCCGCACGATTGCCTGGAGCGTGGCCTTGCTTGCCGGGCGCATGGTCTGAGCTGGCCAGGCCGCAGAACGCTGTAAGGTTGATTCGCTTCGAGAGGTGGGTTGTAAATAACGGGCATGCCGAAAATACGACTAGATCAACTCCTCGTTCAGCGCGAGCTGGCCGAAAGCCGCGAGCAGGCCCAGCGGCTCATCCGCGCGGGCATGGTATCGGTCGGCGAGCAGATTGCCGGCAAACCGGGCCATGCCTATCCCGACGATGCCGACATCTCCGTTAAGCAGAAGGAAAAGTATGTCAGCCGCGGTGGATTAAAGATCGAGGGCGCGCATGAACAGTTCGGCTTCGACCTGCAGAATGCCATCTGTCTCGACATCGGCTCCTCCACCGGCGGATTCACTGACTTCATGGTTCAGCATGGCGCGGCGAAGGTCTATGCCGTCGACTGCGGCACCAACCAGCTGCACTACAAGCTGCGCGAAGATCCGCGCGTCGTGGTGATGGAAAACACCAATGCGCGCTATTTGACCGAAGAGGATATCCCCGAAAAGGCGGATTTCTGCAGCATCGACACCTCCTTCATTTCACTCACCAAAATCCTGCCTCCGCTCAAGGCGCTGATGAAGCCCGGCGGCCACATCGTCTCGCTCATCAAGCCGCAGTTTGAGGCGGGCAAGGATCAGGTCGGCAAAGGCGGCGTCGTACGCGACCCGGCCATTCATCAAGAGGTCATTGAAAAAATCAGGATCTTCGGCACCGAAGAACTCGGTTTCCAGTGGCTGGGGCTATGCACGTCCCCGATCACGGGACCGGCCGGCAATGTGGAATTTCTCGCCTACTGGCAGACGTAGAACTATCCCACTGGCTCGTCGCTCTCTTCCGGCTTGGACGGATGATTAGTCGGTGCCGGAGCGGTGGAACGGGTTTCTTCCTTTGGAACAATCGGACGTTTTTCCACGTTTTCAAGTGTAACCGGAATCTGCTCGGGGCTGAAGCCGGCGAAAGAGGTAATGGATGAAGCGGGTTGGGGCTTGGTATCTTTTTGCTGCTTAGTATCAATGGCCCACTCGGACAGCGAATCAGGATGCTCACCCACCAGCTTCAGGTAGGACTCATAGGCCCAGGGTGCCACCTGCTTGACCGTTGAGGCCCGCAGGGTCAGTCCACCCATAATCACAAAAAGCTCAACCAGCGCCAGAATGAATAGAACCGCGATGGCCACAGCCGCCACGGGAATGCTTCTCTTGTATATCGACTCGTTCATTGCGCATCACTCTATCCATACCTTCCGTTGCTTTCACAGACTAAAAACGGCCAAAGCGAATCGGCGAAACAAATCCCCTTCATTCTTGACCGTAATATCACCCTTCGGCATTCTCGCCCGTCTTATGAAAGCAAACGACTATCATGTAACAATGGACGCCCTTGTCAGCCTCTGCAAACGGCGTGGTTTTATCTTCCAGACATCCGAAATCTACGGCGGCATCAACGGCTTCTGGGACTACGGCCCGCTCGGCGTCGAACTCAAGCGCAACATCAAGGCCTGCTGGTGGAAATCCATGACGCAGCTGCGCGAAGATGTGGTCGGCCTCGACAGCTCGATCATCATGCATCCGCGCGTATGGGAAGCCTCCGGCCACGTCGGCAACTTCAAGGATCCCATGCTCGACTGCCGCGAAACCAAGAGCCGCTACCGCGCCGACCAGATTTTCGTGCTCAAGCACACGTCCGATGACGCCGCGCTCATGTTTGCCTTCCACGAAGGCGCACTCGCCCCCGCCGAAAAGAAAGTCAAGAAGGTCGCCAAGGGCAATGCCGAAGAATACGAACAGGTCGCCCTGCTCGACATTCCGCTCGAAGCCTACGGCAAGCTCGTCGGCCCCGACACCAATGAACCCGGCACGCTCACCGAACCGCGCGCATTCAACCTGATGTTCAAAACCTACGTCGGCCCCGTCGAGGAAAGCTCCAACGTCGCCTACCTCCGCCCCGAAACCGCGCAGGGCATCTTCGCCCAGTTCGGCAACGTGCTCTCCACCGTCCGTAACAAGGTACCCTTCGGCATCGCGCAGATCGGCAAGGCCTTCCGCAACGAGATCAACCCGCGCAACTACACCTTCCGATCGCGCGAATTCGAGCAGATGGAACTCGAATTCTTCATCAAGCCCGGCACCGATGCCGAGCAGCACGAATACTGGGTCACCGAACGCCTCAAGTGGTACGAAAAAGTCGGCCTGCCCGAAGGCCGCATGCACCGCGACATTCATGAAGGCGACGCCCTCGCCCACTATGCCAGCGCCTGCACCGACATCCTGTATGACTTCCCCTTCGGCACGCAGGAGCTCGAAGGCATTGCCGCGCGCGGCAACTTCGACCTCACGCAGCACCAGAACACCAGCGGCAAAAAACTCGAATACCACGACGAGGAAACCAAGGAAACCTACATTCCCCACGTGGTCGAGCCCTCCGCCGGCGTCGACCGCATTGCGCTCGCGCTGCTGTGCGAAGCCTACCGCGAAGAATGGATTCCTAAAGGCAAGGACGGTGGCGACGTGCTCACCGCCGAAGCCGGTGTCCAGCGTGCGCCCGAAGGCTACGAAGCCCGCACCGTGCTGCGCTTCGCCCCCTGCATCGCCCCCTACAAAGTGGCC
>JBFHPA010000131.1:0-6354 GCA_041592955.1 Pontiella sp.
CGCGTCGAGGCCACGGATCTCTACATCCAGCGTCTGGAGCAGATCGAGAAGATCGCCAACCAATATGCGGGCGTCAAAAGCAGCTACGCTGTCCAGGCCGGACGGGAAATCCGCGTGATGGTGGAACCCGAAAAGTTCAACGACCATGGCGCATCGCTTCTGGCCAAAAACATTGCCAAGCAGATTGGTGACGAGGTTAAAATTCCGGGCACTGTTCGTATCACGGTGATCAGGGAAACCCGCTGCGTAGAATACGCCAAGTAGGAGAGCTGTCATGGGCAGGGTCGTCGAGCTGAAGCATCCACTGGTCGCCCACCATCTAAAGGATCTGCGCGACAAAACCACCCCGCCTTCTGTTTTTCGTGATCAAATCCGCAGACTTACCGTTTTCCTCGCCCACGAGGCCACGACCGGCCTATCCCTTCAAAGTGATACGGTCGAAACTCCCCTGACAACAACCGAATGCGAAACGCTGGCCTGCCGAGTGGGTCTGGTACCCATTCTTCGCGCAGGTCTGGGAATGTGCTCGGCCGTGCTGGACCTGATGCCGCAGGCGGAAGTCTGGCATATCGGCTTTTATCGCGACGAATCCACCTTCCTGCCCATCGAGTATTACCAGAAGTTTTCGGACTCTCCGCCTGATGTGGCGCTGGTGCTCGATCCCATGCTCGCCACGGGTGGCTCGGCCTGCGAGGGCATCGGGATGGTGAAGAAGTGGGGCGTGAAGCAGATCGCCCTGCTCTGCATCATCGCGGCACCGGAAGGCATCGCAAAGGTTTCGGCCACCCACCCCGACATCGACATCTTTACCTGCTCCATTGATGAGTGCCTGAATGATCAAGCCTATATTGCCCCCGGACTCGGCGATGCCGGCGACCGGATTTTCAACACGCTGTAGAAAAGAAACCCCAACCAATGGAGGACGTACCATGAATAAAGTAACCACATATCTGACCGCTTCGGTCTTGTTTGCAATCGCAATCGCCGCCACCGTACAGGCCCATTGCCAGATTCCCTGCGGAATCTACGACGACCAGATGCGCATCCACATGATGGAAGAGCATGTCACGACCATTGAGAAATCAATGAAGGAACTCGCGGCTACGCCGAATCAGAATCAGGCCGTGCGCTGGGTCCTCAATAAAGAGAAGCATGCCGACGAACTGAGCGAAATCGTGACCTATTATTTCCTCGCCCAGCGCATCAAGCCCGGCATGGATCACTATGAGGACAACCTGAAGACGCTACATGAAATGCTGGTGTATTCGATGAAGGCCAAGCAGACCGCTGATCTGGCGAATGTGGAAAAACTGAAGGAACTGATCCACTCCCTCGAGCACACGTACTTCGGTGAAGCGCACAAGCATTAAGCGCCGGAACTACCACCAGAGTTTATAACTCGAATCGAGCTGGAACGCGTTCTCGATATGCCGAATCTCCGGCGTGCGGGATGAGGCCTCGCCAACCACCTCAATCACATCAAACCGGATGTACTCCGGTTTGATGCGCTTCTTTTTCAGGTAGGCAACAGCGGCCCGGGAAAGCCGTTTGCGCTTCTCCCGGTTCACGGCGGAAAACGGCCGGCCAAAACGTTCGTTCTTGCGCGCCTTTACCTCGACAAACACGAGCACCTTTTCCTGTTCGGCAATGATGTCGAGTTCATCGTGCTTGCCGACGCGGGTGCGTTTCCCAAGGATCTTCCATCCTTCTTGTTTGAGATGCCGCACCGCCTGCTCTTCGCCCCAGCGGCCAAATTCAAGGTGGGCCGGCTCCGCCCGTTTTCCCAAAAACTTTTCAATCCACCGTCGCATGGCCAGCCATAATTTTTTTATAGAGCGCGATGTAGTCTCTGGCCATATGGTTGACCGAAAAGTCCTTCTTCATGCCGCGCTTCATCAGCGGCAGCCAGCGCCTGGGTGTCGAATAAACCTTCAACGCCCGCTCGATGCATTGCGCAAAGGCTTCTGCGGAATAACCATGAAATTTAAATCCGGTTCCGCCTTGTTCTGAAAAGTCGATGACCGAGTCCTCCAGACCGCCGACACCGTGCACGATGGGAACGGTGCCATATTGCATGCTGTATAGCTGGTTATGGCCGCATGGCTCGAATTCGGACGGCATCAGGAACATATCCGACCCCGCCTCGATCTGGTGCGCTTTTTCAACCGAGAACTCGATCCATGCGCATACCTGATCCGGCCAGCGCCGCGCCCACTCCCGGCATAATTCCTCATAGCCCGCATCACCGGTTCCCAGAATGACGAGCTGTGCCCCGGAGGCAACAATCTGCTCGATGACGCCGCCCAGCAGATCAATACCCTTCTGCGAAACCAGACGGGTGATGATGCTCATTAAGGGTGTTTGAGGATCGACCTTGAACCCGCAGGCTTTCTGCAGCGCGGCTTTGCAGATCGCTTTCCCGGAAAGATCATGCATTGAATAATTGGCGACCAGATCGGGATCGATGGCCGGATCCCAGCGGGCATAGTCGATGCCGTTCAGGATTCCGTGCAGCACCGCCTGGCGGTGATACAGCACGCCGTTCAGCTTGCAGCCAAACCGCGCGGTTTTAATCTCTTCGGCATAGGTCGGGCTGACGGCATTGATCGCCGTGGCGCCCACGAGTCCGCCCTTGAGCATGTTGATCTCGCCATAGAATTCGAGTGTGTTCATGGTGTAGCAACTATCCGGCAGCTGGGTCATGTAGAATTTCTGGGCGGGCGCCCAGCCTTGGTGCGCCAGGTTGTGGATGGTGATCAATGTTTTTTCCTGCCCGTTGCGAAAATTGCCGTCGATGCCATGGTGGAGCAGAAATGGAATCAGTCCGGTCTGCCAGTCGTTGCAGTGCACGACGTCCGGCTTGATCTGCCACAGGTCGATCAGCTGAACGACGGCCTTCTGAAAAAACGTAAAACGTTCGAAGTTGTCAGCATAGCCATGCTCCGGGATTCCATAAAGCCCGGGCCGCTCAAAAAACTCGTTGCTTTGAATGAAATAGGTTTTAACGCCTTCGAGTTCCTGCACCCAGACCGCGCCCTGATACCAGACGTGACCCAGCGGGATGTGCAATTCCACATCGCACTTCTCCAGCCCATGCATTTCACGGTCAATCTGCTGATACAGCGGCATCATGCGGATGACATCCACCTTCTGCTTCGCCAGTGCCGGTGGTAAAGCACCGCAAACATCTCCTAGACCGCCGCTCGAAGCGAATGGTACGATTTCGCTGCTGACAAAAACTATTTTCATGTTAGCAGTGTAAAGGACGACTCTATGAACTTCGACTCTCAAATCCTCCAATTTATGGCCGCGCCCAACTATCGGCCGATGAAACAGCACGAACTGGCCAATGCCTTGAATGTCGGCTCGAAGGGGCAGCGCGCTGAATTCCGCCACGACCTCTATGCGCTCGAAGCCGCCGGAAAGATCACGCGCCTGCGCAAAAACCGTTGGGCGCTGCCAGCGGCCTCGAACCAGATTACGGGCACGATTCGAATGATGCCCAAGGGCGGTGCGATTTTTATTCCCGACGCACCGGATGAATCGGAAATCTACATCTCTGACCGCAATGCCGGAGTCGCCCTGCCCCACGACAAGGTTTCCGTCGAGGTCTTTCATTCCGAGTATGCCGCACGGCAGCGGGAACGACGCGGCCAGACTGACCTGCGGGCGGAAGGGCGCGTGATGCAGGTGCTCGAGAGAGCGAACAATCAAACTGTCGGTCTGCTCAAACAGTCCCCCTACTATTCCTACGTGATCCCCGATGCGGCGGGCTTCAGGCATGACGTTCGTATCGACGACACACGGAACATCCCTGAAAACCACAAGGTCGTCGTCCGGCTCAACGACTGGGCGGATCCTTTCAAACCGCTGACCGGAACAATCGTTGAAGATCTCGGAGAGACCTCCGAGCCGGGTGTCGACATCGACAGTCTGCTTGCCGATGCCGGCATTCGCGAGGATTTCCCCGAGGATGTGATTGCCGAGGCCAACCAGCTGTCGGGCGAAATCACACCCGAAAAAATGGAGGGCCGCCGCGATCTGCGCGATGCCGTGACCTTCACCATCGACCCCGAAACAGCGAAGGACTACGATGATGCCGTGTCGCTCGAACCCCACCCCGATGGCGGATGGTTGCTGGGGGTGCATATCGCCGATGTCTCCGTCTATGTCGAACCCGGCACGCTGATCGACAAGGAAGCATTCAAGCGCGGCAACAGCATCTATCTCGTTGACCGGGCCGTCATGATGCTTCCGAAGGAACTCACCACCAAGGTATGCAGCCTGAACCCGGAAAACGATCACCTGTCGCACTCCGTCGAACTTCACGTGAGTGCGGATGGAGAGATGCTCGGTTATGAAACATTTCCATCGGTTATCCATTCCAAGGCCCGTCTGACCTACACGCAGGTGCAGCGTTTCATCGACGGCAAGTCCGACCACGGCATTCCGGCCATCGTCCTCCATCGCCTCGAAAACCTTTGGCCGCTCGTTCAGAAAGTGCGGGCCTTGCGCGTGGCCAATGGATCGGTCGAAATCAATACCCCCGAAATAGAGATCAAGCTGAACGATCAGGGCAAGGTGGAAAAAATGATGCCCCGCTCGGAATCGAAGGAGGCCTACCGGCTGATCGAAGACTGCATGCTGCTGGCCAACCGCGCTGTCGCTGAAATACTGATTGCCTCCGAAAAGCCTTCGATCTACCGCGTGCATGACGAGCCGGATGAGGAGCAATGGGCTTCGATGGGCATGGAGCTGCAGGCGCTGGGCATTGCCGCCCTGCCCCAGACCCGGCAGGACATCAATGCGGCGATCAGGCTGGCCGAAGGAACGGCGGTGGAGTACACGGCCAACCTCGCCATCTTGCGCAACTTCAAGCGTGCGGAATATTCAGCCACCCAGATCGGACATTTTGGATTGGCGTTCGACGACTATACCCACTTCACGTCACCCATCCGCCGCTATCCGGATCTGCTGGTGCATCGGATGCTCAAGGCGGTCGAGCTAGGCGGTAACCTCCCTATTTCCAAGGAGCAGATTGAAGCGATTGCCCTGCACTGCAATGGAACCGAAAAAAAGGCCGACGAGCTGGAAAAGAAAAGTACCGAGACCAAGCGCCTGGAATATTATAACGACATGCTGAACACATCCCAGACCGCAAAGTTTAAGGGATATATCGTCTCTATCAAAGGTAAAGGCATGATTGTCGAGCTGCCCGACTCGCTTCAGCGCGGCATGGTCACCTTCGCTTCGATTACATCCGACTGGCTTGAAGCCAATGACGATATGACGCAGGCCCGAACCAAAAGCGGCAAGGTCCGGTTCACCATCGGGGAAGAGATCGAGGTTATGCTCGCGAAGGTGGATACCGCCCGCGGATTCATCGACTTTGTTCTGGCCGACCAATTGGTTCAACCGGGACGCCGTGAACGGAAACCCCGGATTCAACCCGATATGCATACTGGTCGTCCCCGCCCGCGCGGTAAACAGCGCCGACGAAGAAAATGACGGCAGATTACGCCGCGCGTCTGATAGAGCGCTGCGGCACAGGCACCAGACCCTGAGCCATCAGGCAGGAATTTCGCTTGGGGCAGATCAGACTGCAAAAGTCCGCACGCGACTTTTCCGCCATTACAGCGTAATTATTTACGAGGAAATCCCGTTCGGCCTTGCGCCACTCAACGACTTCTCCTGCCTTTCTTGAAAGTGCAGTCCTATGGGCCTCCACAGCCTCATGATATCGTCTGATTTCCCACTGCTTTAAGCGATGGGAATTGGTGCATTTGAGTTCTTCGGAATATTGCTCATCATTGACTGGATTACTAATCATCATCTTTCACCTCACACGATGATAATAAGCATATTACATGCCAGCCTTGGCCGGTTTTACGTTATTCCATCAATGCACGCGTTATCTCGCCGACGTACATGCGGTGAAAATCCTTCTCGGGATAATGCTTCATTATGTCTTTATCGAGAAAGTTTCCAGGTTCCAGCGTCTGGAAGTAGATCTTGCGACACTCCAGCACCAGCCGAGCTTCATCGAAGAATACGGATCCGTTATCCGCCGGACGCGGTGTAAAGCCGCATTCCTGAACCTTGTCGGTTTCACGTCCCGTGCGGGAACCGCAAAAGTTGAGCTGGGATTTATATTTCCCGTCGAAGAACGCCAGCGTAAAGGCGCTTTTTTTCTCCATGAATTCATAGGTGTACCGCTGCGGACGCACAAAACAGAAGCACACGGGTTTAAACCAAAGTTCACCCATGCTTCCCCAGCTTGCGGTCATGGTATTAAAATGTTCCGGCGTGCCGGCGGTAATCAGCATCCACTCCTGTCCGATCAGATGGATGGGA
>JBFHPA010000132.1:0-6305 GCA_041592955.1 Pontiella sp.
ACAACCCCGCGGTACCGGAGCGGGTGATGACGTTATTTTCGATTTCGAGTTTCGAATTGGCAAAGACATTGATGCCGATCGCATTATCGACGATGAGGTTGTTGCGGAGCTCGCCGGTTGCCGATCGGTTGCCAATGTAAAAACCGCGGTTCTTGTTGCCCACAACCAGATTCCCCTCCGCCTCGATTTCGCCACCGGTGCAGCGGATGCCGTGATAGAGCGAGCCGGTTACGACATTCCGCTTCAGCGCGGCCTTCGACCCATGCCCGATGGTAATGCCGCAGTGGCCGGGATTCATCACGATGCAGTTTTCGACGGTTCCTTCGGCTCCGTTCCAAAACTGAATCGTGTACTCAAAGCCATTAAAGCGGCAATTCCGAATGTGGAGTTCCGACTTATCCATGGCCGTTGCTGCGGACGTTGATTCATCGCCCGAACCGGGGGCTACAAATGAACAGTCCTGGATAAGCGCTTCCCCGGCGCGGACAAACACGGCATAGGGGGTGTCGCCCTTTTGCGGCGGGGTCTTTGTTTTCCACTTGATCGTTATGCCCTCAATAGTCACCAGTCGGGAGGAATCGATCAGGATGGCGGGCCGGTTCGATGCCACATCCAGCACGGCTCCATCACCCTTCAGGGTAATTCCCTTCTTAATGGAGACCGGTTGATTGTAGGTGCCCGCCGGAATGACGACGGTGGTGCCGGCTTTCGCATCATCAATCGCACTTTGCAGGTCGAATTCTGCGTATGAAGCCGCTGCGCCCAGCAGCGCGATCAGGATTAGATGTTTCATTTTCCGTCTCCTTGTTTGGATTTGAATTCTCCGTTTTTCAGTCGTCCGCAATAGCGCTTGGTTTCGCGCGCAACCATCCCGGAAAGCAGGATCAGGCCGATCAGGTTGGGGATGGCCATGAGCGCATTGAAGATGTCGGCAATGGTCCAAATGACCTGCAGTCCACCGACGGCACCGATGGTGATGCAACCCACATAGACCCAGCGGTAGACGGGGATCGCCTTTTCACCAAAGAGGTATTCCGCGCAACGATCGCCATAGTATGACCAGGCGATGAGTGTCGAATAAGCGAAGAATACAATGCCGAGTCCGACGAGGTATTGCCCGTAACCAAACAAGCCTTTTTCAAAGGCATGGGCGGTCAGGGCACTGCCGTCGAATTCGCTGAGGTTTGCGCCGGTCACAAGTATGACCAACGCTGTCATCGTGCAGATGATAATGGTGTCGATGAAGGGGCCGAGCATGGCGACGGTACCTTCGCGCACAGGCTCGCTCGTTTTCGCGGCCGCATGGGCGATCGGTGCGGAGCCGAGGCCGGACTCGTTGGAAAAGACGCCGCGCGCCACGCCGTAGCGGATCGCCTGCGAGACGGCCACGCCCAGCGCCCCGCCACCGGCGGCATAGGGTGTGAAGGCGTGCTTAACGATCAGCGCCAGTGCATGCGGGATAGCCGACACGTGGAGCACGAGAATAATCACGGCGCCGGCCACGTAAAAGGTGCACATAAAGGGGACAATCACCCCGGCCACGCTGGCAATGCGTTTGATACCGCCCAGAATCACAATGCCCGTCAGAAACGAAAGCGTCAGACCGGTGATGAGACTCATCCATGAAATGTCGAATCCGTCCCATAATGTGAAGCCGCCCGCCTGTACGGCTTCCGGCAGGAGATAGCCGAGACCGCCGACGACCGAGTTGGCCTGCGCCATGTTTCCGATGCCGAACGACGCGATCATGCCGAACAGGGCGAACGCACCACCGAAAAGCGCGCCGAGTTTCTTCTGTCGAAGTCCCATCGAGAGATAATACATCGGTCCGCCGCTGGCAGAACCGTCGGCATGGATCCGCCGGTATTGTACGGCCAGCGTGCAGGAGGTGAATTTGGTGGCCATGCCGACGAGTGCCGTGATCCACATCCAGAAGACCGCGCCGGGTCCGCCCGCCACGATGGCCGTGGCTACGCCCGCAATGTTGCCGGTGCCGATGGTGGCCGATAGCGCGGTGGCCAGCGCCTTGAAGTGGGAGATGTCGCCGCTCTCCTCCGGCTGGTCATATTTGCCCAGCACGCAGGCGATCGCATGACCGAGATGGCGCACCTGAACGAACAGCAGACGGAAGGTCAGATACAAGCCGGAGCCGACCAGGATAATGATGGTCGGCCATCCCCACACAAAGCCATCAACGGTATCCAGCAGTTCCTTCACCCATTCCATGCAAACTTCCCCACTCGCTAATTCGGGCAGACTAGGTGAAAAACAGCTTCAGTTAAAACGAAATCCGGTTGAACAGAAAAAAGCCCCGGACATGGACGTCCGGAGCTGGTTGCCAAACATGTGGCGGGACTATTTTTTTTCGGCGGGGTTCGCCTTCTTTGCCGCCTTGGCCTTGCCGCACTGCTTGCAGGCTTTATAGCCGGCTTGCTTTGCCGCAGCTTCCGTTGCAAACACTTCGGTCGAGCCCTTGGCCGCAAAGTGCTGGCACGCCGGTTTGTGGTATACCTTGCTCTTCTTGTTGCCCTTGACCGCCACACCCTCAGCCGCAAGGGCGATGGATGCGCAGATGAATGTTGCTGCCAGCAGGGTTTTCAACCAACCTCTTCTTCTCATTGCTTATCTCCTAGGGTTAACGAGCCGCACCCCGCGGCTCACCCATAAGAAATAGTCAATGCGTCACATACTTACAATATAAGAATTAAAATAAAATATAGTAACTTATACTAGGAGACACTTTTCTGTCGCGGGCGGTCAGCAGCCGAAGGGCGGACTACACCTTTTCGATAACGGCGGCACCGAAGGTGAAGCCGCCGCCGAAGGCGGTGAGACCGATGAGCGTGTCGCTTCCAACGGTTGGGACGAGCTCGGTGAGCGCAATCGGAATGGTGTTCGACGAAGTGTTGCCGTACTTCCGGATATGGTTGAACATTTTTTCCGGCGGGCAATGGATGGTTTTGCGGATGGCTTCGATGATGCGCTCGTTGGCCTGGTGCGGAACGATGTAGGCCAGATCTTCGACCGTTATACCGCGTTCCTTACAGGCGTTGTCGAGCATGTCGATCATCTTGCGCACGGCCAGCTTGAAGACGGTCAGGCCTTCCATCTCGATACATTCGCCGCTGCCCATGTTTGGAACATACAGCACTTTGTTCTCAACCCCGGTGGCGGAGAGGAACGGCCGATTCAGCTTAACGCCGACGTTGCCGGGCCGCTGTTCGCAGCTGACGAGCGAAGCGGTGGCGGCATCGCCAAAGAGCGCCATGGTCTTCTGATCCTCGTGGTTGACCATCGGCGAGAGCGTCTCGGCCGTAATGACAATCACCTTTTTATCCGGTGCATTGGTCAGGAAGTCGAAGGCGGACTGCAAGGCATACATGTAGCCGGAGCAGGCGGCATTAACGTCGTGTGCCTGCATGAGCACCTCGCCCTTTTCCGGGCTGAGCGCGTGCAGTACCTGACAGGCCAGCGAAGGTGTCATGGCCAGCGGTGTGCCGGTAGAGCAGATAATGGCGCCGATGTCGGAAATCTGAAGCTGTTCCTTTTCCAGCAAATCTTTCGTTGCCTGCACCGCCAGCGTCAGCACGTTTTCGTCGCCGTCGATCCAGTAGCGGTTTTCGATGCCGGTGCGCTTGCGGATGGCATCTGAATCCCATTCGCCGTGGCCCTTGAGCAGTTCGTCGTTGGTGAGGTGCCGCGATCCAAGAACCGTGGTGATATTGGAAATATAGACCGGCTTAGCCTCAACCAGCGCAACGCGGCTGGAAGCCGCGTCGACAGTTTCTGCGCGGCGGCGCTCCATGATGGGCGTGCCGGGATCCTCTTTGGTGAGCGGCTTAAGCTGTGCGGCTTCATCGGACGCAATCCTGAGCATCGGGGTGCCGACAGTCAGGACATCGCCTTCGTTCACGAGCACTTCGGCAATGGTACCGCCGACCGGCGAGGTGATATCCATCGAAGCTTTGTCGGCCTCGACGGAGGCAATCAGATCGCCTTCAGCGATTGCTTCGCCCGCGCTGACCAGCAGGCTGGCCACGGTGATGGTTTCATCGGACGGGCTGGAGCCGATAGCCTTGACGGTGACGCTTCCGGCTTCCTCTTCGACCGGTTTTTCCCAATGAATGTCGATATCGAGCAGCTCGCAGCACTTTTCGAGCGTGCGCTTGAGGGAGGGCAGCACGTCAATCTGGCAGGAGAAATCGTAAGGAATGTAGGTATCGGGGCGGGTGACGCGCGCGACCTGCACGTCGCTACCGGCTTTTTCGGCGATGGTGGCGGCAATCTCGCCGCCCATGCCGGCGGTCTGGTTGTCTTCGTGGACGACGATCAGCCGACCGGTTTTCTTCGCGGAGGCCAGCACGGTCTCCTCGTCCCACGGGAAGACCGTGCGCAGATCGATGACCTCGGCGTTGACGCCGATCTCCGCGAGGGCGTCGGCTGTGCGTTCGCATACCGGCATGGCCCCGCCATAACTGACGAGGGTGATGTCCTTCCCGGCGCGGGTGATGCGCGCCTTACCGATAGGAACATATTGTTTTTCCACGTCGGCGGAGGTGGTGTTGGAGCGGTCATTGATTAAGCTCTTCGGAAAGAGGAAGACCGACGGGCGGCCGGATTCAAAAATAGCATTGAGCAGTCCGGCGGCATCGGCGGCGGTCGAGGGCATGAAGACATCGACGCCCGGAACGTGCGCGCAGATTGCTTCCATGGTCTGCGCGTGATAGGGGCCGAGGCCGGGCCGGTAGCCGCCCGCGATCGACATGATCAATACCGGCGATTCCCACTGGCCGTTGGTGCGCCAGTACATGGCGCCGATCTCTGAAAGGATGTGGTTGTAGGCCACTGGCAGGAAGTCCGAGAACTGCATGAAGGCCACGGGGTGCCCGCCCGCCAGTGCCTGTCCGGTGGAGACACCGAGAATCGTGCATTCCGCCAGCGCGGCATTGTGCACCTGCTCGGGGAAGGTCTGGCTCAGTCCGCGGGTCAGGCCGAAGACATCACCCTTCGGGTCTTCGATATCCTGGCCGAGCAGCGTGGTTTTGCTGTCGGATGAGAGCCGCGCCTTCAGAGTTTCGCGCATGGCTTCGAGCATGCTGAGCGTGCGGTCTTCGGCTGTGCCCAGGTATTCATCGCGGGGTGCGGGCAGGGGCTTCTTCGCGGTCAGTGCGGCCGTGGGTGTCGTACCCTTGCGGGCAATATGAAACGCGGCATCCACCTGTTCCTTGACCTCGTCCTCGATCGCTTTGATGCGGGATTCATCCACGCCATCTGCCAGCAGGCGATCGCGCAACCGCAAGCATGGATCGGCGTTATCCATCGCGTGTTTGAGATCGGCCTCGGTACGATAAACGGATTGGTCGTCGGCATTGGTGTGGCTCTCCAGCCGCTCGACGTTGAAGACCACGATTTGCGGTCCGCGTGTCGCGCGCAGACCGGAGACCAGCTCGCCGAATTTTTCATAGGTCGAGCCCGCGTCGGAACCGTCGACCCGATGAATCGGCAGACCGTAAAAGGAGTCGGCCTCGCCACCGGGCAGCGAGTAGAAGGTGTTGCCCTTTGTGACCGTCGAAAGGGCGAACCGGTTGTCTTCGATGAGGAAGAGGACCGGCAGGTTGGCGCGGACGGCTTCGGCCACGGCCTCGAAAAAGTCGCCTTGCTGGGTGGCGCCGTCGCCGACGGAGACGAGTACGAAGGGGTTATCCTTCTCGTTCTTGATGACCGACGCGACCCCGACGGCCTGCAGCACATTGCTGCCGACGAGCGTCGGGGTGCTCATGATATTCAGCGAAGGATCGCAAGGGAAGGCGGGCATGCGCCGTCCGGCGGAGTTGGATTCCTGTTTGCTGAAGAGGCCGTAAAAGACGGTTTCGTAGGAGACGCCGCGGGCATAGGCGAGGGCGCGGTCGCGGTAGTGCAGGTGCAGCCAGTCCGAATCAATCAGGTGCGGTGCCAGGGTCGCGGCCGCTTCGTGGCCCGAGGAGGGGATATAAAAAAAGACCTCCCCGCGCTGAGCCGCGGCGGACTGCAACTGGTCAGTGTAGCGCGAGGCCACCATCGGTCGGTATATTTCGAGAAGCTTTTCTGCAGAGGGTTTGTTCATGGAATCGTGACTTTCTTATTAAGCAAAAATATTAGGGAAGGCTGTTTGGGAGGTCGATTCGTAAATTGGATTATCTCTAGTCTTTGACTCGGGGCGGGATGCCCGATACGATGCCGCCTGATGGGTAAATTATAGACATGATGAAAAAGAGAAATGTTGATCTGGTATGCGATATCGCGGAGCTGATTTCCCTGGCGGAAGG
>JBFHPA010000133.1:0-6255 GCA_041592955.1 Pontiella sp.
CGCTGGGTCTGACGGGTGCCGCTTTGCTGAGTGCGCTCAGTCCTGATTATGCGCTGGCGGTGCAGGTGCCGCCGGATGATGCGCGCGTGGAGGCAAAATATATTGAGTATCCGTCGCCCAACGGACATGGAACCATGAAGGGGCTTTTTGCGCGGCCCGCCAAGCTCGATAAAAAAGTCCCCGCCGTTCTGGTGGTACATGAAAATCGCGGCCTGAATCCCTATATCGAAGATGTGGCGCGGCGCATTGCGCTGGCCGGATTCGTCGCACTGGCCCCTGATGCGCTGACGCCGCTCGGCGGCTATCCCGGCTCGGATGACGAAGGCCGCGCCATGCAGCGAAAGCTGGACGGCGTCAAGATGGCCGAGGATTTTGTGGCAGCCGCCCGGTTTCTGCATCAGCACGCCGACTGCAACGGGAAGGTCGGGGTGGTGGGGTTCTGTTTCGGAGGAGGCGTCTCCAATGCGCTGGCGGTGAGTCTGCCGGATATCATCAAGGCCGCCGTGCCGTTTTACGGGCGTCAGCCCTCGGCCGAGGATACGGCCAAAATCAAAGGATCGCTGCTGATTCATTATGCCGAGAAAGACCAGCGGGTGAATGCCGGCTGGCCGGACTATGAAGCGGCGCTGAAAGCCAACAAGATTGACTACGAAGCGCACATTTATCCGGGCGTGAACCACGGCTTCCACAACGACACCACGCCGCGGTTCGATGAAGCCGCCGCCACCCTGGCGTGGGACCGTACCATCAAGTTCTTCAAGGACAAGCTCGGCAATCCCGAATAAGCGTTCGTAGCACAGCACCGTAGAACCCCCGGTTACAGAGCGGAAGCGGATAAAGGGTCTATTGAGCCGGTTCTAAATCCTCGGGAAATCACGTTTTATGAATTAAAACAGCAAAAATTAAGCTCTACTGATCCGACATTAAATAAAACAGTTCAATAATATATTTGACTGGACAACGCGTTTCTACTAGCCTGTTTATCTACTGAAAAAAGGTCGTTACATAGATCAGATACAGAAACCAGCAGGAGGAGAAAATGAAGATCAAACAACTCGTAGCCATGTCAGCTGTTGTGGCGCTTTCCATCGTTGCTTCAGGACAGCAGGAGCCGCTCATGCAGCAGATCTCGTGGGCGAATGTGGATACCAACGCTACCTGGTTAAGCGCCGACGCTGAAATCGTCACAAATACGCTCATTATCCTGACGGAATCACACAGCCATGTGACTAACGCAGTTGAAGGCTCCCGGCAGGAAAACCCCGCAAAGAACCTCGCGTCCAACGATGGTTTTTACGGGCCTGATGTTGCGGGCTTTGAAACCGGAGAATCCACTTTTATTACGAATGCATATTCGGTCGGTAAGGGCGGCGATGGCTATTACATGGAATACACCCTTCAAAACAACAGCACGACAAACCTTCAGCTTACGGAGGTCCGGTTTGACCTCATTCGCCGCTTTGGGGGGAACGTCTTTAACGTAAGATATATGTCGGGTGACCTGGACATAGCTGCTGTCACTTTAGTCACCAATCTTACAAGTACATCGGAAGCTGCCGCTACCTGGGGTTTACAAGACCCATCCAATGAATATGTCGTGGACGTTACCGCATTGAACGACAGTGTTCTTGATGCAGGCGAGTCTGCTACGTTCCGGCTTAATTTTGATGTGAATGTAGCATCCACTGCCATCGATAACCTGGCGTTTTACGGTGAGTTCGGCGTTCTGGACACCGCCAACATTGCACCTTCGTTTACCAACAATCCGATCCGTATCGCCGAATTGGCCACCATCGGTGTGGTCTATTCGAATGATCTCAGTGGCATTGCCACCGATCCGGAAACCGACACCATCTATTATGCCAAAACAGGTGGTCCGGCCTGGCTCACCGTCCTCCCGGACGGCACGGCGACGGGTACCCCGGTCGTGGCTCGCTTTGATGAGTTCACCATCAGCGCGACTGACTCCAACAGCGCTCCGGTTGAAGCCACAATTGAAATGGTGGTCACGGATCCCGCGCTCGAAGCTTACGAGATGGTTGGCTGGACCGGCGAAAACAACCGTTTCGCGGACCAGAAGACTCCTGCGGCCAATGCTGTTAGCGCCCAAATGTTTGATGCGGTTAATGGGGTGAATTTGAACAGGTCGTCAAGCGGAGGCAGCGAAGACCATGACTATGGAACGATATTCATGACACCGGTGGCCGAGGACAACGGTTGGGTGCTGAGAGCCCAATCAAATCAGGTCTACACCATCGCCATCACCAACAAGACGGTATTCGACATGACTTTGGATGGCATCTACATGGACTACCGCAGGCAAAATGATTTGGCGCCTAGCACTTTTACCATCGACTATGTGTCCGGTGATCTGGACGACATCGGTCCGGTGGAAGTCGGCGGTTACACGGCTCCCAGCAACAGGTGGTACGATATTGATCTGCCCTTCACCAATCTGACAGATACCGTCATACAGACTGGCGAACATGTGGTCTTCACCATGTCGTTCACCAACTATTCCGGTCCGAACAGATGTCTGTTCGACAACTTGATGGTACGCATGCTCAAGGGTGCACCTTCGGATACAGACGGGGACGGCATTGCCGACAATTGGGAAAATAACTACCTCGGCTCCCTCACCAATGCCAATGCGACCAGTGACTACGACCTGGACGGATTCAGTGATCTCTATGAATTCCTGCATGGCTCGGATCCCACTAATGCGCTTTCCCTGCTGAAAGTGGAAAGCTTCGCGACGGGAACCAACGCCAATCAATACGTGATCATCTGGCAGTCCAAGAACGGCAACAGCTACAGGATCGTCAGCACGGATGACCTGGTAAACGGCACCTGGTCGACCACTAACGCATCGGGCATTGGCGCCACGCAACCGTCCAACACAAATTATGTGGACAGCACGTTGTCGCCGGCGTTCTTCCGCGTTGAAGTGGAGTAGTGTTGTAAGCGTGCCGGTCGGGAATATACCCGACTGGCGGCCGGTTGTTCGAGATTGACAATATTACCGATAGTGATACTGTTTTATTATTAATAAAAAAAACAAAACAGGGAGAAAACAATGAAAAAAATATTAATTACAGCATGCGCGCTGTTGGTCGCAGGATCGACCATGGCTGGTATTGTTGCATACTGGGAAGGTGAGTCCACAACCAGTGCAACCTGGTACGAGACGAATGTCGTAACCGCAACATCGTTTAAAGACGGTGTTACGACCGACATTACGGGCTATGGTTCGAATGACGGAACTTATGGCACGCTTGCCGGAGCTAACACGGCTACAGTCGGTGGTCTGAAGGCGAAAAACGGAAACACACTACGTGTTAAAGTGACGAATGTGTCGGGTGCGGATCTTGTGCTGGACACCCTCAATTTTGACTTTGCACAGGCGTTTGCCAACAGTCCGACGAATATCACGGTAGTGTATTTCAACGGGAATCTTACCGGTGTTTCGAGTAATGACACCATCGTTGCCTATAACAGCACGGTTCAGCCAGGCGGAGCTTCGGATTATGAAGACATCGATGTCTCGCTTTCCAGCGTGTTGAGCGATGTTACTCTGGCCGATACGGAATTCGTTACATTCGAGTTTCAGTTTTCCGGCGGGGCTACGGCAAACGCCGCTGCCGGTCTCGACAATATCGCCATTCAAGCGACTGTGATTCCGGAGCCGGCCACACTGGGTCTGATGGGTTCGTTTGGCCTGGCCATGGTATACCTCCGCAGAAAATTCAGTGCTTAACCTCAACTATGCTTTGCCGGAATAATCCGGCGAAGCATGCATGCCCCGCCTTAAGCGGGGTATTTTTTTAAACACGGGCGCTCGTGTAGAGATCTAAAGGATATGGTGGCAAGGGTCTGGATCTCCGGGAATTTGGTTTGGGAGAAACTTTAGTTAAGGTCGCTTTCAGCATGAGGCCATACGGCTTGATGGCCTGATCTGAAAAAGTGGGACAAGAACGCTATGATGAATGGTTTTAGAAAAATTCTGGGTTGCTTGATGATTGGTTGTTTTGCCGGTCACATAGCTGATGCCGAACAGGTTTTGGCTGCCTGGGAAAACGGGATTACGACCCCCACGATCACGGTTCCGGGTATAGGCATCACGCTGGGTCTAACGGTCGCGGTGGATACCTATTCGGCGGGTTCCACCGATGGTACATACGGAACCTTTGGATCCGGTGCGGCGGCCTCTGCCGTCTCGTTCAGGATTCAAACTGCTGAAACCTTTACTCTGACCGTGGTAAACAATTCGGTGTCGAATGTCGCGCTGACTGCCGTCCGGTTCGATTTTGTGCGCAGGTTTAATGGATCCCCTGTGAATATTTTGGTGAGCTATAATTCGGGCGATCTCGGAGCCGGCCCCGTGCAGTTACTGTCGCAAAGCGTTTCAACAACCGCTACGGAGACCGGAAACTATCCGGATAAAGATGCGCTGCTTTCTCCCGCCCTTACAGATACCGAGCTGGCTCCCGGCGAGTCGGCCATCTTTTCCGTTGCTATCAGCGGCGGAACCGGCGCCCGGTCGATGCTGGACAATCTGGCTGTGACCGGCAATGCGACCACACCCGGCACGGTTCCGACCATTTCAGTCACCATCGATCCCTCGGACGAGAAATGGATCATCAGCCCCTATCTGGTGGGGGCGCATACGGTCTACTACAACGACGCGGACGCAGCCTATTCGGACGACAGTTTTGCCTTGTGGTGCAAGCAGGCCGGGGTAGGCACGATGCGCTTTCCCGGTGGCAGCGTAGTCAAATACTGGGACTGGGAAAATCCAAGCGGATATGCAAGAGGGGATCCATGGGAGCCCAATCCCGATTCGGCCGATTGGAATGGAAACACGAATACCACAGCGCCTGAAGCGGACTGGATGAGTATCGATGAGTATCTTCATTTCTGCGATGTCAGCGGCATTACGCCGCTCATTGGCGTGAACTATCGCTCCGGCTATCTGTACAACCGGATGCAGGACAGTATCGATCGGGCTTCCAACTGCGTGCAGTATGTGGTGGATGCCGGTTATCCAGGTGCTTTTTACTATATCGGCAATGAAGATATGTTCCAGGTGGGCGGCGTATACAGCTCGGCCACCAACTTTATTGCACATGCCGCGGCCATGAAAGCGGTGGATCCGACGATCAAAATTTTCTGGAACGACAATGAAGCCATTGCCAGCCGGGTGAAGGATTGGCTGGGTGCGATGCACACGGATCAGACGATGTATCCCGGCAAAGCCGGCGACTATGCGGATGGCTACGAGTTTCACGGCAAATGGCCGTTTGGCGGGAGCCCCGTGCCGTCGCCGCCGCTGGGCACCTATGCAAACTGGCTGACCGAGGTTCCATTGCGCGACTATAAGTCGGGCCCGGATCCGGATCCGCTCACATCCGATCCGAATGACTGGGGAAAAACCTGGCGGCAGAAGATTGTCGAGATGAAGGTGGCGGTAGCGGAGGCCGGCTTTCCGGACCTGCTGATGGCCAACAATGAATATGGCTGGGGCAGCGGTAGCAATTATTCCGGCTTTGACAAATTTACATCGGGTTTGCTTCAGATTGATTTCCTGCAGGAGCATTTCATCAGCAACTACGACATGTCCGCTTTCTGGGCCAATATTCGCGGTGCGGATACCGGGTTGCTCGACAAATCGGACAACTATAAAAGAAATCCGCAAACCCTCGGCTGGGAGCTGATCGCCGATGCGCAGAGCGCAACGATGGTGGAATCAACCTCGTCGAATCCCTATGTATACGGCTTCTCTGCCAAGACGCCCACGAACATGTATGTTTTTCTGCTCAACAAAACTGAAAGCGACCAGACCATTGAGGTCGCCTTTACTGCAAGTCCGCCGGATGAAAACGAAACACCGGTCGGCGAGTCGGTAGTCGATACGGTCGACCATTTCGGCACGATCCAAAGCCTTGCCGTGACCTATAATGCGGCCTCAAACACCTATTCCGCGACCCTGCCGGCGCTTTCGTACACCCGCATCGATTTCGGTGCGCTTCCGGGTGCTACGGCCTATGACGCGTGGGCATCGCTCTACAGCCTGACCAACGGTCCATCCGGAAACGATGATGGCGATGCATTGAACAACCTCTATGAATTCGGATTGGGTGGGGACCCGACCAACCCCGCCGATATCGGGATATTGCCAACCTTTGGAGCCTCCGGCAGCATCTTCGAATACATCTATCCGCGGCGCTCCGCGCCCAATAGCGGGCTGACCTATTA
>JBFHPA010000134.1:0-6223 GCA_041592955.1 Pontiella sp.
ATCTCGCCGACATGATCAAAAGATGTTTTATGCCCTATTCAAATGTGGCCGTGAAAATTGCTGCAATAGATAAACGGTGCTGCTTTTCAGTTAAGGACGCTTCTTTTGGAATAATTGGATTTGAGGAGGGAAGTGATATTACCTCTCCAATTCATTTAGACGAATACTTGGTGTTTGAGAATAATTCAGAAAATGCAGAGCAGTTCTTTGGAGATTTGCTTTATCGGCACATCCGAGAAATCTTTAGCGATGAAGGGGAGAGACCGCCGGCAGATAGAAGAGAAATAATCGATAGTTTATTTGCGAGATCAACATCCTTTTCTGAATACGTTAAGGCATCAGAAGGAATTCCAAGAGATGCCATTAATATATTGGGCATTGCCGTTCAGCAGTCTGGCACAGAACAGATCTCTATGGACATTGTGAGATCCTCAGCTCGGACATGGTATAATCGATCAAAAGCGTCTGTAATTAAATCAGAACAAAATGCCGTTCCTTTCCTTAACTGGATTATTCAAGAAGTGATTGGCGGGAGAAAAGCTCGTGCATTTCTAGTTGAAACAACAGTTAACTCTAAACTACTCGATTATTTGTACGACGAACGTCTATTACACATCATCAAAGAGAATATCAGTGGTTCAGATCAACCGGGCAAGCGTTATATTGCATATTCTATAGACTTCGGATGCTATGTAGATTTGCTGAGAACAAAAATGAACCCGACAGGACTCTTAGAGGATGGCGACGGGGGAGAAGTTCCAACTACTGACTATCGGTCTATAAGGAGAGCGATTCTGGATGTGGAAAAATTCAACGACTCAGAATTTTGTGAGGTTCCTGCCTAACTACTAGATCAGTGCAGAAACGGACAAAGGATCGGCCAGATATTCCGGGATCTCGTTCATGAAGAAGAAACACAAAGGGGAACGGCTGGACTGGAGCAGATCGATCGAGGAGCATCCGCATCAGGAGACGGTTGCTGAAGAAACGGCGTCATTGATTCATCCCCGAATCAGAATTCCAGCTTATGCTGCGGCCTCTGTGGTGGGCCTTGTTTTGAACGATGTTAACGCTGAAGAAGGATATGTGCGGCGTTGCCCGGAATGCCGCCACCGCTCGCTGCGTAATGTGCGGGCGGAAGACAAGAAATCCCCCGAAGACGCAAACTGGCGTTGTTTTGAGTGTGGAAACGATGCCGACGAATTCGGCAACAAGCTTTGATATACATAGGATCAGATCAGGAAGTGATGACAAGCGGCTGCACTGAGATTATCGCCCATCGAGGCGCATCGGACGATGCCCCGGAGAATACGCTGGAGTCCTTTCAGCTGGGGCTGGATCAGGGGGCTGATGCCATTGAGTGTGATGTGCGGGTTTCCCGCGATGGGGAGCTGGTCGCCATCCATGATTCCACGGTTGATCGTGTGGCCCAGGTGAAGGGCACTGTCGCGGAAATGTCGCGGGCTGAACTCAACGCACTCGACGTCGGTAGCTGGAAATCGCCGGACTGGCAGGGTGCACGAATTCCTGCGCTGGCGGATATTCTGGATTTAATGCCCGCTGACCGCCGGATTTTTATCGAGATCAAGGTCGGTCTGACCGCCCTTCCTCCGTTAAAGAAAGTATTAGCTGCATCCGCTCTTCCCTCGTCGCAGGTGGTCATCATGGAGTTTGATCTGGACACGGTGATCGCGGTGCGAGGCGCCTTCCCCGACATCGAGGTGCTGTGGCTGAATGATTTTCCTTGGTGGTATCCGGGGTGGATCAAACGACGCGCGCTGATGAACAATATCGCGCGGTCAGCGAACCACGGTTTCGACGGAGTCAACATACAGAATATTCCGCAGCTGGATGCCGATTCTCTTCAGGCCTGCCGCAGGCGCGGCCTCAACTGCTATTGCTGGACAGTGGATGATCCGGATCGCGCGGCCCAACTGCACCAAGGCGGAATCAACGGGATCGCGACCAACCGCCCCGGCTGGATACGCGAACAACTGGATTTGCCGAAATGAAAAAGGTAATTATCGGCATTCATGGCCTGGGCAACAAACCGCATGCGGTGCAGCTCCACGACTGGTGGTTGAATGCCATGCATGAAGGGTTGGAGCGGATTGGAAAGCCCCGGAAAAAAATCCCTTTCCAAATGGTCTACTGGGCTGATGTCTCCTATTCCGAGCCGCTGGATCCTGAAATTACCGACCCGGAAGCCCCTCTTTTCCTGAAAGAACCTTACACCGCAAGCCCCCTTTCGCCACCGTCCCGTATGCGGCGACAGCTGGATATGCATGTGTTGCGATTCCTTGAAAAACATCTGGACCGATTGTTCCTGAAAAAAAATTTGACCGAAAAGTTTCCGGGGGCCAGCGCGAAAATCATTGAACATTATTTTTCCGAGCTGAACACCTATTACACCCACGAGTGCCTGTCTCTTCATAACGAGGATTGTTCTGCAAAAGCGGCGATACAGGCCAAACTGTTCAAAACACTGCAGAACTTTTCGCGGTGCAAAATCCTGCTTATCGCCCATTCAATGGGATCCATTATCGCGTTCGATGTGCTCTCGGATCCATCTGTTGACTTTACAATCCACACGTTTATCACGATGGGATCCCCCCTGGGCATGCCGCCTATTGTTGCTCGCAACTTCCAGTCCCAGAAGGCCTTGCTTCCTGAGCTGATCAAGCCCAGGGCGCCGGAATGCATCACGGCTCGCTGGTATAATCTCTCCGACCGCCGCGATACCATCGCCCTGGATCATACGCTTCGCGATGATTATGGTTCGAATCAAAATGGCGTGAAGGCCATCGATCTGATGGTGAGAAATGATTACAAGGTCGACAGCGAACCCAACCCTCATAAAAGCTTTGGATACCTGCGCGCCCCGGAAGCCGCGGGTATCATCGATGTCTTTCTTTCCAGCTAAAGAACCGGCTCCGGCTTTCTTACGGACATGCCTAAAGCCTGACTTCCGTTCAGTAGACAATTCCCCGCGAGCGGAAGGTTGTAAGACCTTGGCCGAGCAAGGACGAAGCAACCACGTTCGCGGAAAATCCCGACTGTTCGGCGATCTTCTGCACCAGCTGCTGCTCCATCGGGGCAAGCATGATGGTCAGACCCCCAGCCTCCCCGCGGGCGGCAACTTTTCTCATCGAATCAACGAAAGAATCCGGCAGATCAAAATCAGGTTCCGAACACATAACAAACTCCTTCCGCTTTATAGTGCCAAATATGGAACGCGCTCAGCGCGTCCAGGCGACTTTGACAAAGTTTTCGCCTTCTAGATACCGCACGGTCAATGCTCCGTTATAGGCGCGGGTCAACGCGGATCCGATTCCGCGCGCAAGGTGTATGCCGGTTGTCGTGATCCCGGCCCCTTCGGGCAATTCTTCGATGGCCATAATGCGCTCCATCGGATGGTCTGTTTTTTCCTTGTTCTCCACATTGTGCACCAGATTAAGAATCTCGTCACGGTGCTCTGCAAAGAACCCGCCCCGAATGTCAATTTGACCTGCGGGAAACCGATCGGAAATGCGACGACAGGCGGGACAAACCGCCGGTGCGGCCCCTTCGGGCGCTTCGGCCCACACCCATCGACCTTTTAGGTAGACAACACCGCATTCGGTGCATCGGGTGGGCTCCGGAAGCTTGGCACGAGAGCGGTACACATCGTGCCCCCTCTCCTGCATGAGACGGTCTTTTCGGCCGTATGAACTCTTATCCATAATTCGACCTCCTCTCCACGGAGAATTGTATTCCAACGCAGTCTGAAAACAAGATTTTTGCGATAACCAGCCGCCTTTTTATAAAACAATGCGTATTGCCTGATCGTACGTAATGGGTTATTGGTCACCCTGTCGCTAAGCAAAAGGAGCTTCCCATGAAACGTTTACTGTTCGGCACCCCAGTCACTGACATGCTCCCTTCACTGGGACTGCTTCTCTATCGGCTTGTTTTCGGGGGCTTTATGCTGCTCGGCCATGGCTGGGGCAAACTGTTGTCCTTCGGCGAGAACGCCGCCAACTTTCCCGATCCGCTCGGTATCGGCCCGCAACTGAGCATGGGCAGCGCTATTTTCTGTGAAGTGTTCTGTGCAGCCCTGGTGGTGTTGGGGCTTGTTTCCCGCGTGGCCGTGATCCCACTGATCTTCACCATGGCCGTCGCCGCGTTTTTCGTTCATGGAGGGGATCCACTATTCATGTCTGGTGCCGCAGCCAAGGAACCAGCGCTGATTTATCTGGCCGCTTTCGCGCTTCTTTTGTTTACCGGCCCGGGGCGTTTTTCCTTCGACTGGGCAATCGGTAAGCGGAAATAGTCGCCTTCAAAACGGGGCACCGCACGCATCAGCCCCGTTGCCTCTCGCCGAGATTTCCCCCGATCACGAGCGCGGCGGAAATGATGATGATATTCTTGATGATGTACTGTCCTTCGATGGTCGGTAGAAAGGGTATCCCGCCTTCCTGAAAGGTGATCTCGGGAAGAATAAACAGCGGCATGAACGTACCGGTCATTTGCAACAACAGCAGCGCAATGGCCAATCGGGTGGTCTTCCGAAACAGGAAGAAGACGCCAATCAAAACCTCCCACCACCCGATCACGGCCAGCCATTGCTCGGGGGTTAGAAGAGGCATCCAGTCAACCGTCTTGATGACCATTGGTCCTGCGGCCGAAACGCCCAACGGCTTCAGAATACCAAACCAGAAAAAGATGATGAACAACGAGATGCGAGCGGCAGGTTCACCCACATAACGCATTTTGGTTAAGATTTCCTTGTCGATTTTTTCGATTTTGTCGCGCGTCATATCTTCCTTACGGGTTGCTTAGTTCTAGGTTGCCAAAGTGGAGCGTCCACCGTCTACACCAATGACCTGGCCGGTGATCCATCCGGCTTCGGGTGACAGAAGGAATGCCGCGAGCGACGCGGTGTCATCGGGTATGCCAAGTCGCTGCAGAGGATGGGACTTTGCAATTGCTTCCGCCGTTTTTTCACTGGCCAGCATGGTTTCCGAAAGCGGTGTTCGGGTGAGTGACGGCGCTATGGCGTTTACACGCACGTCCGGGGCGAGCTCTGCCGCAAGGGCATAAACCAACCCGTTTACAGCCCCCTTGGCCATGCCGATCGAGGAGTGGAACGAGAAGCCATGCGAGGCCGCTACACTTGAAAAAAGAACAACCGACGCAGGCCGCTGCGATTTTTTCAGCGCCTTGAGCGTAGCCTTGACTGCGAGCGCAGCCCCGAGGGCATTGAGTGTGTAATCATGCAGATAATCCGCGGGCTCCAACCGCTGAAATCCCTTGAGATTGATACTGCCGACCGCATAGACCAGACCGGTAATTTCATTCCCCGCATCCTCAGCCACGCGCGCGAACGAATCCACATCCATCGCGTCCGCAATGGAATACGTCGCGTTCAACTGCTCAGCAAGCGACCTGATTTTTTCTTCGTCGCGGCCAACAAGATGCAGTTCGCATCCTTTCGAATGCAGTTTTCTGGCAACGCATGATCCTATTCCGCCCGAACCGCCGTAAATCAGAATCTTATCCGTCATAAACAATCTCCTGTATGTGTGTTCGAACAGATTGCCGTCTGCTTACATATGGAGGCTTGGATATTGCAGGCGCTGATGATCACGTATCCCTCCAATCATGATTCCGTTGTGCTGAGCGCTTGCCTCGCATGGCGAGTCCTGCGCACAATGCCGCATTGAAAGGAAACGATTATGGATAATTTTCTGCATAAATTTGAGCGATTGATCGTATTGGCCCTGTTGATTCTCATGATGGTCGCGGTCTTGATCTCCACCATTGAGGTCGGCGTGATTCTTGTTCAGCAACTGATCCTGCCGCCGTTCATGCTGCTCGACGTCAAAGAGTTGATGGAAGTCTTCGGCGTCATACTGATGGTGGTGATCGGTCTTGAACTTCTTGAAACGGTCAAGGCCTACCTGAATCAGCGGGTGATTCATGTGGAGGTTGTTCTGCTTGCCGCGCTCGTTGCCGTCGTGCGCAAAGTCATCATCCTGGACTATGCAAAGGTCGAATCCAGTATGTTTATTGGCGTGGCCCTGTTGGTTCTGGCACTGGCAGGCAGCTTCTACCTGGTGCGGCGCGCATTTTCCGACAAACGGGAATAGCCCTTAGTCCTCCTGCGGATCTACAACGGCAACGGACGCAGACTTTTCCTTGTGATGGGCGGCAAGGAGATCGTCGAGCTTGAGGCCGGTCA
>JBFHPA010000135.1:0-6195 GCA_041592955.1 Pontiella sp.
GGGTTTGATGATGTGCCCCCTGAAGACAGCGCATTGCGCGCCGAGCTCGAAGCACTCGATTTCCAGTTGCTGGAGCAACGCGCCAAAGAAGATGCTCCCGAGTTTTACGAAACGCTGACCGAGGACGACCGTCAAAATCCGCGTCGACTGATCCGCATTCTGGAAAAGTTTTATGGAGGGACGCACGCTGTGCGACCACGGGCGGACGGCGTCCGCCCCTCCAAAAGCTGGAACAGCAAGCCCAAGCCTCCTCTCGTCGGCCTGCATGTTGAACGGGCGGAGCTGCACAAGCGCATCGAACAGCGCGTTGAAGAAATGTATGCCGCCGATCTGCTCGAGGAAGCTCGGGAATTGATTAAGCTTAAGCTGTCTTCTACGGCGCTGCAGGCGATCGGCTATGCCGAAGCCTTCGCCGTGTTGAACAACGTGATGACGATCGAAGAGGCCAAGGAAAGAACCATCATCCGCACCCGCCAGCTTGCCAAGCGGCAGATGACCTGGTTTCGCAATCAGCTCAACGTCGAGTGGATCGATACGGCAGACTATCCATCCATCGAAAAACTTGCCGAAGCGGTTTCCAATGCGTGGAAAATGCATGGCACGACTCCGGTTGTGTTTGACTAGCCGCCATAGAACGCAGAAAAACAACGAATGTCTGAACTCTTTGAAACACAGAATAACGATACCGAAACCGTTCTTCTAGTTGGCGTGTTGCTGCATGGCGGGGAAGAGTGGCGCGTAAAAGACACCATGGATGAGCTGGCGCAGCTTTCCGAGAGTGCGGGGGCGATGGTGGCAGGACGCTTTCTGGTAAGGCAGCAAAAGATCAAGGCCGGGCATTATATCGGCACGGGCAAGGCCGAAGAAATCGCCGACTGGATCAAGGAAAACCGCGTTTCGATGGTGGTGTTCGACGACGACCTGACACCCGCGCAGGGCCGCAACCTTGAAAAGGTGCTCGAAACCCGCGTGCTCGACCGCACCCAGCTGATTCTCGATATCTTCGCCCAGCGCGCCCATACCAAAGAGGGCTGTCTGCAGGTTGAACTCGCCCAGCACCAATATCTGCTGCCGCGTCTGCGCAACATGTGGACCCACCTTGAACGACAGAAGGGCGGTATCGGATTGCGCGGGCCGGGAGAAACCCAGCTCGAAATGGACCGCCGCCGCATTGAGGATCTGATCAAGACCATCAAACGCGATCTAGAGCTGGTGCGTACGCGGCGTACCGAGCAGCGGCGCGGACGCCGTCGCCATGGCTGGGCGCTGGTGTCGATCGTCGGCTATACCAATGCGGGGAAATCCACGTTGCTCAACCGCCTTTCCGGGGCCGAAATCTATGTCGAAGACCAGCTCTTTGCCACCCTCGATCCCACCACGCGACAGGTGGAGCTGCCGAACCATGAACCCACGCTGATGACCGATACGGTGGGTTTTATCCAAAAGCTGCCGCACCATCTGGTCGATTCGTTCAAGGCCACGCTCGAAGAGGTGGTTGAAGCGGATCTGATTGTGCACGTAATCGATGCGTCGCACCCGCAGGTGGAAATCCAGATCGAGGCGGTGCACAAGGTCCTCGATGAAATCGGCGGACTCGACAAGCCGATGCTCTATGTCTTCAACAAGATTGATGATGAGAAGGGACGCAATGCCGCAAAGCGGCTGGCTCGCCAGTTTCCAAAATCGGTCGCGGTGTCCGCACTGACCGGAGAAAACATTGACATCCTTTTCGACGAGCTGGCTGATTGTCTCAAGGGCCGAAAGGTAGAGCTCAGGCTTTCCATTCCGATGAGCGAAGGCAAGCTACTGTCCACGTTACAGAAGAACGCTTCCATCCTTGAAGAGGATTATGAGGGCGCCACCGCCGATCTGCTCGTGCGCGTCAGTCCCCAGCTCGCCGCCCAGTGCCAGCCTTTCGCGGTGGAGGAAGCGGATGAATAAGAAACATATCTGCAAGGCCGTCGTTGCGAAACTGGAAGAGGATTTGCGCCGGCAGCTGGCGGCTCAGGAGACGGCGGCGGCCGGGGCGACCCATACCGAAGCGAAGGCGGAGACGAAGTGGGATACCTGCGGGTTGGAACAATCCTATCTGGCGCGCGGCCATGCGCAGCAGTTCGAGCTGCTGGCCAAGCAGGTAGGGGAGCTGCGGGCCTTTGTTGCGGCGGATTTTTCCGGGAAGCCGATCGGCGTGGGCGCACTGGTGGAGACCGAAATGGATGGCGAAACCATGCTGTTTATCCTGCTCGAATGCGGCGGGGGCGTGGAAGTGACGGCTGAAAACCGCGAAATTACGGTGATTACCCCGGAATCACCCGTCGGGGCGGCTCTGCTCGGCCGTAAGCAGGGCGCAGCCTATTCGTTCCGCGCCGGAATGGAAGGAAAAATCGTGTTCGTGCAGTAGCCTATGTGTTCTGGATAGCCAGCTCATAGCGCTGGCTGTACTGGGTAGAGCCGCCGCTACGAGGTGGCTTCCCGTCGGAGTGCGGATCAGCCAGCTCATAGCGCTGGCTGTACTGGGTAGAGCCGCCGCTACGAGGTGGCTTCTATAAAGAAAGAGAGCGGTGCAATGGATAAGCCATACACGCTAAAATACACTAGAAGAAACCTTCCCCACTGGCTGGTGGCCGACCATTCGTATTTTGTCACCCTTCGACTAAAAGGAACTTTGCCCAAGCCCGTCGTTGAGGAGTTCCGCACCCAGCGAAAAGCTTTGCAACGATCTGACGTCGACGAAGCGCAGGCCTTTGACTTAGCGCACAGGCAATTCGCTACCATCGAACATATTCTCGACTCGGTTTCCGATGTCCAGTGGCTGGGGAATCAAGACGTGGCTTCCTTGGTTTGGAATAGCCTGAACTGGCTGCGCGGACGGGGCTGGATGATCTATGCCGGAGTGATTATGTCGAACCACGTTCATCTCCTAATGCGTAACGAAGAGGGGAGAACGCAGGAATTGTTGAACGATCTTGCCCAGTTCAAGAACTACACGGCAAGGGAGGCCAATAAGGTGCTCAACCGAAACGACAATTTCTGGGCGCGGGAGGATTTCGACCATTGGCTTCGCAACCGGGAAAAGTTCGAGGGCACAGTTCGGTATATTGCGAACAATCCGGTTAAGGCGGGATTGGTTTCTGATTGGAAAGATTGGCAGTGGTGCGTGGTTGATGATTCAGTGCAGTATTGCCTTGGTGGCGGATCAGCCAGCTCATAGCGCTGGCTGTACTGGGTAGGGCCGCCGCTACGAGGTGGCTGTACTGGGTAGAGCCGCTGCCTGAAAACATGGGCGTTCCTGCGCCTTTCCGGGGCCGCGAAAACCGCGATAAAAGCCGAAGAAACTATGCTTTACATGGGGTAGGGCGGTACGTATAGTCCCGCTCTTACTTTTGAAAGAAGAAGAGATAAATAAGGAGTCCACACGTGGATCAAGCAGTTAAAGCTGAAATTAAAAACGAGTTCAAGCGCGGCGAACAGGATACCGGATCCGTTGAGGTCCAGGTTGCATTGCTGACCGCCCGCATCAAGGAATTGACAGAGCATCTTAAGACCTACAAGAAGGATCACAGTTCGCGCCGCGGCCTCATCATGATGGTTAACAAACGCCGCAAATTGCTGACCTACCTTCAGAAGAAAGCTGATGCCCGTTACAAAGAGCTGATTGGAAAACTCGGCTTGCGGAAATAATCATCGTTCAGAAGGTCTAAAATCCTTATTCGTTTGCGAGCCCTTTATTTCTAAAGGGCTTGCGTCGTTTCTGGAAAGAATCGGGATGAAATAAGGTTCCGGCCGGGAATTCCGGCGGAAAACAGTAAAAACATACAAGGAAAGGTGCGCTCTTCAGAAATTGATAAGGGCGCAATGTTAATTATGAAGGGTACAACCAAAGTAGAATTCGAAGTCGGCGGTAAGTCGATGGTTTTCGAAACCGGCCTATTGGCCAGACAAGCCCACGGTTCTGTAACCTGTGGCATCGGCGAAAACATTGTTTTCTCCGCAGTAACCGCAGCAAAAGAAGCCCGCGAAGGATGCGATTTCTTCCCGTTGCAGGTGGAATACCGTGAAAAGTTCTATGCAGCCGGCCGTTTTCCGGGTGGCTACATCAAGCGCGAGGCGCGTCCTTCCGAGAAGGAAATCCTCACCATGCGCGTTACCGACCGTCCGATCCGAACCCTGTTCCCGGACAACTTCCATCGCGAAGTGCAGATCAACAACATGCTGTTCAGCTGTGATGGCACATTGGACACCGATGTGCTTAGCGTGAACGCCGCTTCGGCTGCGCTGACGCTTACCGACCTGCCGTTCAACGGCCCGATCGGCGCAGTCCGTATCGTTCGCAACGACGGCGAGTGGATCGTGAATCCGAATCACACGCAGCTCGAAGCCAGCGACATCGACCTGACCTACTGCGGTTCGCGCGATAAGGTCATGATGATCGAAGGCAGCGCCAAGGAAATCCCCGAAGCCGAATTCATCGAAGCCATGAAGACCGCGCATGCGGAAGTCGTCAAGATCATCGACGGCCAGCTGGAGTTGCGCAAGGCGGTCGGCTTGCCCGAAAAAGTCTACGCGCCGGAGCCCAAGGACACCACGCTGCTGGACAAGGCGCGGAAACTCGTTGGCGAAAAGTTCATGGAGCTGATGAAAATCGGCGGCAAGATCGAGCGCCAGGACGCCGTTACGGCCCTCAAGGAAGAGCTCAAGCCACAGATGCAGGAGCTCTTCGAGGAAATGACTGAAGACCAGTTTTTCCACGCGTTCCACGAGCTGGAAATCGAAACTGTTCGCAAGAACGTTACCGAAGGCGGCACCCGCATCGGTGGACGTGGCATGCTCGAACTCCGCGATCTGGACGCGCAGGTTGGCGTTCTTCCCCGCACGCATGGTTCGGCCATCTTTGGTCGTGGCGAAACGCAGACCATCTGCACCGTAACCCTCGCCACCAAAAAAGAAGCCCAGCGCTTCGATGCCGTTACCGGTGGTGTTGACGAAAAGTCCTTCATCCTGCACTACAACTTCCCGCCCTACTCGGTGGGTGAGGTTGGCCGTCTTGGAATGACCAGCCGTCGCGAAATCGGCCACGGTAACCTGGCTGAACGTTCGATCGTCCCGGTGCTTCCGGAAGACTTCCCGTACACCGTGCGTGTGGTATCCGAAGTAATGGGATCCAACGGCTCCTCCTCCATGGCCTCCGCTTGCGGCGGCTGCATGGCGCTGATGGATGCCGGTGTTCCGCTGAAGGCCCCGGTGGCCGGTATTTCCGTGGGTCTCTTCACTGATGACAGCGGAAAATCTGTTCAGGTGATCGACATCCTCGGTGTCGAAGACCATTGCGGCGACATGGACTTCAAGGTGGTCGGAACCCGCAAGGGCATCACCGGCTTCCAGGTTGACCTGAAGGTTCATGGTTTGAACTGGGAGCAGGTTACTGAAGCGTTCGAAATCGCCCGCAAGGGTCGCAACGATATCCTCGACTACATGGAAAGCGTACTGCCTGCTCCGCGTGCCGAGCTCGCCGCCTGCGCGCCGCGCATCACGACCGTTAAGATCGATCCGGAAAAAATCGGCGCGCTGATCGGGCCGGGTGGAAAGCATATCCGCGCAATCACCGAAAGCTCCGGCGCTCAGATCGACATCGAAGAAGACGGTACCGTCAATATCTTCGCCGTGGATGCCGACGCGATGGACAGTGCCATCAGTCAGGTTAATGCGCTGTGCGCTGAAATCGAAATCGGCAAGACCTACGACGGCAAAGTAATTGCTGTGAAGGACTTTGGCGCATTCGTGGAATGTATTCCGGGCAAAGAAGGCCTGGTTCATATTTCTGAAATGGCCAATGAGCGCATCGACAGTGTTGATGCAATCTGCAAGCCGGGCGATGCGATGCGCGTGAAGTGCATCGATATCGACAATCAGGGCCGCGTACGTCTCAGCCGCAAGGCCGCGCTGAACGACGAAGCTGCCGAATAAGTTTCCAGCCATTGGAAACTGCAAAAGGCGTCCCTTGCGGGGCGCCTTTTTTGTTTCAATGTAGACGAAGCTAAGGGGGCTTCGCTTGAGCCTTTTTTGACAAGTCCGGTAAGATAACGTACAAAATGTTTCGCACATTTGAATAGAGGTCCTCCGGCTGGTAGAACCAGCCAGTGAACGCAAACACCTAAAGGAGGACCCAATGGAACGAAGCCAGAACCAGACGGAGAA
>JBFHPA010000136.1:0-6182 GCA_041592955.1 Pontiella sp.
GCCGAAATTAATCAGCAGAATCTTTACAACCGCCCCGAACAGCAGCGCGCCAAACACCCAACCCAGCAGCATAAGGATCTGGCCCCATGTATTCCCGGCAATAACAGTTTCTTCCAGCATGACGTGATCTCCGTTCACTTATTGACGCTCAAGATAGGTTCTCAGCCCGAAATGCCAAGTTCCAAAGGATGCAAATCTGGCAGGGAATTCCCGGTGTCAGGTCCGACCACTCAATGCTTCGGCCCGTTCAGTAAGCGGACCCGCCCCGGACTATTGATGATTCTCGATGGTGGGCGGGGTGGAATTGCCGGATGCCTGCAGCTCGAGGGCCTGGGGATATTTCAGGTAGTGCGCGCGGACGGCGGCGGCGAGTTTTTGCTTGATGGACTCGTCGATTTCGCAAATCCCGGATCGGGGGAGTACGGCGAGCAGATCGGCAAGCAGCAGATCCTGCGGCTCCGGCATGCGCGAACGCCATGAAGCCAGCAGATTCTTTTCAATGCGGGGCGGCAGCGAACCGAGAATGCCGACATCGTTCTGGTCGTGGACAAGCAGGCCCATCGTAGTGCCGCGATCGAGCGTGAGCACCTGGAAAAAATAGAGCGTATGATACGCCAACTGGGCCGTGGCTTCCTCTTCCGCGGGATCCTGTAAATGGCCCGTCGTTTTTTCCAGAATTTGCACATAGGTATCGATGGCCGCTTCCCCTGCACTCCGGGCAAGAGCAAGATCCTCCGCAAAGTCGCCGCTACTGTAGTTTTCGAGATAAAAATGCATGACGCCGCGATGGCGCCCGAGGACGGGAATAAAGAAGTAACGGTCGCCCTGAGCAACGGCCTCATCAAACTGCGTCGGCGCAGCCTGCCTCAGCGCATCGCTGAAACACGCCGTATCGCTTTCATTCGGAATAGATGAATTAAGATCGGCCATGATTCGCCAGTAACCCGCGCCATCCTTGCGTTCCGTCCAGCTGATATGAATATGCACCGACGGCATCCGGGGATGTGCGGGGTGAACAATGGCCGACAGCGCCGAGGCCGAAGCAAGATTGCGTTCCGGGGCATCGTCGTAGTGCACCTGCGAAACGTTGACCGATGCGCGCCCCAGCAAGGCGGTATCCTCCACGCCATAGCGCTCTCCTCCGCCATGTCGGCCATCGTCGCGAAACCATTCCGCATGCCGGAACTTTTCGCCGCCGAGGTTTTCCAATGCCTGAACAAACCGGACCTGAAGCGATTCGACGAGCGCGAGCGCCTGTTCGGCCTGATGGGATGAAGCCGCAACGCGCTGCATTTTACTCCGGAAGCTCCTGCACATAACGGAAGCCGACATCGCTCGGAACCGCCGATCCATGGGACGAGCTACTGCAGGGCAGCAGGTCCTCCGACGTGAAGGCGCTTCCTCCCTTGAGCTGATATTGCTCTAAGCTGTTCGGTAACAGTGAAGAGGTCATTTCACGAACATTGCCGGCCATATCGAGCACATTATAGACGGAAATATCGGAGGGGAATTTTCCGGGCGGAGCCCACAAGGGGTACTTTGCCTTCCCCTTCGTATTGGATTGGGTCAGCGTCAGTGACACATCCAGTCCGTTGCCCCAAACGTAGCGACGTCCATCCACTCCACGGGCGGCCTTCTCCCACTCTTCGGCGGTCGGCAGACGCACCTTCGCCCCCCGCTGATCGCTCAGCCATTCGCAGTAGGCTTGCGCGGCCTGAAGGGAGATACCCACAACCGGATACCCGAGAATCAGCCGATCATCCTGTAGCTTGCCTTCTTTATTCCAGGCGTTGACCGCCTCGTCGCTCTCCGTGGAAAACCGGATCCGGCTCATGAAGTCATCGCGCAAACCAGCGTCCGTCAGGCTGGTCCAGAACTTGAGGTATTCGGCCACGGTCACTTCGTGCTTCTTGATGAAGAACGATGGCAGCGTCCGCTCATGCATGCGGAAAAAGGAGGAGTCCTCGCCCCCATAAAAGAATCGGCCGCCGGGCACAAAGAGCATCCCTTTCGGAATGGACGCGGGAAGTTCGAGCTGCACCTCGAGGTTTTGGCTGCGCTCAAGAAACACGGGATAAGGCACATAGCTCTTTTGCCGGTTGGTCATCCATACCAGATATGAGCCGCTCCACGCAGGCGCAACTTTAAGCGGGAAGGAGCTGCTTCGGCCTACGGCATCCGCCAGGGAAAAGCGCGCGGTATCCTCAAATTCGTCATAGGGAAAGACGATTGCCTCCACGATGTTCGTCACGCCGTGAATCGTCAGTGATCCCTGCCCCTTGATCCGACGCTCCGCATCCGCCGCAAAGGCAATAACCTCGGACGGAACGTCTACGCTCCATATCTCCAGCAGCTGCTTGAGACGGTCCAGCTGTCGGCCGGCAGTCTGATAGCGCTGCAGCATAATGGAAAAATTGATCCGATCGCTCAGGCATTCCACCTCCCCTTGAAGGGTATCGGCTTTCTTCCGGTAGAGTTTGTAAATCCCGGCAAAGCCGCTTAAGGCGGTGTTGAATCGGGCATCGATATCTCGCTGATATTCGCTGAGCAGCTGCTCCAGCTCCACTTCACGCGGCAGTTTCTGCCGCGCCTGCGTGCCGTTACGGATCTGCTGGAGCTCGTCCTGAAACGCCGTGGCCTGAAGTACCATCGCATCCGTTTCCTGCAGAAGCGCGGCAGCGTTGGCCAAGGTCGCTTTGTATGCCCGATAGTGCAGCACCTGCCGAACCCCGGCAAACAGAACCAGCAGCAGCAGCGCCAAAGCCGTGATACGTGCCTTGACCGGATGGCGAAGGCAGGCATCGTATATCAGATAATGGAGGGATATCTTATGGTGTCGCACGAACACCTCCTGATTCGATGCTTCATCGGCAGACTAGCCGTCGATCCACGCCTTGATGCCTTCCGGCAACGGAAGCACGGCGCGCACCTCACACTCGCCGGCCGGAATCTCCACCTTGTCGCCGACCGCATGCCCCTTCAACGCCTTGGCGAGACGGGTCTCGCTCGAGATGATCGAGAGCGTCTCATCCTGATCCCAGACACCGAGAATATAATAGGTTTCGGTCGATCCGGTTTCATAGGCCAGCTCCACGCCGCAACCCGCGCCGACCACATCCGTCGGGACGCCCGCAAAGTCGGTGGGTTTGACCCTTTCCAGGTCCTCGGCCAACTGCGCACCCTGTGCCATCAGTAGCCCCTGACGCTCCTTCGCATACTTAAACTCTGCGTTCTCGCGGAGGTCGCCATAACTGCGCGCCACTTCGATCTCCTTCGAGTTTTCAGGGATGTCGACGGTCATGATGCGCTCGAGCTGCTTCTGCCGCTCGGTATAGCTGCGCGTCGACGTCATGGGAATCTCTTTTCTGGGAGCGGAAGAGGTCGTCGGCAGAATGATATCCTGCAAATCCGGGAACTTGCGCAGCACCTTGGCCACAACGGATTTGCGGTCCAGGATATCCCACCCGTGGCCCTCATGAATACGGCGCATGAAGTCGCGGCGCTGCTGTTCGGTCATCGCACCCATCACATCGTGCAGCCACTCCTCCTGCTGGAAACGCTCGCGCAGCTGGTTCTGGGCGCGGAGCATGGCGCCGGCGCTGTTGACTTCCAGTACTTCCTGTACGCGGAACGCCAGGTCGCCCTTGGAAATCAGGTTCCACTTTTCGACATAATCGGTTGAGCGCTGGCACCACAACAGCATCGGTGCGCTGGCCGTGCGTCGGGCCACGGCTGCTGACATGATCTCGCGCACAGCGTCTTCTGCACCGTTGGCGATCAACGCGGCCATAACCTCATTCAATACCGGATTGCTGACGACCGGAATCACTTCGCTCAGGGTTCCAATGACGGCTTCCCGGTCATTTTCAATGAGAATGGTGAGCAGGGTTTGCAGCTGGCGCGACGGCAGACGGTCGAGCGTGGTGACCAGATCGCCGTCGATCAGGTCGTGGATCAGCCGGGCCGTATCGAGCCCGGAGGGTTCGATGCCGAAAATACGGGCATAGATAAACCCTTCGGCCTTCCATTCCGGCCGCGCCGATGGGGCACCTTTGATGATGAAGGAAAGGCGGTTGGCCAATGTTTCCCTGGCAAAATCGGAGGACGTATCGATCTGCTTTTCTATGATCTCCTTAAACCGTTCGAAGAGCCCTTCGATATCGCGTTCCTCCGCAACCATGGCATACCAGTTGTCGTCATAGGCCAGACGCTTCTTGTAGAGGGTGATGTTGTCTGAGCGCTTTTTCGGTATCTCAACCGACGCATCGTTCTTCAAAGCGCGGCGGGCACCTTCCCAGAATTTTTTCCAGTCCGCCTCCGGCAGGACGGAAGGAATCAGCTTTTCCATCATGCGCGTGACGGACATGTTGCCATAGCTGCGCAGTGTGATCCGCACCACCTCGGCCGGATCCTCCTTGATCATGCGCTCCAGCTCCGCCGGGTTGTTGTGCTTGATCGCCAGAATGTGGTCATCGCTCAGCACCTCCAGCGCATCGGCGGCATAGTTGAATGCCATCTCATGGTCACCTTTGCCTTCAAAATCGATCTCCACCTGCTGATAAAAGAAATCGATGTTTTCAATAATGCCGAATCCCCACGTTTCGTTGTAGCAAAGCATTCCGGTCTTGAGCGAACGCAGGTGCTGCAGGCGTTTGAAGCAGTCCGGAACTGATGTGGATCCGCCAAAGCCGGCAGGCTCGACCATTTTAAGTGTATTGCGGTCCTTGGAAAAAAGCTTTTCAACGGCTGTCTTCGCATCCGGGACCGCTCTGCGGTCACCGGCCAGCCAGCCCAGCACGTCCAGCGCCGGATCAACACGGTCGGCATCGGCCAGTTTCTGGAACAGCGCCAGTGCCCCGCTTTCGGCTTCGCTGCCGCGCTCGGCGGCAACCAGTCCGTTCAGCGCTTCGATCAGCTCCTCCGTATCGATTTCGGCGCTATCGGCCAGCCCTTCAATCCACTCATCATTCACCGCATTCAAATCCATTGCTTCTGCCTCCTGAAAAATTAGCGACGAAACATAACGGTTTTTCATGGGGCTGGAAAACGTTTTCGGCGGATTTCCAAGGGGGTGGACACAAAAAAACCCGCCTGTTTAAGCGGGTTTGAAAAATGGTGCACCCGAATGGAGTCGAACCATCACGCCATTGCTGGCACAAGAACCTGAATCTTGCGTGTCTACCAATTTCACCACGGGTGCGATTTTATTGGGTCAAACCGATATTTCGACATCAAAACTCAGTCAAGCCACAAATCTGCTACACATCTTGATTTAAGTGTGTTTCCGGGAAGTTTTGTAGCAAAAAAAACCTCCTATCACCAAGCCCTGATAGGATTTTATTTTATTCTTGTAGCAAATTCGTTCTGAAAGCAGATTTTAGCTTCGACAGCATCCGTTGAACTCATGAAAAAAAGGGGGAGACACCTCTTTATTCACCTCGCAACAATCACACACGCTGCGGCAAAAATATGCCTCCAAGGATCATGCCCAATAGAACCGGAGAAGCTGGATTTCTGACTGGATCTATCGGGATTACGGAACCGATACTTAGAAGGCTCCAGCTTCGCCATATCAGCCCCATACCATGACCGCCCACCACCCATGACATGGGGCATCCATAACTTCTGGCAAATAGGCCGGTTACACAAGTACCCCTCCCTATTCCCCCATGTTCCCAGTGTAAATCATCGAAATCTTGCTTCACACTGTCTATTCAGTACAATGACATTTTATCGAGCCTTTTGTAATCTTATGACCCAGCGTATACGAAAAATTATCCAGCTTCGCCTCAACGAAGAACCGATTGAGTACCTTGCTGAAGGAATGTCAGACGACTCCTTAGACCGCACAGAAACATTACTCATCATAGGTGCACCCAGGCGGCTTAAGAATCGTCTCATCGAGATTTTTTCATCCCCTATCGATAAGAAACTGGCGGTAGCTTCCTCTGAACGGACTCAACAGATCACAACAGGAATGTCGGCAGTACTTTTTACTCAGGTTAGGCCGCCGACAGATCAAATAATTATCGAACGCTTCCTAAAAAGAATCACTGCCAAGTTCGGAAAATCAGACAGAAAGGATATTTTCCTCAACGTTACAAAGGCGGCCATTTTTATAGCGTATCTAGGCTTTGCTTACTTGTATCAACGTATAGATGACTCCCAACTGGGAATTTGGA
>JBFHPA010000137.1:0-6178 GCA_041592955.1 Pontiella sp.
CATGCATGAACTTTCTTAGTCAGGGCAAACGGCCCGGTGCAGCCGGTAACGGCCAGCAGAATAGTACAGATAAGCATACTACTAATCATCTTCTTCATTACTCTATCCTCCTATGTGAATTAACAATACCTTGAAAGGATCGCCCCCTCGTTATGAACGGCATTTTAAATAGCACCAAAACTATATCAAATAAAAAGACTCACTTTCTAAAGTCCGGTTTTTTGTTCCTAAACCCGCTGGAATTTGAGATTACATAACCGTTGCCATGGAAAAAACGGATCAGACTTTTTCGGAACGGCTGGAGTGCGTTGAGCAGCGCATCGCCGATGTCTGCGCAAAAGCAGGCCGTACCCGCGATAGCGTCCGCCTGCTGGCGGTGTCGAAAACCAAGCCCCCCGAAGCCATACGGGAAGCGGCCGATTGCGGGCTCCGGCTCTTCGGCGAAAACCGCGTGCAGGAGGCGCAGTCGAAAATTCCAATGTGTCCTCAAGGCCTTGAGTGGCACCTGATCGGGCATCTGCAGACCAACAAAGCCAAGGTGGCGGCCAACCTTTTCCAGATGGTGCATTCCGTCGACTCGCTGAAGCTGCTGCAGGCGCTGGATGCGCATGCCGGCACAACGCTGCCCGTGCTGCTGCAGGTGAATGTCTCCGGCGAGGCCGCCAAGTTCGGCATGAAACCCGACGAGGTGGCCGGCGTCATCGAAGCCGCCAACCGGATGCGGAAGATAGAGGTGCACGGCCTCATGACCATCCCGCCTTTTTCGCCCGACCCGGAAAAGACGCGCGCGCATTTTACGGCCTTGCGCGAGCTGCGCGACCGGCTGCAGGATGAAACCGGCACCCCGCTGCCCGAGCTTTCCATGGGGATGTCGCACGATCTGGAAGTCGCCATCGAAGAGGGCAGCACGTGGGTGCGCATAGGAACCGATTTGTTCGGAAGCAGGAACTGAATCTTACCACAGAGGGCACAGAGCCTCTGTGTCCTCTGTGGTCTAAAAATAAGGGAACGGATCTGTTTTGCAAGAGATAGGCAGTAGGCTCTTGGCATAAGGCTTTGAGAATGCTGAACACTTAAAAACGGAATACCTGAGGTGGGGTTGTATGAACATTACATTTATTGGAGCGGGGAACATGGCGGAGGCCATTGTTGCGGGAATCCTGGACAAGAAAGTGGTCGAGCCATGGAATGTCCGCGTCACGGATATTTCGGAAGAGCGCCTGAAGCATTTCGATAGAAAGTATAACGTGAAGACGTCCTCGGAAAATGCCGTCGCGGTGGTCAAGGCCGATGTCGTGGTGCTGTCGATCAAGCCGCAGATCTTTCCCGAGGTGTGGCCGAACATCGAATATGCGCTCGATCCCGAAGCCCTGGTGGTAAGCATCATGGCGGGGATTCCCTCCGCAAAGATTGCCGCCGGCAAAGCGATCCGGGTGGTGCGGGTGATGCCCAACACGCCGTCGCTGGTGGGCGAGGGGGCCTCCGGCATTGCGGCCGGGGAGTTCGCCACGGGGCCTGATCTTGCGGTTGCGGCCGAGCTGATGGGCGCGGTCGGAACGGCCGTCATTGTGAAAGAGAAGGAGCTCGATGCCGTGACGGCGCTGAGCGGCAGCGGCCCGGCCTATGTGTTTTACCTGCTGGAAGGAATGCTCGAAGCGGCTGAGCAGATGGGGCTGAACAAGGAGATCTCCCGCGAGCTGGCCTTGGCCACGGTGATCGGCGCGGCCCGGCTGATGCAGGAAACCGGCGAGGACGCCGGCGTACTTCGCCAGAAGGTGACCTCCAAGGGCGGTACCACTGAAGCGGCCATCAATAGCTTGCAGGAGAGCGGCGTAAAGGATTCAATCGTATCGGCGTTGCTGGCAGCACAGGCGCGTTCAAGGGAGCTGGCGAATGGCTAAGAAAAAAACCATCGAGATAGAGGGCGGCATCATCGGTCCGGTGAAGAAGACGCTCTTCACCGCCCTCGTGGTTGCATTGATTCTCTACATCGGCGTACACATTATTTCCCGCACCGACGGCGTTCGCTCGGCCATTGCCGACAAGCTGTCGAATGGAACTCGGCAGCTGATCACCCTGGAAAAGTGCGGCATGACCCCGCTGTTCGGCCTTCACCTGCAGGGGCTCAGCTTTCAGGGCGTCGATATTCCCGAAGCCAAGGCATCGTTCAATTGGTTCGCTGTTTTCTCCAAAGAAAAGCCGTTGGTGAAGCAACTCCGTCTTAAAAGCCTGGACATTGAGTTCCGGCTCAACCCGGTTTCCGGAAACTGGGAGCCGCTGGTGCTTCATGGTTTTGGCAGCAAGGTCGGTGAGGTCATCGGACTGAAGCCGGTTGAGGTGGATCAGATATCCCTGCCCAGATTCCCGGCCCACGTCATCAATCAGGAAACCCTGCTGCAGCTCGACCGGGCCAAAGTGGTCTGGCGCGACTCGGACGGGCGGGAAATCGCCTACATCAGCGAAGTGGATCTAAGGTTGAAAACCGGCCGGTTCATTAAACGCAGCGTCATCCAGACCATCGTCAAATGCGGACACATCAAACTCGCAAACGGCAGTGCTTTGCGCGACTTCCGGCTCGAAGCATTCCGTGTCGAAGGTTCCGGCTTCATCACCGTGCTCGACATGGCCGACAGCAACGGCCTCTACAACGAGTTTTCCTCCCAGACCCTGTGGCAGGATCTGAATCTGTACCTCAACCGGTTAACCCAGATCGAGAAACCGGCGGTTCCTTAAGATTGCGGTAAATGCAGGTTGACCCGTCCGGTGCATTTTCGTAAACACGTCACTTCTTTCTTAAGGCCAATGTAGCTCAGCTGGTAGAGCAGCTCATTCGTAATGAGCAGGTCATCGGTTCGAATCCGATCATTGGCTCCACTTTTCCCCTTCAAAACAGCCTGTATTATTAGGCTTTATCGCGTCTATGCGTTTTCTTCGGGGTTCTCCGATTACCTCTAAATTCAACTATCTGGCGCAAGAATTGTGGGCAGATAGTGTACAAATCATATACAAGTTCCCCTGCACGGAATCCGAGGCGCTGCGCGTTCCGGATTTATTATTTGGGTAGGGCGAACGAATCTATTGGAGGGACGACCTCCGTGTCGTCCTAACGGCAGAACGGCCGCTCAGGAATAGGACGGGACAGAGCCCGTCCCTCCACCATCAACTCAACACCTGACACGCCAACAGGCAGCAAGATCGGGTGGGCGCATTCGAGATGCATCTAAACAAATCCCGGTAAGTTGGATTAAAAAAGGGCGGCCATGCGGCCGCCCTTTCTCATAACCATTCTGGCTGACTAATGCTAGATGGCTTCGCCGCCGCGCTGTCCGGTGCTGATGCGGATGCACTCTTCAAGCGGGGAGATGAAGATCTTGCCGTCGCCGACCGCGCCGTCCGCACCGTGGCGGGCGGATTTGAGGATGGCGTCGACGGTGACGTCGACAAACTCGTCGTTGACGGCGATCTTGAGCTCAACCTTGGGAATCAGGTTGGGCACCACGACAATGCCGCGGTAGATTTCGGTGTCTTCCTGCCGCCCATGGCCATCCACGCGCGAGACGGTGATGCGGGTGATCTCGGCGGAGATGAGCGCTTCGCGCACTTCGTCGAGCTTGTCTTCCTGTATGATTGCGGTAATCAGTTTCATAACTAAAAGTTCCTTTTCGAGTGTTAGGTTTTAAGTGGTTAAGTGTTAAGTCCGGCTCTCTGTTGGCGCGTGCTTAAAACTTGAAACATAATACTTAAAACTTTCTTTTACGAATTCAGGTTAACCATGCCGTAGCCGCGCTCGGAGTGCAGGCTGTGGTCCATGCCGGCTTTCTCTTCAGCCTCGCTGAGGCGGAAGCCGAACAGCTTTTCAACGATCACGATCAGAATCAGCGTCATGACACCGGAATAGATCAGGCTGACCAAGCAGCCTTCGACCTGCACCCAGAGCTGATGCAGCACGGACACGTCGATGGTGCCGGGACGCAGCACGAAGGTCAGGCCGATCGCACCCCAGAGAGCGGCGACGCCGTGGATGCCGAACACGTCGAGCGTGTCGTCATAGCCGAGCTTGTTCTTCATCTCAATGGCGAGGTAGCAGAGCACGGAGGAAACCAGTCCGAGTATCAGCGCGCCCCACGGCTGCACTGCGCCGGCCGCCGGAGTGATGGCGACGAGACCGGCCAACACGCCGGAAACAAAGCCGAGAGTGGTGGCTTTCTTATGGAGAAGCCCTTCGAGGATCATCCACGAAAGCGCACCGGCTGCGGCGGCGATCTGGGTGACGGCGAGGGCCTGCGCGGTTACGAGGCCGCTAGCCACGGATGATCCGGCGTTGAAACCGAACCAGCCGACCCACAGGATGCCCGCACCGGTGAGGGTCATAACGAGGTTGTTAGGGTGCATGGCGGTTTTCGGATAACCGCGGCGTGCGCCGAGGTAGAACGCCGCCACGAGCGCGGCCGCACCGGCGGAAATATGGATCACGGTGCCGCCTGCAAAGTCGATGGCGCCCTTCTGGAAGAGAAAGCCGTCTTCCGCCCAGACCCAGTGGCAGAGCGGGTTGTAGACGATCAGGCTCCACAGCGCGATAAAAATACAGTAGCCGCGGAACTTGACGCGTTCCGCAAAGGCGCCGGCAATCAGCGCCGGAGTGATGATGGCAAATTTGCCCTGGAACATGGCGAAGACATATTCCGGAATGCCAGCATCCATGATGGTGGTATCAATGCCCTTGAGCATGAAATAGTCCGGGTTCCAACCGAACCAGCCGCCGAGCACATTCGAGCCGAAGCTCATGGAATAGCCGCAGACCATCCAGAGGACGCCCACCACCGCCATCGCGGCGAAGGAGTGCATCATGGTGCCGAGCACGTTCTTGGTGCGGACAAGGCCGCCGTAGAACATGGCCAGTCCGGGAACCATCAGCAGCACAAGACCGGTTGAGGTTAACATCCACGCCGTTGTACCGGTATCGATTTCGGGGGATCCGTCGGCCGCGAATACCGTGCCTGCAGAGCACAATAGCGCGACAAAGGCAGCCAGAACGGCTGCCGATTTTGATTTCAGCATTCTCTCTCTCTCCTGTTTGTTGCATCCTCGATCCCGTCCGCCGCCGCGCCGATACGGCGAGGCAAGTTCTTCGGGACCAACAAATAAAGCCCGTGTATGAACGCACGAGGTATGCCAGAGAGTGAGTGTTAAGTTTTAAGTGTATGGTTTTAAGAGGATTATGATGACGGCGCTCCTCGCCACCCCGTTTAATGCTGAGACATATTCGACATATATGTTGCGCCGAAGCCATAATTGTCATTTTTGGCGTCTTCGAACCAGCTCTGCAACAACGGCGCACTCGAGGCCGAAGGGGAGATAGCCGCTGTAGCCAAGGATCGGCATTTCAAAGAGACGAAAGCGTTCGACGTACGGGATCGAATAGACCCACTTGGCAAGGCTGTGCCAGTTCCAAAGCTCCCAGAGGAACCCGCAAATCAGCGCCGCGAGGCAAAAGCGGTAGACACGCCGCCAGTCGCCGCTTTTAACTTCCGGGAAAAAGGAGCCACCCTGCAACGCGTTGAATGCCATCAGCAGCAGGAGCGGTGCGACCCACAGCAGGGGAAAGAGCTGATCGGGGAACCAGCCGATAAAGAACAGTCCCGCCGCCGACGCGGCCAGCAGTGTCCTAGCCGCTGGTTTTGGTTTGCTGATTCGGATCGGGATAAATTTTTCCAGGCCTGCACTGTTGCGCGGATGGCACGCCAGCCACTCCTCGGTCGAAAGCACGGCGGGCAGGACGGTGGAGAACGATAAGGTGGCTGCTGCAAAATATTGAAGCGGCGTGAAGTCATCGCAGGCGATGTAATACCAGTTTTGCACGAAGCGGTTGAGATATTCGAAGAACCACCAGAACGCGGCGCTTGCCGGAAAAAGCCAAAGGAAAAATTTTGTGTCGTGCGTCAGCAGGCATCGCCCGCTGCACCGCCACGTGAGCGCGTTGACGGTGACGATGTAGCAAAGCCACTGCGGTGTAAAGGTGTAGAGTTGAAACGGTTCGAACCAGGCCTGCCGTGTCCACGCCAGAATCCAGAAGTGCCCGCCCAGCGCCAGCGCAATCCAGCCCCACCATGGGAAATGTCCGGGGTCAACGCCCCCGGCTACAGCGCGGCTGGGGTCAGCGCCCCCGGCTACAGCACGG
>JBFHPA010000138.1:0-6175 GCA_041592955.1 Pontiella sp.
ATTTTTTAAACGTAGAAAGGTAATCCCATGGCTGAACAACAATCACTCGAAAACATCAAGATCGACGGCGCCAACCTCTGGAAAGAGGAAAACATCACCGACCTGAAGGTCGGCAGCATCCGCAAGCTGACGCCGATCAAGCTCGACGGCTCCGAAGACGAGTCCCGCAAGCCGACCTTTTCGGCCACCACCAATATCATGACGCCCGGCGGCGCGCTTCCCATCTCCGGGGAGATCGAAGCGACCACGCTTGAGGAGGCCGTTGAAAAATTTTCGGACGCCATCAACGCCGCTGTAAAGCAGCTGCAGGACGACATGGTCAAGTATCAGCAGGAACAGGCCTCCAAAATCGTTACGCCCGATGAACTCAGAGGCGGCAAAAGCGACATTATTATCTAGTAAATAAAGCTATTCTCATTTTTCACGTTTTCCAGGGGCCGGATAATTCCAGCCGCTGGTTTTTTTATGTGTAAACTCTTCATAAGCATGTGTTTAATGATACTCTTATATACATATAAGGTTTTTAAGGATTAGTTCTGGACAAGCTTTCTGGACGGCGTTATCTACCGTGTTGACGGGACAAGGGAAAACAGCATGGAGTCCCGAGGATCTTAACCAGCCGGAAACGGCTAAACGGGGGAGAGACCATGAAAGCTCGAGCACCATTCGCCAGCCTCGCGCTGGCACTTGTTTTCGCCTTCGCAATCGGAGGCAGGCTATATGCCCAATTAGAGGATTGGGGCGATGCCCCGCTACCCTATCCCACCACACTGGCAGTCAACGGCGCGCGCCATCCTGCTGTACAGGGAATTCAGATGGGTGTTGCGATCGATCCGGAGCAAGACGGGCAACCGAACGTCACCGCTACAGGCGATGACATCGCCGGCTTTCCGGATGACGAGGACGGCGTTACCTTCTATCCACCACTGACCTCCGGACAAGGCACGCAGATTGACGTGACGGTGTCTGTAGCCGGCTGGCTCGATGTGTGGCTTGATGCCGACGTTAACGGCGACTGGAACGGACCGAATGATCTGATCTATAGCGGCCCTGTTGGCCCAGGTCTCAATCCGCTCTTCATCACCTTGCCGAACGTCAGCATTCTCGGACAAAACTACATGCGCTTCCGCTATAATCTAAGCGGAGCGCTTCCTCCTTTCGGCCCAAGCTTTGAAGAAGGAGAAGTAGAGGATTATGAGGTTTATATTGAAGAAGACATACCAATCGACTGGGGCGATGCACCCGATGCGAACTACCAGACGCTGGCCGCTAACAACGGCGCCAACCACACCATCAATCCCGCCGTTTATCTCGGCCGCGGGGTGGATGGTGAACCGGATGGGCAGCCTGATCTAAATGCACTGGGCGACGATGCCAACATTAATTTTGCAGGCATCTTCATGCCGCCGGGTGACGAGGACGGTGTCGTCTTTACGTCGCTCATTCAACAAGGCCAAGTGGCTACGATCGATGTTACGGCTTCGGCTGGAGGTTTGCTGGATGCATGGCTCGACTTCAATGGCAACGGCGCGTGGGATGCCGGTGAGCAGATTTTCACCAGCCAAGCGATCGCGGGACTATGGGCCATAAACAGCCTGAGTTTTAACGTGCCTGCGTCGGCAACCCTTGGACAGACGTATGCCCGGTTCCGCTTCAGCACCAATGGAGGACTCGGACCGGTCGGCGGCGCTACCGACGGTGAAGTGGAGGACTATGAGGTGTGGATCGAACCGGACAACGTCGATCCCCATAAAATGCATTGGCCTCAGTATCCCGATCCCGATGGATGGGATGTACGGGCATGTTTTGACGAGGAGTTCCAGCTGCAAAAGGTCCTGGCCGACGACTTCCTGTGCACTTCGAACGGGCTCATTACGCATATTACCTTCTGGGGATCGTGGTTCCTTGACGAGTTCGAAGAACAGCATCCTTTCCAGGGGATCACTAACATCCACCTGAGCATTCACACCGATGTGCCGACCAATGACCAGGGCGTTGCATTCAGCCATCCCGGAGAACTGCTGATGGAATGGGACATCGATCCGCTCAATCCCCCCGCCGGCTGGCTGGTGCCCGACCCGATTCCGGAAGAACCCTCCTGGCAGGGATGGTATGACCCGAACACGGGACAATGGGAAACACCCAACCATACAAACTACTTCCGCTATGATGTCGTGATTCCACCAGAAGAAGCCTACTACCAAACCAACGGCACGATCTATTGGCTCGATATTTCGGTACAGAGCCAATTCGGCATGTGGGGCTGGAAGACGTCGCGCTCGCCGCACTTCAACGACGATGCCGTCTGGCAGGACGAACCAATCGATCCGGCTTTGTGGAACGAGCTGCGCGATCCGATCTACAGCAACTCGCTCGATCTCGCCTTCATCATCAACGGTGAGCCCGGAGAACCGGAGCAGTATGACTTCGGCGATGCTCCGGACGGAGCGCAGGGCACCGGTCCGGGTGACTATCAGACGTTGCTCGCGGATAATGGCGCGCACCACAACATTGTGGCCGGAGCCCCCTACTTCGACGACGGCTCACAGACGGACCAGCCCGATGCCGAACCCGACGGTCAACCGGACCCGAATGCCAAGGGCGATGACATGCTCGACGGCAATGACGACGAGGACGGAATCGTGATTCCAGCGGCCTTGGTTGCAGGTACCGCCAACAGCATCACCATTACGGTCGACGATGGTATGGGAGGTTCAGGTGCCGGACAGGCCTGGGTGGACGCCTGGATCGACTTTAATGCCGATGGCGACTGGACCGACGCAGGAGAGAAGATTCAGGGCGGGATGCTGCCTCAGGGACCTCAGATTATAAGCTTCAATGTGCCCATCGGCGCTGCGATTGGATCAACCTTTGCCCGCTTCCGTATCAACAGCGGAGGCGCACTGCTGCCGACGGGCGGCCCGGCACAGGACGGCGAGGTCGAGGACCTCGAGGTCTGGATCGAAGAACCCCTGCTGGATTGGGGCGACGCACCGATACCTTATCCGACACTGTCGGCAAGCAACGGCGCCCGTCATGTCCTCTCGGGTCTCTATCTGGGGAACCAGATCGACAACGAATCGAACGGACAGCCGACACCCTTTGCCGACGGGGATGACGCCAACGGCCTGCCCGACGAAGACGGTGTGGTGTTCACGACCGCACTGATCTCCGGTTCGCCTGCCACAATCCAGGTGACCGTGACCGGCGCAGGGGGTATCCTGCAGGGATGGATCGACTGGAATGCCGACGGTGACTGGGCGGATGCATCGGAACAGATCATCAACAATCAACCGGTTGCAGCCGGGCTCAATAACGTCTACTTCTCGGTACCAAACTGGGCGACCAACCAGAACACCTTCGCGCGGTTCCGTATCAGTACGCAGACGGGCCTGGGTTACAGCGGTTTTGCACCGAACGGCGAGGTCGAAGACTATCCCATCTACCTCGAAGACCTTAAATGGCTGAAAATCCCAGAACAAGGGGCGGAAGGCGTTGATGTCAATATGACCGGCACCCAGTTAGGTGATGATTTTGAGTGCACGGCCAGCGGACCGATCACAGACATCCATATCTGGGGTTCGTTCAAGAATGACATCCTGCCGCCGGAAGGCGCCGACGGCCTGATATTTAACATCGAGATCTGGAGCGATATTACGGCAGGCACGGATGGCATACCCTACAGCCGTCCCGGCACGATGCTCTGGTCAAAGACATTCGCGCCGATGCAATACACGGCGGGCCTGATCTATACGGGTTCAGGAGAATGGTGGCATGATCCGGGCACTCCGAACTGGACCTTCCCTGGTGACTTCAACATCTACCAGTTCGACTTCTATCCGTTGCCGCACGAATCCTTCATTCAGGTCGAGGGCAATATCTACTGGCTGGTGGTGTCGTACACCTACGACGGAGCCGGGAGCTTCGAATTTGGCTGGAAGACGACCCCCGATGCGTTCCAGGACGATGCGGTCTTCTGGAATCATGGTATACCATACTGGGATGACCTCCACTACGACCATCCGTTGCACCCGCGTTTCACGGATCCGCTGACATCGCTGGAACTGGCGTTTGCCCTGTCCGGCGAGGAAGGGGATGTGTTTGATTGGGGCGATGCGCCCGATCCAACCTACCCGACGCTGAGTGCCAGTGTCGGGGCGAAGCATGTGATCCTCACAAACTTCTTCCTCGGAGCACGGATCGATGCCGAGCTGGACGGTCAACCCAGCACCTTAGCGGACGGTGACGACCTTGCCATATTCGACGATGAAGACGGCGTATCGATCGGTGCAACACTGATTCGCGGATCGAATGTGCCCGTGAACGTGTCCCTGAACTCCGGAATCGGAAACGGGGCGCTGGATGCATGGGTTGACTTCGACAGCAGTGGAACCTGGGGAGACAGTGTCGGTGAGCAGATCTTCAACGCAACGGTTCTGAACCCCGGTGCCAATGCCCTGTCCTTCACGGTTCCGGTCAATTCGGCGCTGGGTACGAACTATGCCCGGTTCCGCCTGAGCAGTGCCGGTGGACTGTCACCGGGCGGAGGGGCAACGGAAGGTGAGGTCGAAGACTATCTGGTCGAGATCTATCAACCGGAGCCTTCACCCGACATTACGATCACCAACCTGTTCTTCACGAACGCCAACACGGTTGCGCAGGTCGAGTGGAATGCTCAAAGCAACATCACCTACCAGATGCAGAGCACTACGAATCTGGTGATCAGCAACAGCTGGGTTGATGTGGGCAGCACCGTGATCGGCCCGGTCAACTGGCAGACCAACTCCACGGCACCTACCCAGCAGTTCTATCGTATAACTGCTCCGTGGACACCATAAGCGGAGGCGATGCACCCCGGTAAAGGATGTATCGCCTTGGGCGGCCCTCACCGCCCTTCAGGGGCTGGAGAAATCCGGCCCCTGGACCTTTTTTAAAGGCATCCCAAGTCCATTCGTCCGTTTTCGCAGGAGACCCCTTGTGCAGGAATGCCCGGTCAAGAATCAGTAATCAGTTCCGGTTCCGGTAGTCATACATCATCGGCCCCATCCAGCGCGTGTGGCATCGACCAGCTCCATCATCCCTTCGCATGTATGATATTGACGTCTGATAGCGCTGGATCGGCTGTGATCTGAACACATACGGGATCCATGACGATCCGGATGTTTTCGCAATTCTAGAAAGCGTTTTGCGTCAGAATCCCCGGGCGGACACAATAGCATATAGGAGAATTGAGTGAGCTTCTCTTTGCGCACTCTCATGCGGTGCGTTGTGCGTTTTGCAGCCGGGGAATAAATAAGGAATAAATACCGGCCTCTTCTGCACAGAGCTTGACGGTCCATAGCGGACGCACGTAATTGGCGCCCGAAACGCCGGAACCGGCCTTCGGGTCCGGCTGGATACTGGAAAAGAGAATCAGAACATGGAAAAGCAAGTCGCCTGTGGCAAGCAGCCCTGCAGGCGTATGGATCCGTTTTGGGGATGAGGGAGAAATTGGAATGAAACTCTACATATCGTTGGTATCCGCCGTATGTCTGGCACACTGCGCTTTGGCACAAATGCTTATCCCGGAACCCGATGAAGGTAATGGCCGCTTAAAATGGGGCGGTCAGTATCGCATGAACCGCGACGAGAATGTGCAACGATGGAGCCATGACAACGTCTCGCAGATTTACGGAGATGACCGATGGTCCCGGGATGAGACACAGTTTGAGAACTCAACGGTGTCAGATGGCGACTCCTCATACCAGCGTGGTGAGATGACGCCCGCACCCATCCTATATCTCAACAACAACCTACGTGGCCGCATCTACGAGGTTTCGGATCGGGACAGCTACAGTGGTGACGGAATTCTCACCACCATTATCGGTCAGGACGACCCCGACGTTTCAAGCCTAACCGGATATTCCGTCGATCTGCGGGCGCGTTGGCAAAGAACTCACGACAACGCCATTACCGGCTCGCAATTTGAGAGCTGGGCCTTCGGATTTTCGGGCTCATGGAAACTTGTCGAAGGCACCTATATCGGCGGCACGGGTTATAGCGGTCTTCACATGTATAAGGCGAATGCCCTCACTATCGAGGGCGCATCGTTTCTAGGCGGCAATCAGGAAGAAGCCTCCTATGCAGCCAGCGGAGCCTATACCGACCGTCTGAACGGCAGTGTTTATATCAGCAA